>NZ_BAAJLX010000018.1:0-71422 GCF_057543495.1 Colwellia sp. SU-HH01217 | reverse complement strand
CCGACTAGCGAGGCTTTGGATTCAAAAATAAATCTGAAGTCATCAGATATAGTTAATCAAAATTTATTTCGAAAGTTATATCTTTTACATAACTACTGTTAGCTAGCCCTTCAGCGTAATCTTGTAGGGCTAGGACACCATTAGAAAAACTGACAAAGAACTCTTCAACATCCTGCCTAGGTATCTGATAACAGTCTACTCGTATTACAATATCTTTGTTTAAAGTGTCTGGAAATTTATCAGCCAATTGACCATCTATAATGGCGTCAAGGCAGTTGTATAGTCGATCTTGAAAATCATAAAGAAATCCATCTAAATCAAATTCAACATTAGCTTCTTCTACCAATACAACTAACCATTGATCTTCAGTTTTACCTTTAGCTACAAAATCTATAACTACTCTATTTAATTTTGTTTTTTCAGTCATCAACAATGCCTATCAACTTTACAGTTTTTCATTTTAATTGGTTTATCCTTAGGAAGCCCAGCATTTTCAGCATTTTTACCTCTCGGTATAACTGGCTCTCCATTATCAATTGCTTCTTTAACCTTCTCTTGACCTTTCGAAAGCTTTGCATCACCAGTTTTAGTTTCAACGACACCTTTGTCTTTTTTCACAAAGTCTACCCTTGCTCTATCACCGCCTTGTGTTTCGAGAGTTACTTGCTCACCAGCTATATCATCACCTAACTTGTCACGAGTTTTTTGTTCACCTATTTTGCCTTTGGCTCTATTTTCTCTTAACTGTTTTACTTTCTCGTAGTATCTAGTGACACTTCTTGCTAAGTTTTTCTTTATACCATGCCTAACTTCACCAGTAGGATCTGTGTAGTTTATTGGATCATTCCCCACATAAGCATAAAGATTCATCTGATCTTCATAACCCACAGGGTCAGTTTGTAAGAATCGCCCTAGCTTTGGATGATAAATCCGTGCTTTGTAGTAATACAGTTCCGTATCTGGCAGTAGGATTTGTCCTGTATATCTAAAGCGAGAATTACTTACATTTTCCGGCTCTCCATATGGACCATATTGATGTATCTGGCTAACATTACCTTCCTTTGATGTTTCGGCTATTATTGACCCTTGTTCATTTGCCAGTAAATAATTAATATCATTTTTACTGCTACCTTTATACCAAACTAATGGGTCATCTACACCTATACCATGTACATAACGATTAATTATATTACCGCTTGAATCATATTCTAGGACAAGCTCATCATTATCATATAGAAAACTTGTAATGTTGCTATTGACACTAGAACTGTACAACCTACCTGTTGGGTCGTAAGTTAAATCTAGCACGGCTCCTTGCTTCGACGCTTTTGTTAATCGATTATGACTATTGTATGTATATACCCAACCGTCATAATCTATTAGGTTTCCGTTAAGGTCATGGCTAATTATTTTCCCAGCAACATTTGTATACTGGTTCAATTCATTGGTTGTATATGATTGCTGACCAACTATTGGTAATTTAACCTGAAAGTCTTCATTTGAGACTTCCTTTTCGATTATTTGGCTGCTTGGATTGTAACCAAAAGTTGTCTGATTTAATCCATTGTGGTCAAAAGTAATTGGGCGGCTTAATACGTCGTGACTAATCGACGACGAGACACCAGCATTGCCACGTGTTATAGCGCTAAGTTGGCCTAAATCATCAAACGTATAACTAACTAGTTGGTTATTACCGCCTTCACTTAATGAAGTTAATGCACCTGTTGCATCATAGGCATAGTCGATATAAAAATTGTCTGGGTGAGTAACTTTAGTTCGTCTATTTGCAACATCATAACTGTAGGATAACGTTTTTCCATTAGTACTCGATGTTTTTAGTCGTCCCAATCCATCATAGCTACTTACAACACTATTTTGACCTCGAATTGAGGAAATTTGTCTATTAAACGTATCGTATGAAAATACTAAATCGTCTTCACCTTCAATTACCGTCTTGGTTTTAGCATTTCTAGTGTCATAAGTGTGTGTATGTATTGTTCCATCACGTTTCGTCAAGGTGAGTGCATTACCGTTACTATCATAGGTAAAGCTTTCTGTTGAACTGTCCGGAAAAGTAGTGCTTTCTAACCTATCGACACCGTCATAGCTATATGATGTTTGATTGCTATTACCATCTTTGCGCCAATCGATTTGGCCATTAGCGGTATACCCAATTTCGATATCAACTCCAGCATCTGTCGTACCGTACCCAGAAATTGTTTTGGTTATCCGGGATAATTTATCATAGGTATTGTGTACTATACGGTCAGAGCCGTTATCGTCTTCAGCTCCTAAAATACATGCAGAAGTTGGTAAACTCCCAAATTCAGAAGGTGTCATGCGAACGGTTTCGCATTCCTTACGATTCAACCCATCATACGATATTTGAGAAAGAACCTTAGCACTAGAAGGAGAGCCTATAGTTACCTTTTCTTTCAACCCATTAGCGTTATATACGTTATCAACTACCGAGTTAACATTAATAGAGCACGTGCTTAAATCTTGAGCTATAGAAACGAATGTACCAGTTTCAATTTTCATCGCCTGATTGTCTTGTGCTCTGTAGGTAGTCTTGGTGGTAACCCTTTTACCTTGTTGGTTTACCGCGCCAATTGCACAAGTTTGTCGCCCAGACTCATCATATGTGTATTCCTTTCTGTCTGAAGTGCCTGTTAATGGGCCATCTTCTGATATTAGTCGTCCAGCTTCGTCATATGTATAAGTAACCACTTGACTAATTGTGCCGGTACCATCAGTTTTTGTTACTTTTGAAGGGAGCTTGGTATCATTCCAGTACTCATATTGTGTAATAGAATCTTTAGCAGTATCACAATTAGCACTCTCACAAATTGTAGTTTTGACTAGTTTATCTATCCCTAAATAAGCTTGATATGTATTTGTCGTTTTAAGACTAACGCCACTATTACCAATAGGCTCAAGTTTGGTTAGCAAACCGCCATGATCACCAAACGTGTAATCTGTTTGATTACCATTCGCGTCTATAGTATGGGTAGGAAGAAAGCATGTGATTTTTTGACAAGTAGTAATGTTGTAATTCGCGGAGGTAATAATATCTTGTAATTGTGACCCACTCTTAGGCGATACAGTCCTTTTTGTTATATTTCCTACGTCATCATAAGTAATTGAAATTTTATTACCTTCCGGATGTGTTACTGATATTAACTGACCATAATTGTTAAATTGGTAATTAGTTTTTTCATTTAACCCATTAGTATCGGAGCTAATAAATTGATTTGAACGTGGTGCAGGGTTTACATCGTATTCAATTGTACGTTTGTAGTTCTCTGGTCCAGTTATTACAAGCTTAGAAAACTGCTTTTTTGGGTCGTACCCTTTGCCAGTTTTAGCTGTATAGGTATAGTTAAATGTTTGGCCTGACTCTATAACTTGAGTAACAAAATAATCATGTTCATAAGTTCCATAAGTTCTAGTTTCTGAACTAACAGAGATACTCTCCGAATCATCACTTGGTAATGTATAGTTAAAAGATCTAGCATTATCTAAGGAGCCTAATGCATTGGAAAAACCACTATATGTCCAACTTCTATTTTGCAGATTAGTTAGTGTTGTTGATGAATTTTCTACTGTGTAATTCTGCTCAGCAACTATATTGTTTGAAGCATCTTTAATCGATGCTTTTTTAATTTGAGACCAGCCCATTTGTGTATAATCATCAGATTGATATTCAATTGATAACGTATAGCCTATGTTGGTTGAAATGGTCGCTGGTCTATGTAAAGTTTGAGAGGCATTTAGTGCAGTATCATAGCTGATCGTTAATTTTTCCCCATCAGGGTAAGACACTTCTGTTGCATACCAAGTGGCTGTTTCATAAGTATTAACGGAGTATGAAGATTTTGAATCATACCGAATAACAATACCAGTATGGCCTTGTTTGTATGTAATACCATTTTTCAAACTCCCGATAACTATAGAGCCTGTTGGTTGGTCTGTTACGCAAAGCTCCCCCCCATTACATTTAAAATATTCGGATATAGTCCCACCGTAAGTTAATGTATATGAACCTGCATGAGCAAGCGCTTGATTTTGCACTAACATTTTCCCAATAACTTTTGAATCAAATTGCTGCATCGTATGAAATGATAAATTAGGTGCAGCAGGAATACTCAATATCGGAAGTTTAGGACGAAAAATCCCTGACAATAAATCAATATTGTTAATGTCAGGCTCAACATTCAACGGCTTTAACTTTACAACATCAGGGTCGAGTTCTGTGAATAATACAGCTTGGCCATCTAAAATAAGTTTTTCAGAATCTTCATTCGTTCCTGTTGGTTCTACATTAGCGTAGGATGACAATGAAAAGGCAAGAGCAGTAAACCCAAGTTTTAGTTTTGTAGATAGAATAGAGTTCATTAGTTAGCTCTCCCTGCTGTTGTGCGATTACCAGCATCATCGTAGTTATAATCAACGATTTCGCCTTTTGAATTAGTTACCTTTATTAAGCGACCTCTCGCATCATATTTATAAGTCACTAAATTATTTGTTTGTATGACCTCTATCTCAAATGATTGCAATGAAACTGTCTCAATTTCATCTGTAATACTGATCACAATATTTGAATCAAAGCCTATATCTGAAACACTCGGCGTACCTGATAGGATCCCCGTCGCAGTATCAAATGTCGCCCATGCGGGCTTGCCGACAATAATAAACCTTAAAACATCTCCTAAATCAATATCTGAGGCTGTTGGTGAGAAATTATAGTTAACTCCAACACCAATTAATATTGGTGGTGTTCCTGAGATTACAGGGGGAGTATTGGCAGCTTGAATAGTAACCGCAATATTTTTTGTTGATGAAAAATTACTACACCCACGAGCATTACATGCCCTGACTTTATAAGAATATGTACCGTTGGATTTTGTTTTACTTTTTGATGAATTACTTCCTGAATAAACCCGAACACCATTTTCGTATAGCTCATAACGAGTAGCATTGCTCACGGCTCCCCATGACACAGTATATGTGCCATCATTATCTGAGGAGGGAACGGTCAGTGTTGGTGCACTTGGGATGGGAGGTAAGATATCAACGAGGATATTTTTTGTTGATGAAAAATTACCACACCCACGAGCATTACATGCCCTGACTTTATAAGAATATGTACCGTTGGATTTTGTTTTACTTTTTGATGAATTACTTCCTGAATAAACCCGAACACCATTTTCGTATAGCTCATAACGAGTAGCATTGCTCACGGCTCCCCATGACACAGTATATGTGCCATCATTATCTGAGGAGGGAACGGTCAGTGTTGGTGCACTTGGGATGGGAGGTAAGATATCAACGAGGATATTTTTTGTTGATGAAAAATTACCACACCCACGAGCATTACATGCCCTGACTTTATAAGAATATGTACCGTTGGATTTTGTTTTACTTTTTGATGAATTACTTCCTGAATAAACCCGAACACCATTTTCATATAGCTCATAACGAGTAGCATTGCTCACGGCTCCCCATGACACAATGTATATACCGTCATCATCCGAGGAGGGGACACTCAGTGTAGGTACACTTGGGATAGGGGGTAAAATATTAACCACAATCGTTTTTATCGGTGAATAACCGCTACAGCCAGTACTATTACATGCCCTAACTTTATATGAGTATGTACCACTAGGTTTTGACCTGGCATCTGAGGTATTTAAGCCTGAGTATAATGTACCACTTAGTTCACCAACCAACTCATATCTTGTAACATAGGCAACAGCGCTCCAAGATACGGTGTAATTACCGGTACTGCTATTACTTGGTACAGATAGGGTGGGTGTTTGCGGGATTGGATTTTTAACCGTTATATTTTTAGTTCCCCAACTTCCGCATGGTAAACTAGGATTACAGGCTCGCACTGAAAAGGTATAATTTCCAGCTTGGCTTAAGTTAGAGCTTGTGAAACTATAATTATTAGTCCCACCGATGTGATTAATATTTGATAACGATACTTCAGTACCGTCAGGTTTTTTATACTTACGTTCATAACGAGTACCAGTGTATATAATATGTCCAGGTGCAGGCCATGAGAGAGTTGAGGTTCCGTTGAGAGTAACGCTAGTCGGTGAAGCATTTAACGTTGTTGCATATGGCGAGCTATAAGCTTGAATTCTTCTCCAAGGGCTAAATCCACTACAGCCTACAGGTCTGCCATTACATGCTCGATACTTGATATAGTTATAACCCCAACTATTTCTAATCGTTATAGAGGTTGACCTTAAAGCGGTAGTTTTAACTAATGAATAGCCTCCATCATAAGTGCTTAAATAAACTTCATAATATGCCGTATTTTGAATGTTCGCTAACTGTAATGTTATTTGACTATTTAGAGGGTGGTATCCTCCACCACTGACAGTCGGCGCACTCGAAGGTGTCGTTGGTTTTAAGTCTCCATCACACCTAGGCCCTACCTGAGGACTTGCGGAGAAAGAATCGGTACCAGGATTCGTGGGGACAGAATCTAAATGACAATTGTCTGATAAGGTGCTTATATTTTGGGGTTGAGCTAAATAGGCACCTGTGTCTTTTGCCGTCTGTGTTGAGTCAGTAGTATTTGTAGTATTACTCCATGGCGCACATGATAAACCATCAGTTTCTGTTTTAGTTGAGTAAAATAATTGATCGCAATCGTCAGTTACATCATCAACATCATCACTTATTGGCGACTCAATCAACTTTTCATTTTCATCAATACCGCCAGGCATGTTATTTAACCTGACTAAATCAACAAAACCATCATCATCAGCATCAGCAATTACAATGCTATAATCGTCTGTATTCCAGTGCTTATCTTTTAATTTATTTTTAATTTTAGATGATTTGTTTAACTTACCTTTTTTATTAGATATCGATAAATAATGAAACTTATCTTTTTTCTTGGCTAAAGCAAAAACATCATCTCTACCATCATTATTGAAATCTTTAATTAAAATATTCTCAAGACGATTTTTACCCCATTTAACATTTTTTTTAATCGTTTGTGCAATATGTAGATTAGACGCATCATCACTATGCATTAGATAATGTTGATTACCTTTTTGAGAAACAGCTAATATTTCTTGTTTATTATCCCCATTAAAATCACCTGGATAAAAGTCAAATTCATCAGCTTTATCGAGCCATGGTAACTCTTGTATAGTGTAAGTTTGATTAGAAGGAGAAGAAATGAAATCTACCCCTCTCTCAGTGGCAAAATAACTTTTAGCTTCTTTTATCTTAGGAAAGACAAACAATAAGTCGTTTTTGTTATCGCCATTTAAATCAAGGACAATGACTTTAGCCGATTCTAACGACCAAAGATTTGCGTTGCCTTTATCGGCAATCACTTGTTGATTGATTGGTAGGTATTTTGTTTCGTTATTTATCCGTTCAGCTATAACGACTATTAGTTGCTGGTTAACTGTTAAAGGTTGAAGCAATAAATCATCCAACCCATCACCATCAAAATCTACCAAATGATGTTGATAGTCCTGCTCCTGCCAACTGAAAACCTCTTGAGACAAACTGATATTTGAAATAAAAACAAACATCAAAATGAAATAATAGCGCATAATCTTCCCTATAAAGCGTACATATTTAGTCATGCCTGCTTCACTGGAGAAAAACCAATGAGCAGAAATAATATTGATTGTGCAAGGTATGCTATAAGCCCTCTTGAAACTTTATGTAAACCTTATGAAAACCTTATGTTTTTAATATTTATGGATTTTTATTGAATCATTTCATCAAAATACCTTGGGTTTAATTTATAATGAATCAATCTGAAGTTTTATTTGTGATAACAGAAAGGTCACCCGTGGGGTATAAATTAGCGCTCAATAGCAACATCATTTTTTATGTTGAAAAAAATATTTTAACGAATTCTAGTGGAGAAGAACTGCCATTGGAAAACTTAGAAGGCAAGGTGCTACTATTATTTATTAAGTCACTTAATGAGGTGGTGTCTAAAGATGATTTAGCTCATTGCTGGCTGAGCGGAAGCAACACATCTGATAGCTCAATAACACGTGTTATTTCAAACCTAAGAGCCAAGTTAAATCAAATTGATAATACCAATGGACTTGTAATTAAGAATATCCGCAAGAAAGGTTATATGCTTTCAAATGGTAATATAGCCAATCATTCAATTACGCTAGCGACTCCATGTAATACGGAGCAAACATTAAAGAAAGACTTAACGTTCAGTTTTATTCCTAAGTTGTCAAATCATCGACTACCTATTATTTATTTTGTTAGTTTACTCTTACTCATTATTACCATTTATGGGTTCAGCTCATTTTCTAACATGGTAGAGAAAACACAGATAAATTATGCAAAGCCGTATCGCTTATTTGAAGATAAAATAAGAAAATTTGAATTAGCGCCCAATGAACATAAGAATTATGTTGTATATTCAGGACAGCACATGGATTCTGAACATTGGTTGATTGGTATTTATGATAATCAAGCGAATACTTTACACTTCGCAGAGCGCAAAGAGACTGATTTGACAACACCGACATGGGTGTCAAATGAAATGTTAGCAATAAGAGTGAAAACACAAACGAGTTGCTGGATAGAAATTATTGCTATTTCAGATTTAATCAATAATATTTCAGGCCAGCGTATTTCAAGTTGCTACCAACAATCACCAATCTTCTCAATGGCTAAGTTATCATCTAGCAAATTACTTATAGCCGATTCTCCTGCTATTTCCAAGGGGAGTCATTTAATTACATTAGATATATTAAACGGTGTCAATAAGCTCATAAATGTTGAAAATAACGGTGGTGCAGGCATTTATAAAGTCATTTCCTCTCCGAATATGAAGTACTTGGCAAAGTTAACAACAAATGATTGGTTAAATACGCGATTAGATATTGTCGCTGCTGATGATATAAATATTACACTATGGTCAAAGCAGTTAACGTTTCCTTTATTTTTTGCTGCTTTATTTGATGACAAAATTAGCTATAAAGATAACGATGGCTCTATAACAACTCATTATTTTGATGATGATTTTAACATTGTAGAAACTCAAAGCATTCCTGTTTTTATGCCTTTTGATAACATTACTCGCCATGCGGATGATATTATTTTTACTAAAGGCGAATTATATAGTCAAAATGTTTTCTTATATGACATCAACTCACAAACATCTCTCCCCATTTCTAGCGGACAAAGTGAACGTAATTACATGCCGCACCGCTTTAGTGCTGATGAAGTGTGGTATATATCGAATAAAACAGGCATCTCTCAACTTTGGTCGTATCAACTTAGTAATAGTTTGTCTCGGCAAGTAAGTTATTTTAGCAATCAAACTGAAATAAATGCGCTTGATGTAAGTAGTGATAATAAACTTGTGTTACTAGGTACGGATAAGGGGATCCAAGTTTATACCTTTGAAGAAAAGCAAATCAAAGAGCTCATTTTAAGTTTGGATGGCTATAACCCTATTTTCTACAAAGAAAAAATTATATTTACTAAAGTAAAAGATGATACATATGAGTTATTTTCTTATAACTTGAACACACAAGAAATTCAAAGAGTGACTAATGCGGGTGGTTATCGTGTAAAAACCGATGGGGAAAGTTTGTTTTTTGATAAATATAATACTGATGGCATATGGCAATTTATTAATGATACCGAAGTACTCATATTTACCAATGATGAATCGCCAGAGCGATGGTTAGTAAATGATGAGAATCTGTACTTGTTTAATAAAAACAATGTAACGAAGTTCAATGTCCTTAACGCTACTAGTGAAAAAATGCCTAAAAACTCTTGCCAACAAGCAAGGCAAATCAATTGGAATAGTTGTTTAAATGTCTTAATCGATAGCGTGCCGAATCAGGTTGTGATATTACCAACCCATTAATAGTTACGTACATAATTTACATTTAATTTTGTACCAATTTATTAGAGGTTTATATACAGAGAGAGTGATAAAAAGATAAAGATTTAATATGGTTTTCATAACTTTTTGATAAAGCTTCTTCGTCTGAGTAGATTAAAATCGTGTTGTTAGATAAATCAACATCACACTCAGGAATTAGTAAAAATGAAACCTATACTATTAATCGCGCTACTATCAGTAACAACTGCCTTCGCCGCAACTATTGGTGATAACAAACAAAAAACAACAACGTTGAAAAGCAGTGAAAAAGCTACAAAAAGTTTTGCTTGTTCACCTTACCCATATTGCACAAAAAAAAGAGGTAATAAAACATGAAGTTCATTGTTAATTATTTACTTTAATTGATTTATGCAGGAAAACGAAGATTCAATAACCAATTCATTAAAAAGTCACTTTAGCAGAATTGAGCGAGTATGATTTCTTATTCTGCTATTTTTTGTGAATTGATAACGTTGAATATTTATTCCTCCTAATTTTTTTCTCTTGTGGTGTATAGGCTCAGTAGAGTTTCACGCTTCTGGAAAAAATTTCACTGAAACTAAAACCCAAATTTTTTTTGTATTTTTCTCATTATTTGGAAGTTATCGATAAAAATCTAAGCCAAAACAACATAACAGCTTAAATGCTAGTGTCTCGAATATGGTAAAAGTGAGCCATCAAAAATAATTCGTAGTTACAGATGAGAATTTAGCCCCTATATAAAAATTAGAGTAAAAACTCTTTACAACATAGAGCAGATACTCTATACTGCTATCGTTCCCTTAAAGAACGCTTGTTGTAATAATTTATTCTAGCTTTCCCCCATAAGCTAATACGCCGATGATTTATGTCATCGGCTTTTTTATGCCTAAAATCCACTGACCGAAATCTTCAGCTATACCGTCAAGGTGTGTCCATAATAAATTTAACGGCAAAATAATGGCTAGATATTTGGGGGGAGCTGTTAGGAGTTGGAAGATCGTTATCTGTAACTAAATAAACAGATACTACTTGGGGAGGGGGAAATAAGCCTAGCTTAGTCGTGTTTGTTTTCAAGACAATCGATCTTACATCGACTGCCTTGTTGCTATGTTTATACTTCGCTTGTTATTTCTGCTTGCTCAGCGCCAGCTAACCAACCACAAATAATACTGTCGGCTTGCTCTACGCCTGCACGCTTTAATGATGAGAATGCTTGTACTTTTATGTTCCCTTCAAGTGGCTTAAGCACTTTCTTCACTTTTAAAACTTCTGCACTACGTTTACCTTGTGATAATTTATCAGATTTTGTCAGTAGCACTAGCACAGGTAAATCGCTATCTACTGCCCAATGAACTAAATCCATGTCTAAATCTTTTAAGGGGTGGCGAATATCCATTAAAATAACTAAACCTTTTAAGCTTTCGCGTTTTTCTAAATATTCCCCTAGTGCTTTTTGCCATTTCTGCTTCATTGCTAGTGGGACTTTAGCAAAACCATAACCAGGTAAATCAACTAGTCGTTGATTTTCTCCCACTTCAAAAACATTAATCAGCTGGGTACGACCAGGAGTTTTACTAATTCTTGCCAAGCCACGTTGGTTGGTTAAGGTATTAAGTGCACTAGATTTACCTGCATTTGAACGTCCTGCAAATGCAACCTCAATACCGCTATCTTCACCTAAATGTCGAATATCTGGCGCGCTAATAGTGAAAGTGGCTTTACTTAAATGAATAGCTGATGATGACAAAGTGTTCTCCAATGGACGTCTATACTTAATATTTAAAACAGTGTTCACAATGAAGATGAAAACTATTGCAAAGTATTATAACGTGTTTTATTAGGTGAAAAAGTTAATTCTATTGCTTTTTCAAGGATTTTTTTACGCTGCGTTGTTACACATTGATAATAATCGTGTAAAATGCTGTCACTTTTTCATAATATTATTAATTTGAGCTCTATAATAAAAATTGAGCTAATTAACGGCAAGTAGAGAGCAACTCCATGAAAAAAATTATCTTATCTGTATTATTCGGATTAAGCTTAAGTTCCATTCAAACAGCAACAGCGCAAGGCGATGCTGCTGCAGGTAAAGCAAAATCAGCAGTTTGTGCTGCTTGTCATGGTTCAACAGGTACAAGTGCAATTCCTATGTACCCTAATTTAGCCGGACAAAAAGATGCTTATATCGTTAAACAATTAAAAGCTTTTAAAGATGGTTCGCGTACTGATCCTACTATGGCGCCAATGGCGGCGGGATTATCTGATGAAGATATGAATGATCTTGCAGCTTACTTTTCAAGCTTCCCATGGGGTGGCGAAAAAGCCGAAGCTGCGACTGCCGATGCGAGTGCACCAAACGCACCTGCGGCTGCTGTTACTGTAGAAATTAATAAGAACATCGTATTTCATAACGGCGGCAACCCAACCGACGGTCAAGCCAAGTCTGGAACATGTACCGCTTGTCATGGCGCAGATGGTAATTCGCTCGTTGCAATGTATCCTAAACTTGCAGGCCAAGGCGCTGCTTACATTGCTAAGCAATTAGCAGATTTTAAAGCCGGCGCTTCAAGTGAATCGGGTCGTATTGATCCAGTTATGGCAGGCATGGTTGCAGGCTTGTCTGAACAAGATATGGCTGATTTAGGCGCATTCTTTGCTTCTCAAAAATCAACTGCAGGTAACGGAAAAGCTAACGATTTAGGTAAAAAACTTTACTTTGGTGGTGATAGCGAGCGTGGCATAAGTGCTTGTGTTGCTTGTCATACAGCTAACGGTAAAGGGGTTAGCCAAGCTAAATTCCCTGTTGTTGCTAAGCAAAATGTTGAATACTTAACGTCACAATTGCAAAAATTCCGTACTGGTGATCGTACTAATGACAATAACAGCATTATGCGTAACATAGCTGTTAAGTTAACTGATGCTGACATTGAAGCATTAGCGCAATTTATGTCTTCACTTTAAATTGAGCAAATATTTAAACGATTAGTTGCTTAATTAAGCAGTCATGATCACTCTTTAAAAAGCAGCGTTTATCGCTGCTTTTTTCTTGGTAAAATTTAATTTTTTTGCGTAATATTAAGGTTTGGCTTTGAATACAAAGGAGTAAACTTGGCAGAACAAGCGCTTAAGAGTGAATTGATCGCTTGCCTACAGTGCGATGCTTTATTCGAGCAGCCTAAGTTAAATCAAGGCCAAAAAGCCGAGTGTAGCCGCTGTGGTGCGACTTTATTCGAGCGAAAAGTCAATTCAATTGAACGCACTTTCGCCTTAGCTATCGCTGGGCTTCTTCTTCTTACACCAGCCATAATTTTACCTATGATAGGTGTAACTTTAGCGGGACAATTTCATCATGCATCGCTACTAGATTGCATTACCCAGCTTATTAGCAAAGGCTTCTACATGATTGCTTTATTAGTTTTTATGTTCGCCATCGCTGTTCCCACTGTTAGGTTAATTGGCGCTTTATATATTACTTATTGTTTTAAATTTAATAAAATTAAGCCTTTTTTACTGCATTTTTTCCGTGCTTATCATCAGCTAGACAGTTGGTCGATGTTGAATGTTTTTTTATTAGGAATTGTGGTTTCAATGTATAAACTTCTAGACGACACGGAGCTTTCCATCGACTACGGTTTATTGTCTTTTGTTTTATTATTAATATGTTCAACCATGGTTTCTGTCACCTTAGATCAACATTATGTTTGGCAGAAGCTTGAGCAAGAGTGTCTTGATGAAAACAGCTAAAGAATTAGGCTTAGGTGTTTGTCCGCAATGCCATAAAGTTAATGAAATGCTGTCTACTCAGCAACAATGTAGCCGTTGTAGCAATTTTTTTTATCAAAGAAAGAACAACAGCTTACAATACACATTGGCTTGGAATATTGCCGCGTTAATTTCTTTTATTCCTGCTAACCTTTATCCTATTATGATCATATACTCTTTAGGAGTACCTGAGGCTTCAACGATTTTGTCAGGCATTGGCTCTTTTATCGATCATGGTTTGTACCCTATCGCTGTTATTATTTTCACCGCCAGTATTATTGTTCCATTAATTAAAATTGCTGGATTATTCTTTTTAGTGTTTAAAGTGCATACTGGGCCACGATTAAAACCTAAAAAGCATGCTAAGTTGTATCATGTCCTAGAATTTTTAGGTCCGTGGTCAATGTTAGATGTATTTGTCGTCGCATTATTAGTTGCTGTAGTGGAGTTAGGCTTTGTTAGTACTGTTGAAGCTGGACCTGCAATTAATTACTTCACCCTAACCGTTATTTTTACCATGATAGCTGCCACAAGTTTTGATCCCCGACTACTTTGGGATGAAGATGATATAGTGCAAGAAAGTGACAGCAGTGAAATTCTCAAAGCACAGAAGGATAAAGTTTAGCATGACTGCTAATGACTCAAAAGATGAACTCAATGATGACAAAGAGGCAAATGTCGTCGAGCAACAAGGACTATCTATTGTTTGGTTGGTTCCGCTTATAGCGCTTATTTTTGGTGCTTGGTTAGCCGTTAAAGCGATCAGTGAACAAGGTGAGTTTATCACCATAAAATTTGAAAACGGCCAAGGTATTGTTCCTAATAAAACTGAAGTCCGTTATAAAGGGCTCGTCGCCGGTATGGTAAAAAGTGTTGTCCCTTCAGCAAAATTAGATCATGTCATTGTTGAAGTAGAAATGTCGTCAAAGTTAGCCCCGTATTTAACGACTGCAACAAAGTTTTGGTTGGTCACCGCCGATATTTCTCTGCAAGGTGTCTCTGGGTTAGATACTCTATTATCGGGCGATTATATCAATATTCAGCCTGATATTAATGATGAAGGTCGTTACACTAGTGAGTTTGTCGCTTTAGAGTCAGAGCCCCCTTTAGATGTGACTACGCCGGGTTTACATCTAACCTTACAAACAAACGTGTTAGGCTCTATAAATAAAAACTCCCCTATAACCTTCAAGCAACTCACTATTGGTTACGTTTCTGGTTATCATTATGTTGAAGAAACTAAAAAGATTGATATCAGCATTTTTATCGAAGAAAAATATGCTTATCTAATTAAAAAGAATTCACAGTTTTGGAATGTTAGTGGCGTACAAATACTTGCGTCACTTTCATCTGGCATTAAGGTGAACACCGACTCGCTTGCATCTATTATAGCGGGAGGCATTGCCGTTGGTACGCAGCCTTATCAAACACCCAAAGAGTTAGCAGAAAGCGGCGATATTTATAAATTATATGAAGATTATCAAGCCGCTGAAATGGGGCATGAAATTTCATTAACACTCGGCTGGGATTCAGGTGTTGATCGAGGCGCTGCCATTTTATATCAAGGTGTTACCGTAGGTGTGATTGACTCTTTTACCACGATAGATCCGGAAACACGTCAAATTATCGCTAAAGCAAAAATCAACCCTAGAATTGTGCCTTACCTTACTGATGAGTCTCAATTTTATGTGGTTTCTCCTAGCGTCGATTTATCCGGCGTATCAAATGCACAGAGTTTATTAAAAGGTACTCATTTAAGTATTCGCCCATCGTTAGTTGGTGAGCCAAAAAATCACTTTAATGTGTATAACGTGAAACCTGCCTATAAATATACTGAGCCAGGCCTTCATTTAATATTACAAACAACTGATATTAGTTCACTACAAGCTGGCAGCAACATTTATCATAAGCAACAAACGGTAGGCACAATTCAAGCACTTGAAACCACAGGACCTGAGCAACACCTTGTTCATATTCATATTGATGAGGCCTTTGAAAACTATGTCGCATTGGACAGTCGCTTTTGGAATGTTAGCGGTGTTGATATTTCTGCCAATATGCAGGGAGTTAAAATAAAAGCACAATCTTTAGCTTCTGTGCTATCTGGCGGTATTGCGTTTGATCATGGTTATTCCGAAGATAAAAAAGTTGCAAAAAACGGGGATAAGTTTCATTTATTTAGCAACAAAGACCGAGCAAAACAGCGGGTAATGTTAACGTTAAAAGTCCCTTCAGGCCAAAGAATTTCTCAAGACACACGTTTAATGTTTCGAGGAGAAGAAGTTGGCTCTATCCACCAAATCGTTGACGATGGTCGTAACAGCACTTTAAGTGTGGGTTTATTGCCTCAGTATCAATATATTTTAACGCCAACTACCCAGTTTTGGTTAGTCGAGGCACAAATAAGCCTTTCTGGCTTAGCCGACACTGAAGCATTATTAGGTGGTGCGTATATAACTTTTGATGCAAGTGGTGCTAGCAAGCATAATAATCAACAACAAACCCTGTTTACCTTAGCAAGTAAACCTCCTGAAAAGTTGGCTAGTGCTAAAGGATTACAACTACAACTGACTGCTGAACATGCAACTGCCGCCTCTGTTGGCAGCCCTATAAGCTACCGGGGTATTACCGTTGGACAAGTTGACAACATCACCTTAAATGTTGAACAAGACAATATAACAATACATATTACCATTGAGGAGCAATACCAACATCTTATCTCGGCTCAAACACGATTTTTTAACGCTGGCGGCCTAACCATTAATGGCGGTTTGGATAAATTTGTTATTAAAACAGAATCTGTCGATGCTGTGCTTCGAGGAGGCATCAGTTTTTATACGCCTGACGATGAAAATACCTTGTTAGCAGCACAAGAAAAAGACAGCTTTACCTTATTTAAACACCAACAAGCAGCGATTGACGCAGGCCTTGCAATAACGGTTACTTTTGCTGATGCAAGAGGGCTTAAAGAAGCAATGAAAGTATCTTATCAAGAGCAAAACGTTGGGGTGGTTAATAAACTTGTTTATAACGAGAACGGCAGTGTTAATGCACTTATTTTACTCAATAAAAAGGGAAAACAACTCGCAGTTCCAGGCAGTAAGTTTTGGTTTGCTCAAACTGAATTAGGTTTGGTTGGCTCGAAAAATATTGCCTCAGTTATCGAGGGTGGTTTTATTGCTAGTAGTCGCGGCAAGGGTGATAGTGATGTAGTCGTCACAAAATTTATTGCACAAAACATTGCACCTGCGCTTGAACAACTTCCTTTTGGTTTAAATTTAACTTTAATCGCTGATAATTTGGGGTCAGTGAGAGTAGGTAACCCAATACTTTATCGCCAAGTAAAGGTGGGCGAGGTCATTGGCGTGGGCTTGTCAAATACCGCTGATAAAGTGAATGTTTTTATTAATATTGCTGAAACTTATGCACCTTTAGTTACTCAAGGGAGTAAGTTTTGGAATACCAGTGGCTTTAGAGTTGAAGCAGGAATTTTAGCCGGCGTTGATATTAAATCTCAATCAATAGAAACTTTACTCGCTGGTGGCATTGCTTTTGCCACCCCAGAAATAAACCAAGAACAGTCCAGTAACACTCAACAAGGCAACAGCTTTGTTTTATATGACGAAGTAGACGAAGACTGGTTAGATTGGCAGCCTAAGATTCAAATTAATCAATAGCATTATGTTTTTTGATTATACCACCAATTATTTCTGCATAATTGCGCATTGAAGTATGTCAGTTATTTTTACAATTAGTTGGCTCGCATTTCAAAAAAACACAAAATAAAACAAAATAAAACAAAATAAAACAATAAAAACAATAGGATGACTTATTGGCCCGTCAATTGCTTAATTATATTTAACCGTCGTATTTCTCTCTTAACAATACTATATAGATAGAGAGAAAGTTAAAATAGGAATATACAATGAAGTCTTTAAAATTAGCGTTATTTGGTGCTCTTTTAGCAGTAAGTGGTTTAGCCAATGCTGGATTAATTTATCAACCAGGTAGTTATACATACTATCAAGATGACAGCGGATTAGAGTGGGTTTACGCTTCTCCATGTGCTGGTCAAAACGGTTGTGGAAATGATGTTAACTTGATCGATGGCTTTAGATTTGCTTCTGCCACCGAATGGTCTGCAAGCTTTGTTGATCTGAATGACCTAATTGGCGCATTTGACTTAAATAACTATAACGCTAATGTATGTGCATCACCTTTCTTTGGCTCTGGTCATAACCATTGTGATCCTACTAACACAGTAAGTGGTTATGTTTGGGGAGCGCCTGTTGGAATTTCAGCTAGCTTATCTCGTGCTGCTAACAGATCTGGGGAAACTTTTTTAGTTCGTAATCAACTAAACGAAATTCCAGAGCCTACAACCCTTGCTATTTTTGGTTTAGCGTTAGTTGGTTTAGGCTTACGTAAAAGTAAATAATAAATCCTAGATAAATAGCAAACAGTTAATTTAAAAGGGCATTAAGTGAATCACTTAATGCCCTTTTTTTATCTATTGCTTTACTGTAATTAGCTTATTTTAAAGACTTAGCTTTTTTGTGGATGCTCGACTAAATTAAAGGTTGCATTATCTTCACCGTAAACATAAATACTGCATTTTCCCCAGCTGTCGGGTAATTTCCATGTGTTATTTTCTTCAAGACTATAAACATGACGTTTATTCGCACATCTAATGTCGAGTTTATTTAACGCGCCTTTAACATCAATAATTGAGAACTCTTTACGCACTAACGCAGCGTACCAAAAGTCATCTTCTTTAATATTGCCTTGAACGACTATATTTTTATCGCTGCCAATAAAAGCATCGATTTTGCCGATAAGTTTTTTGTAATTTTCTAAATAAGGCGCTGCTGCTTCACGTTTTATGATTCTTTTATAAGTACCATAAGCATTTTGTAATTGGTTTAGGCTAATTTCTAACATTAAAATAGAATTTAACGTGGAAAGTTCACGCTCTGCATTTTCTTCATTTGTCGTATCTAACCAAACTCGGCGTAAGTGAAAGAGTTGTAGCGGTTTATCATTTATTTGTTGGGCATAATCAGCCGCGAGTAGGTGCATATAGTTACTTTCAGAAAGATGCATTTTTTTGATTTTTGACATCTCATCAAGCACTTGCTTAGTTTGTTCGTAGTCTTTCGCTTGTAATGCGGCTAATGCCTTTTCATATTTTCTTCTAAACTTACGCGTAGCTCCTTGAGCCCCTCCTGAATCCATTTTGAAGTTCATCTGTACAGTATTTACACATTGCTCAATAGCTTTGCCATCAGCAAAAGCAGGGGTAAACTCCCATTGTGAAACTGCTCTGCTAGCTGCAGCTGCAAAATCCTTACTGCCTGAAGTTTCAGTAACTAACACGTTTGAAACGAGCCCATCAGTACCTATAACAAAACTTAGCTTTGCCCAACCTTCCCGATTATTTTTAGCAGCATCCATCGGGTACTTGGGGTTCACTCGTTTAATTGGCGTAGGTTCAATAATGGTTGTTAAGTGTGTTGAGACTTCATTAGCATTGGAGGGGTAAATTACCGCGATTAAAGCCGCGGCAGCTGAGGTTTTGAACAAGCTGTTCATCTTAAATTCCTTTTATATGAATACTTTTTTCTGAAATAAGTAATATCGAAAAAATAACTTCTAAAAGTATATCATATACCAATTTCCCACTAAATATTAAATGAGGAGCTGTTGAAAATCGGCCACTGATTTTTCTGGCTTCTCTGCTTCAGTAATTGCCGTAACCACAGCAACGCTATCAACACCGGTTTGCCACACTTGCGGTGCTCTTTCATGATTAATCCCGCCAATAGCGACCACCGGAATATCAGTAGCCAGCGTTAATATTTGCGTTAAGTTATCCAGTCCTTGAATTTGCCCGGTCATATTTTTTGTTTTGGTCGGAAAAATCGCCCCTATCGCTAAATATGAAGGGGCTAATTGTTGTGCCAGTAAGAATTCATAACAACCGTGGGTGCTTATTCCTAGTCGTAGCCCTGCTTGCTTAATCGCACTTAAATCAGCATCAATTAAGTCCTCTTGACCAATATGAACACCATACGCTTTATATTTAATCGCAAGTTGCCAGTAATCATTAATAAATAATCGAGTCTTGTAGGGCTTGCTCAGCAAAACTGCCTGTTGAATAATTAGTTCAAGTTGCGCTTCTGATAGGTTTTTCACTCTTAATTGAATAATCTCAAGCCCTAAGGGTAATAAGCGCTTTAACCAAGCTAAAGAGTCAACAACAGGATAAAGCCCTAATTTCTCTCTAGCACCACGTTTAATACCTAGCGTTTTAAATGTGTCTTGGCTTTCAAGCGCCTTAAGGTGTTCATTCGAGTAACCAATAACAGGGAAGTCTATTTTATTGGTTGGCCAGCCAAGTTGCTCGAACGCGCCATAATGGTTTGCTAATGATGTTTGCTTAGCCGACTTATTTAACCCTTGATTGATATAAGCTTTAGCTAAGGTAAAAGCATCTCTTAGCAAATAATCTAATGCAAAAAAACATGCTAATGCTGAAGCAAAACTACAACCTCCACCATGACTGGCATGCGTTTCAATACGTGCACAAGTGAGAAGATATTGTTCAACATTGCTACCTTCAAGGACGATGCACAGATCCGAACATTGATTTGATTGGCTATGACCTCCTTTGATGATGACGCCTTTAACGCCTAAAGCTAAAATTTCCTGTGCCAAACTAAGTGCTTCGGTTTCGCTAGAATTCGCTAACCATTGTGCTTCCATTATGTTTGGCGTAATAACATCGATTAACGACAATAGGGGTAATAGATCTTGTCTGCTTAAGCTTGATAAAACACCTCCAACACTGGCGCGCCCTACAGGATCATAAATAACCTTAAGTTCGGGTCGTCCTTGTCGAAGTAATTTTATCGCTCGGCAAAGCCAAGCAACTTGCTCTGTATTTACCAGTAACCCAATTTTGATGACCGATGGCGGTTTATCCTTCAACAAACATTCAAATTGTTGTTGTAATATCACGACATCTACTGGGTTTACCGCCACTAATTGTTGCGAATTCTGTACGGTATTCGCGGTAATTAAGGTACAAATTTCAAGCCCTAAGCCATGCGCTGTTTTTATATCTGCGGCAATTCCGGCACCGCCAGAGCAGTCGCTGCCTGAGATCGTCCAGATAATTTTCTTTGTCATTTTAACTCTACATCTCTCGTTAAGACTGGTGCCAAAAAGGCGTATCAAGTGTAGGAGTACTTGGGTGTGCCGTTTGACGCTGTTGCATTATGCCTGCGACATAAGCTTGCTCTCCTGCGCTAATGGCGTTAGCAAACGCTTTAGCCATTAACACTGGATTATCGGCAAGGGCTACCGCGCTGTTTAGTAATATACCGTCGTAGCCCATTTCCATCGCCAAACAGGCATCAGAAGGTTTACCAATACCTGCATCCACAATTAAAGTCGTATGAGGTAAGCGCAAACGAATAGTTTCCAAATTATAAGGGTTCATTAAACCTTTACCCGTACCTATGGGAGATGCCCACGGCATAATCACTTCACAACCTAAGTCGTGTAATCGCTGACAAATAACCAGATCGTCGGTGCAATAAGGTAATACCTTAAAACCATCAGCCAACAATTGTTCAGTTGCGCTCAATAACTCAATGGGATCAGGTTGCAGGTTATAATCATCGCCAATCACTTCAAGTTTTATCCAATCAGTTTGAAATATTTCTCGGCTCATTTTAGCTAATGTCACCGCTTCTTGGGCGGTTTTACAACCTGCGGTATTGGGCAGTAAAAAGCCTTTCGTTTGCTTAACAGTTTCTTGAATATACTGCCAAATTTGTTGTCCTGATCTTTGCTGTGGGTTCTGTCTTTTAAGTGATAGAGTAATCACTTGAGAACCACTTTCTAGTATCGCTTGCTGCATTATTTGTGGTGAAGGATATAACGCACTGCCTATGAGTAAACGGCTATCTAAAGTTTGCCCGTAAAGTGTTAACGACATGATCAGCCCCCTTGAATTGGAAACAGCACATCGATACTGTCATTCGTTGTCAATTTAGTATGCCGATAACTTTCTTTATCAACAAAATCTCCATTTAGCGCAACAGCAAAGGTTTCTTGGTGCTGGTTTTTATTTAAATACAGCTTGAGCGCCTGGTGAATATTTTTCTCGGTGATTTCACACAACTCATAATGCTGACCATTAATTAATATCTTCATTGGTTTATTATTCATTTGTTGCCTTTAATTATCATGTTCACTCACCGTTAACAGGTGCGAATAGCTCAATTGATGAAGAGGTTTATCGTGTTTTAAAGTGATTTGTTCCACGAGTTGTTTTACCTGTTCTAACAGTACAGGCGCGATTAAAAAGCCATGTCGATACAACCCATTGACTTGAATCAGGCTGTTTTTAAGGATTATTTTAGGTTGGTTATCATTAAAAGCAGGACGCAACTGGCAAACATGCTGGCGAATATTAGCTTCAGCAAATCCTGCGTGAACACTATACGCTGCGGACAATAACTCCATCGCAGAACGAACAGTCATTGGTGCGTTATCTTCACTTTCAATTTCAGTGGCGCCAACCACGTAAAATCCTTTACCTTTGGGGGCAATATACAGTTGGTAGCGAGGATGCATTAACCTGATTGGCCGAGTTATGTTAACGTTGGGGGCAAACAGTTGCATTAATTCACCACGCACCGCCCTTAAACTATTTAATCGACTAGGGTCCGCTAATGCTTTTTTCGCGCCAATACCTCGACAATCTATCACTAGATCAAACTCACACTGACGACTTTTTCCTTCTGTTTCAATGGTTAAACGACTACCACAGGGTAAGTGTTCAATGCGTTGAACATCACAATGGGTTTGCCAATTAACTTTCTCTTTATCCAATTGAAAACGTAAAGCCATCAGCAGTTTTCGATTACCAATTTGCCCCTCTTGAGGAAGAAACAAACCTTGATGAAAACTACGCCCAATTTCAGGCTCTAATTGCTGTAATTGTTGGCGGTTTAGCGCTTGTACTGGATGTTGAGGATAATAAGTATTGAGGTATCGTTGAACACGCAAAAAATCGCCTTTGTCCTGTTCATGACTCACCATAATGGCACCTTCTTGCTGAAAAAAGGTGTACTCATCGAGTGAGTCTAACAACGATGGCCAAAGTTTAAGTGATTCAAAGCCCATTTCAACGACATTCGCCTCACTGTGCATTGCTTCACCTAACGGCGTTAACAGACCAGCCGCAGCGTAAGCAGCACTTTGATGACCTAACTTATCGTCTTTATCAATCAAAGTAATTTGAACGCCCAACCTTGCACTTTCTCGATGCAAGGTTAAGGCGAGCAAACGGCCCATTAAACCAGCGCCAACAATGGCGATAGAAGTCATCAGTTATTTGGCAACATGATAAATTTCACTGCCCGTGGCTTTAAACTCTGCCGACTTTTGTGCCATACCTTGCTCAGCTTCGCTAGTTAAGGTAATGGTTTCATCAAGTAGCTGAATTTCAATGCTGTTTTCATCAAGCTTGGCGGCATAGTCTCGTACATCTTGAGATATTTTCATTGAACAAAACTTAGGGCCACACATTGAACAAAAATGAGCAATTTTTCCTGACTCTTGCGGCAAAGACTCGTCGTGAAATTCACGCGCTCTTTCAGGATCTAAACCAATATTAAATTGATCGTACCAACGAAACTCAAAACGAGCTTTACTCATGGCATTATCACGAATTTGAGCCCCCGGATGACCTTTAGCTAAATCCCCTGCATGCGCGGCGATTTTATAGGTAATCATGCCTTCTTTAACATCTTCTTTGTTGGGTAAACCTAAATGTTCCTTCGGCGTTACATAACACAACATCGCACAACCGTACCAACCAATATTAGCAGCGCCGATGCCAGAGGTAATATGATCATAACCTGGGGCAATATCAGTAGTAAGTGGGCCTAGTGTGTAAAACGGCGCTTCACCACAATGCTCAAGTTGCTCTTCCATGTTTGCTTTTATCATATGCAAAGGTACATGACCTGGACCTTCAATAATAACTTGCACATCATGCTGCCATGCAATTTTTGTTAACTCGCCAAGGGTATGTAGTTCAGCAAATTGTGCTTCATCATTCGCATCGGCCACAGAGCCTGGACGTAAGCCATCGCCTAATGAAAAAGAAACATCGTAAGCTTTTAAAATTTCGCATATGTCTTCAAAGTGGGTATACAGAAAATTTTCTTTATGATGCGACAAACACCATTTCGCCATTATAGAGCCACCGCGCGAAACAATGCCTGTAACACGTTTAGCTGTCATAGGTACATAACGTAATAAAACACCCGCATGAATAGTAAAATAATCGACACCTTGTTCTGCTTGCTCGATTAAAGTATCGCGAAAAATCTCCCAAGTTAAATCTTCAGCAACGCCGTTCACTTTTTCTAAGGCTTGGTAAATTGGCACCGTGCCAATAGGTACAGGAGAATTACGGATGATCCATTCGCGGGTTTCATGAATATTTCGTCCTGTTGATAAATCCATCACCGTATCGGCGCCCCATTTAGTGGACCATACAAGTTTCTCCACTTCTTCTTCAATAGATGAAGTGACCGCTGAGTTACCAATATTGGCGTTAACTTTAATTAAAAAGTTGCGACCAATGATCATCGGCTCGACTTCTGGGTGGTTAATATTAACAGGTATAATCGCGCGTCCACGGGCGACCTCTTCACGAACAAATTCAGGGGTAATTTGCTCTGGTATACTAGCACCGAAACTTTGCCCAGCATGTTGCTGAGTTAAAATTTCATCTTTTACTTCTTCGCGTTTCATATTCTCACGAATAGCAATATATTCCATTTCAGGGGTAATAATACCTTGGCGTGCATAGTGCATCTGCGTGACATTTTTACCTGCTTTTGCTTTACGCACTTTTGGTAGATGTTCAAAACGAATATGGTCAAACCCTTCATCGGCAAGTCGTTGCTGACTAAATTTAGAGCTTAAGCCTGCTAATTCTTCAACATCATCGCGCGCAGTAATCCAGCTTTCTCTTAAACGAGGAATACCTTTGTGAACATCAATATCTACGTTGTCATCAGTATAAAATCCTGAGGTATCGTACACACACAAGGGAGGATTTTTTTCATATATAGGTTGCTCTTTTGAGCCTCCGACTAGGGTGTCTGTTAACGTAATTTCACGCATTGCCACTTGAATATCGTGAATTTTACCTGGCACATAGACTTTTGAAGAATTAGGAAAAGATTGATCAGAAACATTTTTCAAAAATGCGGCAGCTTGCTCGCGCTTTTCACGTCTACTCGGTTTTTTATTTTCAGTACTATTTTTTGGGGTAGTCATTATTCTCTCACCTGTTTTAAGCTTTAATTAAATTGCTATAAAGTAAAAACGAGGCGGAGCTCTAAGGCAGAATTAACGAGGAGAATTTGAAATGATTTCTCGCGTTTAATTAGTTGAATGATTTTATTCAACTAACACATTCACTAAAATGAATATGTAATAAACAGCAAAAAAGCAAGTATGCGAAAGCATTATTCTCGCTTGTTCCCTACGCTGATGTTAATCAGATCAGGTTCTACGGATCCCGCGTATTGCGATCTCAGCCTTTTGGCACTCCGACAAGTTGTCTCTTAAGAGCTATACACTCTTAAGATGCAGGGATTCTACCGCGATGTTTTCAGTGGGAGCAAGCATTTAATCGATAATATTTAGCTAAATGATTAACTCAGTATGACGAATGTTGGTGATTACTCGCAGGACTGATATTATCAAGCAGTATGTTACCTCCTTAACTCTAACCATTTTACGATGACAACAAATATGCTAACCAACCGCCTAACAGCCTCTTTAATAATCTTGGTCTTAATCACACTATGTTTTACCAGTTTTTCTGCCGATCTATTTAAACAAAGCGAACAAGTTAGCCATCAAGACATTTTACGCGGTTCTAATACCAAGCAACGCGCTTGGTGGGATTTAAAGCACTATCACTTATCAATCAATGTAGATCCTAGTAATAAAAGTATTCGCGGCACCAATGTGATGACTTATCAGGTGTTATCAAAGCAAGACGCACTGCAAATTGAACTGCAACCTCCTATGGTTTTAGAGAAAGTTGAACAAAAAGGGGAAAAATTAACCGTTGTACAAGACGGTTACAGTTATTTTATACAACTTGAACAACCACAAGTTATCGGTAAAGAATATCAAGTTACCCTCTTTTTTTCGGGGCAGCCAAAAGAAGCCGTTAACCCACCTTGGGACGGCGGCATCGCGTGGAAAAAAGATGAGAATGGCTTAGATTTCATAGCCTCTGCCTGCCAAGGTATTGGTGCAAGTATTTGGTGGCCAAATAAAGACCAAGCCTTTGATGAACCAGACAATGGTGTATTACTCAGTGTAGAAGTGCCACAACATTTAACCAACGTATCTAATGGTCGATTAGTAAAGGTAGAGGCTAACACTGACCGACAAACAAAAACCTTTCATTGGCAAGTCGTTAACCCTATCAATAATTATGGCGTTAATATCAATATTGGCGACTATGTTCACTTTGGCGAAAAATATCAAGGTGAAAAGGGCGAGCTAGATATGGATTATTACGTGTTACGCGACAATTTAACGAAAGCTAAAAAGCAGTTTAAAGATGCCACTCGTACACTCGAAGCGTTAGAACATTGGTTTGGCCCTTACCCCTTTTATGAAGACAGTTTTAAGTTAGTAGAAGCTCCTTATTTAGGTATGGAGCATCAAAGTTCAGTCACTTACGGTAATCAATATAAGAACGGTTATTTAGGACGTGATCGAAGCTCAACAGGTTGGGGCTTAACATTTGATTTTATTATTGTTCATGAATCTGGGCATGAGTGGTTTGCCAATAACATTACCAATGAAGACGTCGCCGATATGTGGATACACGAAGGGTTTACCAGTTACTCAGAAGCGTTATTTGTAGAGTATTTTTATGGTAAAGATGCCGGTGCGCAATATGTCCGTGGTACTCGCCTAGGTATTCAAAATGATACGCCGTTAATTGGTACTTATGGGGCGAATCGTGAGGGTTCGTCTGATATGTACAATAAGGGTAGCAACATGCTACATACCATCAGGCAAATTATTGATAATGATGACAAATGGCGACAAATTATTAGAGGGTTAAATAAAGAGTTTTACCACCAAACAGTCACAAGCCAGCAAGTTGAACTATACATAACTCGCGAGTCTGGTAAAGACTTAGCTAAAGTGTTTGATCAATATCTCAGAGACATTCGTATTCCTGTTTTAGAGTATTTTGTTTTAGACAAGGTAATGAAAGTGCGTTGGGGTAACGTTATTAGTGATTTTACCATGCCGATAAAAGTACAAATAAATGGTGAAACACAATGGCTAACACCAAGCACAAAGTGGTCTGATGTTTCAATTAGCCAAAAAAATGTCAGTGTAGTGGTAGATGCTGACTTTTATGTCGGTGCAATGAATATTCTCGGTGAATAACCGCTCACCAGTATAAGTTAAATATAAGAGTCTGTATTTTATGAGCATTAAAATTATTAGCCCTGATCAATTTAACACAATTGCTTGGAAAAATGGCCTAGGAAAAACTACAGAATTAGCGATAAATGAAGGCGGAACCTTGTCTGATTTTGATTGGCGACTCAGCATTGCCAGCGTCACTGAGGATGGCATTTTTTCTGATTTTTCAGGTTATGATCGCCACTTAGTGTTAATCAGCGGACAGGGTATTCGCTTAACCCATGATGATGAAAAGGTTGATGAACTTACCCAACAACTTGATATGGCAATTTTCGATGGCGGTAGTAAAACCTATGGTAAGTTAAGTGATGGCGCGATTGAAGATTTTAATATTATGACAAAGTCTGGTACTTACCAAGCCGATATCATGCGCTATAGTGGCCAACAAACCATTAAACTCAAGGCAAAAACTCAGTACTTCGTCTACACATTATCAACAAACTCACTCATAACAATTGGCAATAATGAAACCGTATTACCTGCCCAACATTTATTATCGGTAGCAAATACAAATACGAATGAAATTATGCTTAACGGTGAGACACTCATCGTCATTCAATTAACTCGAACTAACTAATTACTGATGAAATTAATCACTAAAAACCAAACAATTCTATTCTTTATCTTTGCTATTAGCTTTATTTTATCGATATTGATAAAGCCATATCCACTTAGTTGGTTGGCTAAACTCGTTCCGATGGTTTTTCTCATTGTAATTGCCGTTACTTCACTTAACGGTAGATCCGCGAAGGTATTTATTGCCGGATTAGTTTTTTCAGCGTTCGGTGACTTTTTTCTCGATTACGACCGAGTTAACTGGTTTATTTTTGGCTTAGGATCTTTTTTTATCGCTCATGTTTGTTATTTAGTGGCATTATATCCTGTTGAAAAGAAACACTTAAAATTTGTAGGCTTATATATTATTTATGGCATTGCAATGTTTAGCCTGATATCTGGCGGGCTTGCTGAATTATTTATTCCTGTATTCGCTTATATGAGCATTTTATTACTCATGGCTATCGTCACCTTATTATCAACAAAATCGAATAATTGGTTAATTGTCGGAGGCCTCAGTTTTGTATTTTCTGACTCGTTAATTGGCATTGATAAGTTTTACCAAACCATACCTTATGCTTCAATCATGATAATGATGAGCTATTACTTTGCTCAATATGCTTTGCTAAAAGGCTACTTAAAGAGCCAACAGTAGAACTTCAATATTTTTTCTCGTATTCATTACGAATGCTGCGCATAAAAAAAGCAGTTTAATAAAAGCTGCTTTTCATTAGCATTAATAATAAGTTCGGCAGGTAATTTATACCATTACTCCTCTTCTTTGGTTGTTTCTTGTTGATCTGCTTGTTGATCTGCTTGTTGATTCTCTTGTTTAGTTTCGTGACCTTCGCCACCACATCCGCCACAGCAACCCATAACTTTCTCCTTAGTTTTAAAAAGTAACCTATTATATAAAGGTCAAATAATACAAAAGCATAATACTTGATTATTTTAGTCAGGTATTTGATCAAGATCAGGGTTATCGCTTTATCATTCAGTTTTATTACATTAGCGGTTATTAGCACTTATTAATAAAATGTTAACTTTATTGCTTTTATAATACGGGCTAGTGTATATTGCGATGCGAAATTATTCGTAGTTTGTTTAAAACTATTACACTGAAGTTTATTTTACTTTTAACAGAAAATACTTTTTTAATTCATTTTTGGCCCATGAAATGCAATTTAATTTTTTAAAGACCGTTTTGCTTATCCTTTTAGTTAGTGCGTTATCTGCCTGTATTGCAGAAAAACACGCTCAAGAAAAAGCGCAATATAAAAAAGCCAAACAAAGTAAAGAAATTCTCTCTCAAGTTAAAGCACTAGAAACTCTAGCTGCCCTAGAGCCTCAAATCTATCAATCAGAATTAACTTTAGCTCAAAAAGCGGCTTCAGAATTAGAAATAGCCCAATCATTTCAACTAAATAAAAACTGGTATCAAAGCTACTTATTCGCACATAACTCGTATCGCACTTTCACCAGTAAAGAAGCGAAAGAAGTATTAGTTTCCTCGGGTAAACATTTTGTCAACTTAATTAAAATACGCACATTAATTGAAAAATCTTATCAATTGCTTCCAAAAGATATTTTTAATCAAATGGCTAAATACAATCAGCAACCAGTCGCTGAATGGAATGTGGTAGATTTTAATCAATTACTCACACAGTTAACTTTAAGCTCGTTAGAATTATCAAGAGCGGCACATCTGGCCAAGCAAGACACTGATTATCCTCAAGAGATCTTAAACTGGTTTGATTTTGTTAAACAACATGCTCGAGATATTGCAGAATATCGAAATTTTTTAGTGAGCCAAGCAATTAATGCAAGCGCCAAAGAACTCCTTTTACACAATAAAACTTTAACGCAAGAGGCGATTAAATTGTTGGCTTACGTTAAGCCTGATATTGCCTTAAATGGTTTACAACCTAAATTTAATGAGACTTTTTTAAGCTATCTTCCTTACCAAGAGTTAATGCACAATATTTATTTGTCTATTGCATCTGCAGGTAAAAAACATGCGGTTGATTGGTATAGCGACTGGGCTCAGGTTGAAGAAAAAGTATTAATGCGTGAAGGAGAGTTTAGCCTGTACACTGAAAACTCTAAATATCGACGTTATATAATTACGAAAATAGCGTTAGAAAACACCTCTAAATTCCCCACCAATCAAGCAACTTTATCAAGTGTAGAATCGTTTATTGGCGCTGATAAACCGATGAAAGACTTCCTAGATAAACTCGTACAAGATAAAACGTATTTGTTTTAATTAAGTGCTAGTTAACCTGGGCTCTGTTTAGTTATCTAGTTGTTGATGCCAATTTACCAGATCTTGTTGGGTGTCAATATCTGCTGCGGCATTTGGCAAAACAACTTCTCTGCACTGTTCGCGATTAGTATACAAAATTGATTTCGCCCCTTTATCCCCCGTTAATTTCATTAACGCAGAAAAATAGTCACGAGGAAATATCGCCGGCGGCATTAACTCATTGTCCGCCGTTGCACATACTAACTTATTGGGCTGTTTAAGAGATTCAGTAATCAAATCCTTATAATCATTAACGGTTAACGCCACTTGATCCGCTAATACAATCATAATATGGCTAGTCAATTTATCAGTCAAAATAGTCTGTTCAACTGACTGGGCAATTGTATGACCTAAACCTAAATGGGCTTGCTGACAAAAACTTAACGAGAATTGTCCACCAATCACGTTTAGCAGTTGTTGATGATAACGTCCTGTTGCGACAAAAAGATTTTTTTTATCAATAGCTAACTGATTTAAAGCTGCTGAAAGCTGAGTTAGCACATGCTCAATTAATGTGATGGTACTGTCGCCATTTTCCAAGTTGGCTAATAACTTTATACCTTTAAAGCGCTCACTTTTCCCCGCAGCAAGTACGATGATCTTTAAGTGTGTATTGGCAGGCGTCATAATATTTGGCTAATCGAGTGCGCTTTTTTACTAAACAAGCTCGCATGGCATTCTGCTAAAATAGACAAGGCGATACTTTCAGGTAAAGTGCCGCCAATATCTAACCCAGACGGGCCAGCAAACACAAAAGGCATTGCTTGCTCTGCTACTTGGGCTTGTCGAATAACTTGCTGCTTTCTATGCGCAGGACCTAATAAGGCCAAATATTGCAATGGTGTCCTTGATAACACCTTTAATGCATCAGCATCTAGTTCAATGTTATGGCTCATCAGTATTGCTGCATTTACCTTGCGCTCGGCAACAAAGCGGGTAAGAGTCTCGACTTTTCCTTTGATAATATGATCAGCGTTAGCAAAATATTCTTTACGAGCATTGGCTGGACGAGGATCCCACAAAGATACTTGCCAACCAAGCTGATGTGCCATATTAACTAATGGCTGCGCATCAATACCACCGCCTACTACTAACAAATGCGGCTTAGGTACTATGGAAGTAACCAAGTACCTTGCTTCATCATTAGTCTCGTTATTTTGAGCGAAAGTTAAGCGTGCTGGTGCAGCAATATCGTTAATATTTTCCGCTTCAAAGTAAGCTTGCTCTTCTAAATGCTCGCCAACCACACTTTGGGTATAACAACCAGAAACCCGAGTTATGAGAGCATGATGAACATCGAGTAAAGCAAGGTAGTTATTAGGCTCATTAATTGGCTGAAGCATTATGTATAGCGTACCGCCACAACCAATGCCTAAATGAAAGGACATGTCGTCTTCGTCTGAACCGTCATAACATACCAATAAAGATTGCTTGGTATGCATAACTTTTCGGGCATTGGTTGCAATATCAGATTCTAAACAACCACCACTTAACATGCCGAGTTGGTCGCCTCGACTACTAAATAGCATCATGGCGCCAGGTTTACGATAGCAAGGACCTTTGGCATCATAAATAGTGGCTAAAACCCAATCGAATTTATCTCGATTGGGATGCCATTGCGCTAATAAATCCGATAAGTGATTACTCATTAAAATAACGCATCTTTTCTACTACTTTCATGGGTTACTTATACGCTTAATGGCTTAAAAGGTAAGTCTCGATAGCGCTTGCCTGAAGCTGCAAATACCGCATTACTTAACGCAGGAGCAAAAGGAGCAACGCCTGGCTCACCTAATCCCGTAGGACTTCTGTCTGAGTCAGTAATATGAACGCGCACATTAGGCATGTCAGTAATACGCATTACCGGATAGTCATGGAAATTGGAGTTAACCACTGCACCTTCTCTAAAAGTGACTTCAGTGCTTAATGCTAACGACATTCCCATCACCACCGCACCTTCCATTTGAGCAGTCGCTCCATCAAGGTTGAGTACTTGTCCGCAATCAATAGAGCAATCGACATTCAACACTTTAATGTTGTCGCCTTCAACTTCAACATGTACAGCCATGGCAACAAAACTTTGAAAGCTATAATGCACCGCCAAGCCAATACCTTGTCCTTTGGGTAGTTTGTTGCGGTTGTGCCAACCCGATTCATTAGCAACCACGGCCAATACAGCTTTAGCGCGCTTTAAATCATCTTGCTGTTCTGGCTTTTGATTATTATCAAAAAGTTGATTCACATAAGTGAAGGGATCTTTTCCTGCTTTATGCGCAAGTTCATCGGCGAATGTACTAAAAGCAAAGCCATAAAATATGGCGTACACAGCACGATACCAACCAATGCGAGTGTGCGCCTTGGCATCACCCGATTCAACACGAAAATTTTCGATGCCAAATAAATGGTTTGTCACATCTGCAACATTATCTTTTGTCGCTCGTTCTAACGCTGGATTAAATAAACTGGTTATTGACGGAAATGCAGCACGATGTAACCAACCGGTAACTTCGCCATTCTCATCGAGCGAAGCTTCAATATGCTGAGCATTAATTGAATGATAATACCCAGTGCGCATATCTTCTTCACGTGACCAAATAAGTTGTATAGGCGCCCCTGTTTTTTCAGAGATAACCGCTGCTTCATGAACATAATCACATTTAAACTTACGACCAAACGCGCCACCTGCCATAGCCACATGAACAACAATATCTTTTGGCTCGCGTTTTAAATACTGGCCTAGCACTTTTTGAATGTCTGCTGGGCTTTGAGTTGACGCCCACACTTCACATGAATCTTTTTGTACCCAAACAACACTGGCGTTAGGCTCCATTGGTGCATGAGAAAGATGCCCTCCGGTGTAAGTTGCTGCGAGTGTTGCTTTTGCTTGACTAAAAGCACCTTTAATATCACCGCGCTCAGCAGCTAAGGTGGCTGGCTTTTCGACATTGGCAACTAACTGTTGTTTATACGCCTTAGTGTCGTAAATCGCATTTTCGCCTAGGTTCCATGCTACTTTCAGCTTTTTCACAGCTTGCTGTGCCGTCCAACTATTATCAGCAACCACCGCAACACCACCAATTGAGCCAAAAGGCACGTTAAAACGTGGAATTTCAACGACAGCAGAAACGCCTTTAACCTTTAAAGCTTCAGCTTTATCAAGACTTTTTAAACTTCCCCCTAATACAGGGCAATGCACAATAGCCGCATATTTAAGTCCTGGAAGTTTTGTATCAACACCGTAAGTACGTTGACCAACCACTACAGCATTTTGATCATGCCTTGGCAGCTTGGTGCCAATATAGTTAAAGTCACTTTTCTTTTTAAGCGTTGGTTTTTCAGGCACTGGCATGCCTGCAGCAATTGTTGCCAGCTCACCAAAGCCTAATTTTTGCTGATTAGTTTTATTAATCACAAAGTGCGCCTGCGCAAAACAATTTTCTGGGGAGGTTTTCCATACCTTGGCTGCAGCCGCAATTAGCATAGCTTTAGCCGTTGCACCAGCTTCACGCATGGGTTGATACATTACACGAATACTTGCAGAGCCACCTGTACCTTGAGGGCCATATTTTTCGTCGCCATCACCCTGTTTAACCGTTACTCGTTGCCAGTCGGCTTCCATTTCATCAGCAACGGCTGAAGGTAGTGCTGTACTGATACCTTGCCCCATTTCACAGCGACCACAGTAAAGTGTCGTGTCACCATTTTCAGCAAGATGAATAAAAGCGTTTAATTCAGTACTCGCGGTATCTGTTATACCTTTTTCAGCAAGCGCGTTTGCAGGTAACGCTACCGCAATCACTAAGCCACCGGTTGCTGCGCCTGCACCTTTTAAAAAGTCACGACGACTTACATTTGAAATAGTCATATTAAGCCTCCTTACTTAAAACGTCGGCCGCTTCTGAAATAGCTTTTTTAATCCGTTGGTATGTACCACATCGGCAAATATTACCTTGCATGGCCGTCTCTATTTCGGTTTCACTTGGCGCTGCATTGGTGGCTAATAAACTGGCAGCATTCATTATTTGACCCGCCTGACAATAACCACACTGTGGGACATTATTATTGATCCAGGCTTGTTGCAGTGGGTGATCACCATTTTCAGACAAGCCTTCAATGGTAGTGATTTCTTGATCAACAAGGGAACTAACAGGTGTGATACAAGAGCGAATAGCTTGGCCATTAAGATGAACAGTACATGCACCACATAAGCCGCTGCCGCAACCAAATTTAGTACCGGTAAACTCTAATCTATCTCGAAGAAACCATAAAAGTGGCATATCTGCATCGACATCAATTTCATGTAATTTTCCGTTGATCTTTATTGACTGTTTCATAATCTGTTGTCCCAATTAATAGTGTACTTAGAGTAGCTCTTTATAAAGAATTACACAAAAGTAAAAGCGACAAACATAGGAATATTTACGGTTAAATACTGACTCTTTTGTAACGAACTACGTCAATAAAGCGGTGAAAATTATATAAAACGAGTTGATACTCTTTATTTTAAAGCAATGTACACTCACACCTCACTCAATTTTTGACCTAAATTTTAATAATTTGTTCTCTTAAGACCGCTAATTTAGCGAGTATTCTATTTTGATTGGGGTAAGTTATATCGACATCCTCCATAGCTTTAATCAACAACTCTACAACATGATTAAAGTCTGCCTCACTAATTTGCATGCCCGTATGAATATCAACCATATTGTCGCCATCGTATTGGCACGGACCATCAACAGTGGCGCATAAATGGCTAATAAATCCTTGTTTGAAGTGTGTAACACTCGATTTTGCAAAATAAGGCAAAATTTCTTTATCAGCGACTATTCTTTTAACAAAGGCATCGACTAACTTTTCAATACCTGCTTGACCACCAATATCTTTATAAAGTTGCGATTCTTTTAGCTGGCTTTCTTCAACGGTGTTTGAAGCAATTTGATTGGCATCTTTACTCGTGCAGCCAACAGAAACTAATAGCACAAACGTGATAAGCAAACCGCTTAACAAGGGCAAATTTAACACAAGGCGATAGTTTATTTGAATAGCCATTAATAAGATCCCGACAATGATAAGTACCAACCTTGTTGATTGGGTATTGTTGCTATTGCACCTAAATCTAAATAGGCAAGCGTAACGTTAAGGTGTTTATTGGGGAACCATGCGATAAATACATCTTGCCAGTTATCTTCTTGCAAGCCCAAGTTATCAGGTTTAGCACGATACTCAGTACCCACAGCAAGATGTTTATTAAGTAATACCGCTACCGAAATCTCAGCCTCTAACGCACCATTACCCTCAGGACCACCAAAACCTAACAACCCCATTTCATTGGCTTTAGTATAACGAACAGAGGCATTCCAAAGAACGTTGTAACCCGCGAGTAAACCTAAATGTAATTTACTCGCGGCTAAATAAATATCCGTACCGCTATCTTCTTTAGCCCCTAAGGAAAAAGCCACTTCTGGGGTAGATAACGATTTATACTGAACCCCTAAAGAGACTTGCGGCCAAGTGCTATAAATCAAATCGCCATATAATCTTACTTTCAAACCCATTATATTTTGAGAGAGTGTTAAAGACAAAGGGTCAACATCAAAGTGCTGCTTGGCGAAAGAAACTTCTACGCGGTCGTAAAAATTCGCTTGAGCTCCACAACTATTTAATTGAAAATCTTTCACGTTAGCCTGAGTACAAAAAGCAGACAGTGCGAGTTCATCTTCTGTCGCATATCCTGCTAATTGTGCCCAAGGCACTAAACCACCACCACCTGCGCCTTCAACTTGCGCTACTCCTGGTGTTGCCAATATTTTTCCATTAGCTAAACACTCTAAAGAGAGAGGCAATAATAATAAGAACAATAATTTAAAGAGGAGATTCATAAGTTTTATACCAGTCAATAAATTTATCAGCTGCAACAGGTTTTGATAAGTAATAGCCTTGTGCATAGTTACACTGAAATGCTTTCAATAATAATAAACTGTCTTTACTTTCCACACCTTCAGCTACCACACTCAAACCAAGCTTATGGCCTAGCGTGATTGTTGATTCGACAATATCCTGATCTTCTTTATTTTTTTCTAGCACTAAAATAAAAGTTTTATCGATTTTTAATTCATCTACTGGGAGGGTTTTTAGCTTGGCTAATGACGATTGCCCAATACCATAATCGTCAACTGAGATAGCAAAACCGAGTGATTTTAAATGAGATAATCGTGCTACAACTAAGGACTCATTTTCTGCAATATCTCTTTCTGTTAATTCTAATGTAATTTGCGTGGTGGCAACATCATGTTCGTTAACCGTTGATAATAGGTAGTCAACAAACTGCTCATTTTGGATATCTTGCGCGGATAAATTAATAGACACTTTAAAGGAGTATCCCATTTTATTCCATTGTTCAACCTGTTGAATTACTTCTAAAATCACCCAACGAGTTAAGGTGACAATTAATCCTGCTTTTTCCGCTAAATCGATAAATAATTCAGGGTTAACAAATTCACCATCTTTATTAATCCAACGAATCAAAGCTTCGAGTTTATCGACTTTACCAGTGTCGATATTCAATTTAGGCTGGTAATTCATAAACAATGGGCTTTTTTCACTTTCTAAGGCGATTTTTAATTCTTCGATTAACCGTAATTTATAAAGATAAGCTTCATCTTCACCGTCTTGGTAAAACCTCAAGGTCACTTGTTCTTGAAGGGCTGCATCGGCCGCCATGGTAGAGCGCCGAATCAATCGCTCTGCTTCTACTCCATGTTCAATGGAGTTAGCGACCCCAAAATATAACGAGAGATCAATTTTGATATCATCTAACCAAAAAGGTCGATTTATTTCACCTTGAAACAATTCGATAAAATGATTAATCTCACTGGTTTTATCAATAGGAACAGCAATCAAAAACTCATCGGAATTAATACGAGCAGCTACAATATCTTCAGTAAGTTGATGGGCAGATTTTTCAGTATAAACCGAAATTCGTTCCGCTATTTCTTTTAAAATATTATCACCATTACTCAGTCCGATCGTGTCATTAAGCGCCTTAAAGCCTTTTATATTGAAGGTGATTAATACTAAATCAATACTGTTTTTAAAGTGATTTTCGATGATGTTAACTATTTTCTGGCGATTAAATAACCCCGTTAAAATATCGTGTTCGGCTTGATAGGTAATAGCTTGTTCGCGGCTTTCAATGGCGGCACCCATGACTGAAAACCCCTGATAGAGTTCATTAAATTCAGCAGGTAACCGGTTATTTAGTTTGGGCACTTCTAATTCGCCTCGGCTAATATTTTTCGTTACTTCCATTAAAAGAGTTAATGGCGTTGATAACCCTTGTGACAGCAGGCGAGAAAAGGCAATAGCTATAACAATAACCACAATGGCAATAATTACCATAGAAAAAATTAAACGATTAAAGTCCCCTTGTATTTGCGCTAAAGAAGCCGACAAAATAACTTGAACATCTTTAGAACCAGCAAAACTAAGCGTTTTATGAAAATATTCATCTTGGGTAAGTAACAAATTGGGTGACTGCTGCTCAACTCCTTGCATAAATTGCGCTTTAATTGCTTCGCTCGTAATGCTTGATTCTATAAGCTGACTGTTTTTCATCAAGGTGACATCTAGGGCGATAAGATCTTTTAATTGCAATAAAGCATTACGCTCAAATTCAAAGCCAATCACCGTATAAGCTATAGTCCTTGGGGCTTTAACGGGGACAACAATAACTTGAAAGACTTTATCTTCAATACTCAGAATTTGAGCATGCACTTCTCTAAATGGTAGTTTACTGATGTTTTTTTCAACCGTTTGGGTGTCAAATGAGTGTAATGAGCTGGTTGTTGAAAGCTTTCCTTCTAAGTCGAGAATTAACATTAAGTCGGCATTAATACGCTCGCCTTGATTTAGTAGTACACTTTCAACCGTTTTTTTATCTCGGGTGGCCACTGCTTGCTTAAAACCAAAATCAGCCGCCAATACACTGGCCGAAGTTATCAGTACTTGTTCTTGCGCGCTTAATGTTTGATCGAGCACATTCTGTGCAAAGTGCATTTGTCGTTCAATTTGGCTTTCTGCGTAATCTGCAAACCGAAACCAATTACTTGCTGTTAAAAATATCACCGTTAATAAAATTAAACCGGTTGATAACCAAGTAATTTGTGTTTTAAAGCTCAATCGCGTATTAAATTTAGTGCTCATGAACCGCCAGCTCTTCAAAGCTGTCTCTAGGTTTTGCGGTATTTACCGGTAATCCTAAGGTGAGGATTTTTTGGTTTAACTTCTCTTCATTAAGAGTGAATAAGGTATGTTTATCGACCCCTTTAGTGCTTTTAGCATGCCAAATTTGTAGCTGACTATTTATCGATAACGCCTCATCAACTACCACTTCGCCGTTTTTATCGGTGATATACACCTGTTCTCGGTCGGTCACATAAATATAACCCACCATAGCGTCATGTATATTACAGCCCATCACTACGACACCACTATTATCAAAACGTATAGGACTTTTGGGTTTACCCGAGTAGAGTTTTAGTTCAAAGGTTTTTGCCGGTGAAAAAGAATAAACATGATGACGAATATCATCGCTATTTGGAAAACTAACCAAGCTATTAACTGGTACGACTAACACTTCTGGCGCAAAAGCTTTGTCCACTTGGTCCATCACGTAAGTGTCGGGGTTAGTGTCATTCGCTATTATGGCTTTAGAAGTGACAACCTCGATTACTGCATTAGGGAGAGGGGTATTGCCTTGATCAACCACTTTAATGCGTGCTTGGCTAAATGCAGAGCTACTCCACAGCATTGCACAGAAAAACATTACAATAAACAATCGACACTTAAACGTTATCATGATGGCCTTAATAATTTTTTTTCGTTTTAAAAGCATACTCTTACCAATTGCAAGAGTCTATGAATCAAACAATATTAACTGTTAAAAATTAACTTTTTTCACATTGAGGGCAAATTCGATTTCTTCCTGACTTTTTTGCTTGATACAAATATTTGTCCGCCGAATTAATAATTTCATCAATACTGCGATCTTTATTGTACTGCTCAACTCCCATACTGACTGTTACCTTAATTGTTTCTCCTTGATACATTAGGTGATGATGTTGTAGTTGGTCTTGAATTTTACTAGCCAAAAGATAAGCACTTTCGCTATCGGTTTGAGGTAAAATAAATAAGAACTCTTCTCCTCCCCAACGTGATAAACTATCTTGTTCTCTTATGGTGTTAGTGAATAATCTAGCCAAATCAATCAACACTGTATCGCCAGCATGATGACCATATTGATCATTAATTTTCTTAAAAAAATCTATATCGCATAAAATCACAGCGAATGTTTCGTTATTGCGTACACCTCTTGCTAGTTGGTGCTCTAGCATAGTTAATGCGCCACGACGGTTGAGCAACTGTGTAAGCGGATCAAAGTTGGCCAGTTGTTGATATTTTTTACTTAAGGCTAAGGTATGTTTATACGATAGCTCTCTCGCATATTCATACAAAGCCGATAGAAAGGAAACTGTTAAAAATGAATATATTAAGCGTAGTTTAAATTCTGTGGTATATCGCGCCTGCAATACATGATCCGTTGAAATAAACATGATTAAACCAATAATTATAACGAATATAGCAATATCGATTAAGCCACGCTTGAGTCCATGAATAAAAACAGACACGGGAGCAACAATATAAATCCACAATGGACCCGTGTTATCGACCCCACCCGTGAAAATAAGATAAAACATCAGCGCATAAAGGGAATACAAAATAATGGCTGAACTTAGCTTTACCTTATTAAATTTTTTATAAGCATAAAAACCAATAAAATATACAAAACTTGCACAAAACAAAGCAGTCGCTAATACAATATTCTGATTGTACAAGCTAATAAGCCCCATAATAAAGGTAATGGAAAGACCCACTAGGGCAAATAAAGAAACCACATGGGGTTGCTGATATTCTTCATTATCAAGAGTGTGTATAGACTGGTGTTCTGGCAAAAAGACGGCCTTTTCAAGTGGTGTATTTAAACGTTAGCACAAAATCTAACATAAGACTTAACGTTAGCATTGCTTAATTTTCGCTTTGCCTTAAACGAGACTTCCTGCATATGAATGTTTATTGAGCCAATGTGATCTATCGAAGTATACAATTAAATTCATGATTTTCTAGCTATCAGAAGAACTTAGTATATATTTAGAGTTAACTGTGAATAATCAACACTTAGAAAATTGAGAACACTAATGAGCTCTACATTAAAAAATCTCTTTATTGGTGTACTCACTTTTCTTTTTGGAATGAGTGCTGATCCCATCCGATCTTTTCTAAAATAGTGACCTCGTCAGCACTTCTTGAATCACTTAAATTAGGTGGTTACATTATTTACATGCGCCATGGAGTCACAACTGGAAACAGTGATGGTAATATTTAAAAAAAGGATGATAGCTTTATCTACAAGGGAATGATCAAGCCCAATGATTGGCCGTCGCTAAACTAACACAAGACAAATATTTAACGACTTAACTTTATGCTGAGCTCACTCTCTATTCAAACTCGCTTTCTTATTGCACCGTTAATTGGCGTCGTATTAACCATTATTCTCTATCTTACCAGCAATCACATTATCCGCTCTAACGCTGAACTATTTCATAATTTAAGTGAAACAAACTTAACGCAAATCACTGAACTCAGCGAAATTACCTTATTAATTACTGCCAGTAATAGTGAAATTATTACCTTATTGCTTGAATCAGAAAAATTGGATGAGGAAGGTATGTATGTTGAAGGCAAAAAGCAGCTTAATCAACTTTACAACATCGAAGAAAGAATTCACAAAGCCCTACAGGAAAAAAACAAACTGATTATTGATAATGTTGATATTTTGCAACAAGTACAAACGGCTTTTTCTGTGTATAAAACTCAAGTTATTGTCGCGATTGAGATGTCTGCTGTTGATGTTAAACAAGCCACCCATGAACTCATACTTGCCAATAAAAAATTGAAAGAGTTAACCAACTTATTGCTAACTTTATCATATTACTATTCAAACGAACTTTCCTATCAAGCTGAACTAGTAGAAGGAACTTTATATAAGAAAACCTATATAACAGAACTCACCATTATCCTACTTTTGCTGATGCTATGGTCAGCATTTTATTTTGCTAAAAGTACCTCAGTTAAGCTTAGCAATGTTTATAACGCATTAATCAATTTATCACACTGTGATACTGACATCGTTATTCATCAAGACAAAGACAGCTACTTTCAAGATATTTGGCACGCAGTATCAGAGTTTAAGGAATCGGTTAAAACTAGTGAAATTTATGAGTGTGAATTATTAATGCAGAAATTCGCAATTGATCAACATGCCATTATTGCTACCACCGATTTAAAAGGCACTATTACCTCGGTAAACTCTAAGTTTTGCCAAATCAGTGGTTATACTGCTGATGAGCTTATCGGTAGCAATCATCGGATCTTGAATTCTGGTCATCATTCTATTGAATTTTGGCACAACATGTTTAAAACCGTCTCCAAGGGCAATGTTTGGCATGACGAGGTACTCAATAAAGCAAAAGAGGGTCACTTATATTGGGTGGACACCACGATTATCCCAATTAGCTCTGGAGACAATAAACTGACAGGCTATATCGCGATTAGAACAGATATTACCGATAAAAAAAGTCAGTATGAAAAGTTAGTTAACGCCAATAAAGTCGCAGAGTCTGCCGTACTGGCAAAATCTCAATTTCTAGCAGCGATGAGTCATGAAATTCGCACACCAATGAATGGCGTTATTGGTATGCTCGACTTAATGTTAGAAGATGAATTAAATGATACTCAAAAACATCGAACGCAAATTGCATATAGTAGTGCTAAATCATTATTGATCTTAATTAATGATATTTTAGACTTCTCAAAAATTGAAGCCGGCAAACTAGCAATAGAAACGATTAGTTTCGATCTAAAAGAGCTGTTATTTGAGTTTACACAGTTTATGCGCTTTCAAGCGCAAGAAAAAAATCTCACCCTTACTTTGCACCATGATAAATTCAAAGAAAATATGATGATGGGAGATCCGAATCGAATTCGCCAAATTTTAACCAATATTGTTGGTAATGCGATTAAATTTACTCATCATGGAGAAATAACGCTCAGTGCTTCCTTGAAACCCGTTAATGAGAATAAATGGAACTTACAGTGCGATATAACGGATACGGGTATTGGTATTCCTGCTGATAAAATGCCTAATTTATTTGATGCGTTCAGCCAAGTAGATATTTCTGATACTCGCAAATATGGTGGTACGGGTTTAGGTTTAGCAATCTCTCAACGATTAACAAAATTGATGGATGGTGACATATCCGTACAAAGCGAAGTAGGTAAAGGAAGCTGCTTTACTTTCAATATTATTTTAGAAAAGAGTACAGAAACCCCCGAGAATAACGCTGTTATCCATACACCTTCTGCAAAACTAGCGATTCCTCAATGGCCGTCGGGTGTTCGCATATTATTAGTAGAAGACAATCGCGTTAATCAACTTGTTGCCCAAGGCGTATTAAAAAGATTTGGTTTAACAGCCGAAATTGCCAATCATGGTCTTGAAGCATTAACGATGCTCGCCCATGCAGAGCCACCATTTAGCGTGGTGCTTATGGACTGCCAAATGCCCAAGATGGATGGCTACTCAACCAGCCAAAACATTCGCATTAATAAAAACAATGAGTATGATCAAAATATTCCGATTATTGCAATGACAGCAAATGCCATGAAAGGCGACCGAGCAAAGTGTTTATCTGCGGGTATGAATGATTATTTAACTAAACCTATCGCACCAGAGATATTATTAGAAAAACTCAAACATTGGTTATTAAAAGAATAAAGCGCTTAATGTTCAGTTAATTAATAGATAACACATTTTTCAGTGGTGCTAAATAAGGCTCAAAGTTCTTCCACTGTTCGGTTGCACTTTTATAAATAGGTTGACGTACTTGTTCAGAACTAGGTGTTTTAACATGACGTTTAGTTTTATGAAAATCGAGACACGATTGCTCAAACGCTAAGCCACAAAAGTCAAGTATTCTACGTACTTGTGTTTCTAAATCATCCACGACATCTTCATGATTCACGGTTAACACAAAATCGGGCAGTACGGTATTCCAATGCGCCATTAATTTGAGATACGCCTGGTAATAACGACCAATATCCTCAAGGTGATAACTAAAGTCTTGTCCCTCAGCAAATAGCTGTTTAAAGCCACTAAAACAACACGCCATTGGGGAACGTCTTGCATCAATAATTTTAGCGTTAGGAAGTATGAGGCGAATTAAACCAATATGTAAAAAATTATTCGGCATTTTGTCGATAAACAACGGAGCTTGCTCACGGTAATCGCGTGTTTCGTCAATAAACTGCTGACCAAATCGTTTAAAGTAATCAGGGTTTATTTCCGTTAAATTTTTAGGATATTGACTTTCTTGCTGTTCATTTTGCTGATAACTACGTCCTCTTAATCTCGCTGCTAAGCCTAGAATATTATGAAGCTCCATAGTGCCATCAACTTGACTATGCGACGCTAAAATTTGCTCGAGTAAGGTGGAACCAGCTCTGGGTAAACCAACAATAAAAATAGGATCAGCAACGCTAAGTCCTAAATGACCACGGCTTTCAAATAATGGCGCGTCACAATACTTTATTTGTTCAGCCACTTGTTGTTCTATTTTTTTAATATCAAAGCCACTATGCTCATGCTGCAATGCATTCCCTTGTTGATAACACTGAAATGCTTGTTGATAGTCTTTGCGATCTTCAAACGCTTTGCCGGTAGCAAAATAGAGTTGAATTTTATCTGTTAATGCTAATGCTTCGCTTGCCTGTTCACTTTGCATTTGGCTAATTTCTTTATCACTAAATTGATAAGTTTTAGTATTGGCTAAACTCCAAAAAGCATCACCAAAACTTGGATTTAATTGGTAAGCCTGTTGATACATGCTTACCGCCTGCTCTATATCACCTCTAGCTTTTAGTGCATGACCTAACTGGAGATGAAAAGCGGCTGAATTATTGCTGTTTTTTATAGGTAAGGAGTCATTCAGTGTTATTGCTTGCTTAAAAAGCATAATGGCTTCATCAATGCTCCCCAAGCCTGTTAATACATTCGCTTTAGCCACTTTAAAACTTAAATTGTCGGGTTGTTCAGCAAGTAACTTATCAGCCTGCTCCGACGCCGCTTTAAATTTACCTAATCGTATAAGCAAATTGAGATATTGAGAGCGAGCATGAATATGGTTAGGTGCTAACGCCAAGGCACTAGCTAACAAAAACTCAGCATCGTCATAAATTTTTAACTCGATACCTATTTCTGCCAACATGCACATACCGTCTACATTGCGTTTATTATTTTGCAAAAAGTGGCGACAGATTTGTTCGGCTTTTAAAAGCTTACCTTCGTGCATCAACTCGGTAACTGCCAATAACGCGGGTGGTAATTTTTTTAGTTTGGCTAAGTGATTGGCGGCGTTTTGTACTTGTGACTGTTGATTGTCGGCTCGATAAAGCTGAATAAGCTCTTGCCAACTTGCCACTAAGCTGGGATTGAGCGTTACAGCACTTTCAAAGGCTAATTTAGCTTGCTGCGCGTTATGCTTAGCAAGATTTAAATAGCCTTGTTCTTGATGAGCCCTACTGTGTCGATTATCAAGTTCAAGTAAAGCCTTTATACTATTTAAGGCTTCGGTGTAACTTTTTGCGTATCTTTGAGCAATTGCCAGTAAGTACCATAATTCAACTTGTTCGTGTGTATTGCTCACTTGCTTTTGTAATTGCTTACCTTGCTCAATGGCATCATTAAATTTGGCGCTTTGGATCAAATGTTGAATCGATTTTAACTGTGCTTCTATAGTAAGTGTACTGGTAGTGTTCAACGATTGAGCTCCATTAATATCGTGATAGAATATGTTAAGAAAATGCCGCTTGATTTGAACCTCAAGCGGCATCAATTGGTTAACTTTACAACTTAGCTAAACTTAATAAAAGTCGTAAGAGAACCTAAAGCCAATAGTGCGAGGTCTATTCGTTACAACTTTCGGCGTAAATTGTTGTGTATCAATATACAGCACAGCACTTTCATCCGTTAAATTATCAATGAATAGTTCTGCCTTCCACTCGTCGTTAGTTACACCAACACTAATGTTCGCCAATACGTAGCTGTCTTGTATATAACGACCGCCAGCAAATGTTTGCCCGTTAGTATCGGTATAGTTAACGCCAGAATAGACATCAGCTTCTTTTTGAATACTTAGTCCAGAGCCCGTACCGTACACTAAATTTGTCGCATCTTCTAACACGTAAGCATCCATTGTCATACTGGCAAGTCGTTCACCGGTATAACTTATTGAGCCGTTCACATAACCCGTCATATCTTGCGCAACAGGGAAGAAGTATTGCGCTTGTAAGTTACCTGAGAACTCGGCGGAATAGGGCAGTTGACTACCCACAGTAGGAGCAATACCCATCAGTTCATCATTGATAGAAGTTAATTCTGAATCAATAAAACTAAAGGCACCCGATATAATTAAGTTATCTGTTGCCACCCAACTAAAATCACCATCAATACCTTTAATTTCAGCATCACCAACATTATCGGTAAACACTAAGAAGCTAATATTCGTCGGGTCAAATCGAGAGGTTTGTAAGTCCGATATTTTCGAATAATACGCCGTTGCATTAAAGCGTAAGGTTTGGTCCAGTAAAGTGGATTTAAAACCAAGTTCAACATTATCTAAACTATCTGTTGTTGAATACACCGGAATACGAAAACCATCAAACGCGCCTTCTTGGTTTTTAGCTAATCCACCGCCTACTCGGTTGGTAACAGGTGGCCTAAAGCCTTCTGAATAAGAAGCAAATACCATCATATCACTAGAGATTTTCCAATCAAGTGATGCTTTGATAATGGTATCATCAACAGTTAATGTGCCGTTATCATCTAGCAAGCTAGTGTCTAACTGACCGCTTGCAATAGCGTCTTGAATAGCAGCAGCTTCTGCCGCACCAAAAAAGTCGGTTAATGCCGCATCACTGCCATCTCCAAATGCTTTCAATCGACCGCTGACATCAACAGTAGAAGTGGAGCCTTTAAATGAGTCATCAATTTGATACCAGCGGGCACCAAAGCTCGCTGTAACTGTATCAGTCAAGTCGTATTCAAACTGACCAAAAACTGCGATTTGATCTATGGTATGAGTAATATCATTAACAAAACTAACTTCTGACGAAAATGGACCGCCATTACTATTGATACCATCATTACCGACTAATGTTATTTGTAAATCACTAAAATATGGTAAGTCGGTGTTCCCTAATTGAAATTCACCGATCGTTGATAGTTCTTGCGAGTCATAAAAAATACCGGCGGTAACACGCCATGGCTTATCCGCTGACGTATTAACACGAAGCTCATGGGTCATACGCGATGTGCTAGTTTTTTCTTTATAGTATTTGGTTGGATCAACACACTCTTGTGTATCTGGCGTGCCAGCATAATTACAGGCATAGTAAGCAGCAAATGAACCACCATTGGTATAGCCGGTATAATCAATTGTTGAGTTAATATCGCGGTCAAGATAACCGCCAGTGTAAACAAGATCGAGCTGCTCCATCCGACCTTCAAGAGTCCATGTCGTTAAACCAAAATCGTCGTTATTGTTTTCAGGTACAAAACGATTGGTTGATGACTCTCCTTCAAGGTTAGGATCGTAGGCAAATACCCCTTCAGTATCGAGCGACTGCTGGGTATGCTGTACTAAAAGTTCCCACTCATCATTTATTAAATAAGATAAACCAAAGCGCGCACCTGCGTAGTTAGCCGTATTGAAATTATCTTCAACTAAAGCATCATTTTTAGGGGAAGTAACCGGTACATTTTCAGGATCTGTTAATGCATCACCAGAAACACGACTAATCACTACCGCACTACCAATATAACCGCCTTCACCTGGTTCATTTAAAATGTTATCTATCCAACCACCTTGGTGATCGTTGTATGTCGCGACACGAACAGCTAATGACTCTGATAACGACATATTAAAATAAGCTTCAACTGTATTACTTAAATCGCCACCTGTAGTAGAACTTATACTGGTGTCAAAACCAGCAGAAAAGCCATCGTGATTGGGCTTTTGTGTAATTAACCGCACAGTACCCGATTGTGAACTCGCCCCAAATAGTGTGCCTTGTGGGCCAGGTAATACTTCAATACGTTCAACATCTGTAGCGTAAATGTCTAAGTTTCGGCCTTGCATTGAAACAGGTTGTTCATCTAAATAAAAGGCAACTGATGGCTGCAATGCTTGAACAGAGGATACGGCAATACTGGTTTGCGTTGTGGCTGCGCCGCGAATATAGATTTCGTTTTGCCCTGGGCCTGTACCTTGAAAGACCACATTAGGTAAAAATTCGACGTACTCGTCAAAATTAGCGACCCCTAATTTTTCTAGGCTATCTCCCGTTAATGCGGTCACAGTAACAGGAACTTCTTGAATGGATTCTGAGCGTTTCGTAGCAGTCACTTCAATAACTTCTAGCGCTGATTTTTCTTGTTTTTTAACCTCCTCTGCATTAAGAGAGCCCGATGCTGCAATGGCGGTTAATATAGCGTAATGCAACTTGGTAAATTTCATGTGAATTATCCCTTTTCTTATTGATTATGATTTGAGTTGATATAGTTAGACTACTAATGATATTTAACCTCAAACTAACCTTAGCAACTAATCAGAATTTACTCAAAGCTTAATTAATGAACAATCAGACAAAATATCAATGTGATACATGCTACTATTTACAGATGAGTGTCAGACGATATACTATCAACACGAAAAAATGAGGAAAAAAACTTGCCTACATCCGTTAAAAGTCAATTAAATAATAAGGTTTTCGGTGGCGCTTCAGCAATTGTCCTCGTGCTACTAATTTATACTTCACTCCTTCCTCAACAAGCACAAAGCTTATTTACGCTCATTCAAGCAAGTATCATTGAAAATGGCAGTTGGTTTTATGTCTTGAGTGTCGCGATTATTTTCTTCTTTGTGATATTTTTAGGTATCTCGCGCTATGGTGATATTCGATTAGGACCTGATCATGCAACCCCTGATTACTCATTAGGCACATGGCTGTCTATGCTGTTTGCTGCTGGTATGGGGATTGGACTCATGTTTTTCGGAGTAGCAGAGCCTTTAATGCACTACTTATCGCCACCTACTGCCGAGCCAGGTAGTGTAGACGCTGTACGCGAAGCCATGAAAATGACTTTTTTCCATTGGGGCTTACATGCGTGGGCGATATATGCCGTAGTTGCTTTAGTGCTCGCTTATTTTAGCTACCGCCACAACCTTCCATTAACATTACGTTCAGCTCTGTATCCATTAATTGGCGATCGAATTTATCAATGGCCGGGGCATTTAGTGGACATATTTGCTGTTGTCGGTACGGTCTTTGGTGTAGCGACTTCTCTTGGATTAGGGGCTTCGCAAGTTAATGCAGGGTTTAACTATTTATTCGGTATTGATGTTTCCACTACGAATCAAATTATAATAATGTGCTCAATTACTGCGCTGGCTGTTATTTCAGTAAGTACAGGGCTGGATAAAGGCATAAAGATATTGTCAGAAACCAATATGGCACTCGCGGTTATTTTACTATTATTAATTTTTGTTTTAGGGCCCACCGTATTTTTATTACAAGCTTATTTACAAAATATTGGCGATTACGTCGCCGATATCGTCCATAACACGTTTAACTTATTTGCTTATAAAAAAACCAACTGGATAGGAGGTTGGACAATTTTTTATTGGGGTTGGTGGCTAGCATGGGCACCATTTGTAGGCTTGTTTATCGCCAGAATTTCTCGCGGCCGTACCATAAGAGAATTTATTATTGGGGTGATGCTCATCCCAAGTTTATTTACGTTATTTTGGATGACCGTTTTTGGTAACAGTGCCATCGATCTTGTTTACAGCCAAGGAATTACTTCATTAGGTGATATGGTAAGTAAAGACTCATCTGTTGCGTTATTTGTATTTTTTGACAACTTTCCCCTAACCACTGTTTTGTCATTTTTTAGCGTATTAATGATTGTTATATTTTTTGTCACTTCATGTGATTCTGGCGCTATGGTTGTCGATATGCTGTGTTCACACGGTAAAAATGACACACCAATTTGGCAGCGTGTTTACTGGGCGGTTGGTATCGGTGTTGTCGCGGCAATATTATTACTAGTGGGCGGGTTAAATGCACTGCAAACAATGACTATTGCTAGCGCTCTTCCTTTTACTATTGTTTTGTTACTTGCGATAGTTGGCTTAATAAAAGCATTAAGGGTGGAAGGGTTTAAACAAGAAAGCCAACAAATGACGGCGATACCTCATTCAAGTGCAGGTAATGATGACAGCTGGCAAATGCGGTTAAAAAACGTGGTCGACTTCCCTAACAAATCGAATGTGACTAAATTTATTAATCAAACTGTTGCTCCGGCATTTGAGTTAGTTGCTTTAGAGTTAAAGGAAAACCAAATCGAGGTAAGTATTTCACGTGAAGACGGCCTAAGCTTTACCGTAGATCATGGTGAGGCGCAAGAATTTGTCTATCGCGTACTTGCTCGACAATATTTACAACCCGATTTTATTAATGAAGCTGATGACGATGACCAAAGCTACTATCGCGCAGAAGTTCATTTAGTGGAAGGTGGACAAGATTACGACATAATGGGCTGGTCAAAAACGGCAGTGATCAACAATATTATTGATCAATACCATAAACATCTGCACTTTTTACATTTGTCCCGCTAAGTAAATTAGCACCTGAATTTAAGGCCGTTACTTGTCTGCTTTGTTTGATGCGTCAGTTTTATTAACACTACTGGCGCTCATTGCATTAAGCTCTAATAAAGGAGATGCGTCAATTTCATTGGCGTTCATCATTTCGGCGAGTCGCTCCATTGACGATAACAATTGTGATTGTTCCCATTGCGCCAAACTAGAGAAGTTTGCAATAAAGTGTTCTTGTAAAGCTTGGGGAGCATTCTGTAAAAGCGCTTGACCACTGTCGGTTAAATGAAGGCTCACCTTACGCTTATCTTGCGTACTTCTGACACGAGTAATTAAATTTTTATTTTCTAAGCGATCAAGAATATTGGTTACAGTAGCCGCACTTAAGTTAACATTTTTCGCCACCTGACTAGAGTTTATCCCCGAGTCCTTATCAATTTCTAGCATAATTAATAATTGAGGACTAGTTAACCCTGAGGTTTTGCTCAAGTGTTTAGAGTGCAAATCTATTGCTCTGATCACCTTTCTTAAGGCAATTAATAATTCTTGATGTTTTTCCATAATCGAATACTTTAGAGGTATTAATAGCTATTAGTCTAATAAAAATTAAAGGTTACGCCTAGGTAAATTATTATAATCCCCATTTCACTAACTATGTGCTCATTTTTATTTATTAAAAAAGCCAACTTGCTTCGTTAACAAGTTGGCTATAGGTTTAGCTAAATTTCTTTATAAGGTTTAGTTTTCTCGAATAATATAATCAAATGCGGACAGTGACGCTTTCGCTCCTTCACCCATAGCAATAACAATTTGTTTGTAAGGTACAGTAGACACATCGCCAGCAGCAAATATACCGGGTTCGCTAGTATGACACCTCTCATCAACAACTACTTCGCCATGCTGTGTTAATTCAACCACGCCCTTTAAAAAATGACTGTTTGGTAATAAACCTATTTGCACAAAAATACCTGACAATGGTTGTTGTTTAAGCTCGCCTGTTACTCTGTCTTCATAAGCAAGCGCCGTTACTTTACCGCCTTGAGCAATAACTTCTTTGGTGGCCGCATTTTTTATGATGGTAATTTTGCTATGAGCTTGTGCTTTTTCAACGAGTAATTGATCAGCTTTTAGCTCAGGTAAAAATTCAAACACAGTAACGTGGTTAACCATACCGGCTAAATCAAGCGCTGCTTCAATGCCTGAATTACCACCGCCAACAACGGCAACATCTTTACCTTTAAAGAATGGGCCATCGCAATGTGGGCAATAAGCGACACCCGAACCGATATTTTCTTTTTCACCAGGAACTCCTAGTTCTCGCCATTTTGCACCTGTGGCTACTATCACCGTTTTAGTTTCAATAATTTCACCACTAGATAAGTGAATTTTTTTAATATCACCCTTTTCGATAGTATCTACCCGTAAAAACTCTTTTATTGTGACATTATAATCTCTTAAATGAGCGAGTAAGTTACCCGTAAGTTCTGTGCCAGTAGTTTTAGGTACTGAAATTAAGTTTTCAATGTCGACAGTATCTTTCACTTGTCCACCAATACGGTCGGCAACCATAGTAACGTTTAAGCCTTTTCGAGCAGCATATATCGCCGATGCTACACCCGCAGGGCCACCACCAATAACCGTAATATCTTGTAATGGTAATTGCTCTGTATCGCTTGAACCAACAATGTAGGGGAACCGCTCAATCAGTTTATCGACAAGCTGTGCGGTATCAATTTTTCCGTTGGCAAATAGTTCGCCATTTAAATAAACACTCGGCACACCTTGAATGTTGCGTTCATCAATAACGCTCTGAAATAATGCTCCATCAATCATTTCTGATTGAATATTATTGTTAATTAATGCAAATTGATTAAGTGACTGTACAACGTCAGGACAGTTATGACAGCTGAGCGAGATAAACACTTCAAAGTGTAAAGGCTCTTTTATTTTTTTAACCATTTCAGTTAATGTGTTATCAAGCTTTAACTCGGTGCCTGAAGATTGCAAAATAGCTAAAATAAGCGAGTTAAATTCATGACCACTGGGTATACCCGAAAAATGAATACCGTTATTTTCACCATTTACTTCTAAGTAAAAAGTTATCGGGCTTCTTAAGTTTTCATCACGCTCTATTAACTGTAAATTGTCTGAGACTGAACATAGTTGTGTTAAAAAATCGACTAACTCAGCGCGTTTTTCGTATTCACCAGTTTGTAATACTAGCGATACCTTGTTGGTCATTTTTTCAGTGTAGGTTTTTAATGCATTTAAAATATCTGGGCTTAACATATGGCCGCCTTATTACTGGGATTACAATAATTCGCTAATGCAATAGCAATGAATTTTGATCTAAAAAAAGAGCAGAGCGCTGATTCACGCTCCGCAACTTGAGGGATTATTGTTTAGATTTTTCCAACTAAATCTAAGCTAGGCGTTAATGTCGCTTCGCCTTGTTCCCATGCCGCTGGACATACTTCGCCGTCATTAGCGCGAACGTACTGTGCCGCTTTTACGTTACGTACCATGTCTTTTGCACTGCGACCTATACCACCAGCATGAATTTGAGCCACTTGAATAACGCCATCAGGATCGGCTAAAAAAGTACCTCGGTGTGCCATGTGATCTTCTTCAATCATGACATCGAAACCGCGAGTAATATTGCCTGTTTGGTCACCAATCATTGGGAAGTTAATTTTACCAATAGCATCTGATGAGTCGTACCATGCTTTATGTGAAAAATGTGTGTCAGTTGATACCGCATAAACTTCAACACCTAATTCTTGCAATTGTGCGTATTGGTTTGCCATATCTTCAAGTTCTGTTGGACAAACAAAGGTAAAGTCTGCTGGGTAGAATAAAAAGATAGACCATTTACCTTTCACGCTGTCTGAAGTTACTTCAACAAACTCGCCGTTATGGAATGCTTGTGCTTTAAATTCTGGGATTAATTTGCCTATTTGAGCCATGAGTATTTCCTCTTTAGTTACGATTAAAATATTGTTGTTTAGAAAGCGTATTTGCTTTCGATGGAGGTATATTAAGGCAAACTCGATATTCAATAAATTAAATAAAATAGATGGTTATCTTCTAAAAAACAGAACGTAGAAAAGTTTGGTAATCAATAAAGATGTTCTAAAGTTATAGCTGTATTCACTTATTAAAGGAGTAGAGAATGTCGGATAAAAAATTAACCACGGCAGCAGGCTGCCCGGTAGCACATAATCAAAACGTACAAACTGCGGGGCCTCGTGGACCTCAACTTTTACAAGATATTTGGTTTTTAGAAAAACTCGCGCACTTTGATCGTGAAGTTATTCCTGAAAGACGTATGCATGCCAAAGGCTCAGCTGCCTATGGTAAATTCACCGTAACCCATGACATTAGCAAATATACGCGAGCAAAAATATTTTCCGAAGTCGGCAAAGAGACTGAACTATTTACGCGTTTTTCAACAGTTGCTGGCGAAAGAGGCGCTGCCGATGCAGAGCGCGATATTCGTGGTTTTGCTGTTAAGTTTTACACAGAAGAAGGTAATTGGGATTTAGTCGGTAACAACACACCCGTATTCTTTTTACGTGATCCACTTAAGTTCCCTGATTTAAATCATGCAGTTAAACGTGATCCAAGAACTAATATGCGTAGTTCAACTAACAATTGGGACTTTTGGACGTCATTACCAGAAGCACTCCATCAGGTCACTATTGTCATGAGCGATCGTGGTATTCCTGCAACTTATCGTCATATGCATGGGTTTGGTAGCCATACCTTTAGTTTTATTAATGCCGATAATGAACGTTTTTGGGTTAAGTTCCATTTAGAGTCACAGCAAGGTATAAAAAACTTAACTGACGAAGAGGCGGAAGTATTAGTAGGTAAAGACAGAGAAAGTCATCAAAAAGATTTATTAGAATCCATTGATAATAAAAACTTTCCGAAGTGGACGTTAAAAGTGCAAATTATGCCTGAAGCTGATGCGAGTAAAGTCAGTTATAACCCATTTGATTTAACCAAAGTGTGGCCACATGGTGATTACCCATTGATGGAAGTGGGCGTTATGGAGCTTAATAGAAATCCAGAAAACTATTTTGCTGAAGTTGAACAAGCTGCATTTAACCCGGGCAACATAGTCCCAGGTATTGGTTTTTCGCCAGATAAGATGCTTCAAGGTCGCTTATTTTCATATGGCGATGCTCAGCGTTACCGCTTGGGTGTCAATCATAATCATATTCCTGTAAATGCCCCTCGTTGTCCAGTTAACAGTTACCACCGAGATGGTGCTATGCGAACCGACGACAATCACGGTGCAACAATTGGATATGAGCCAAATATAAAAGGTGAGTGGGCAGAACAAGCTGATTTTTCAGAGCCACCGTTAAATTTACAAGGTGCCGCGGCGCACTGGGATCACAGAGAAGATGAGGATTACTTCTCACAAGCAGGTGCTTTATTCCGTTTAATGAACGCCGAGCAACAACAAGTGCTATTTAATAATACTGCCAGTTCGATGGGTGACGTAGCAGATGAAATTAAACAACGTCATATTAAACACTGTACCGCAGCAGATCCGGCTTATGGCGCAGGCATTAAATTAGCCTTAGGCTTATAGTTCATCAAGTATAAGAATCGACCTCCTTTTTACTTAGATATAAAGTAAGAAGGTGTGTCGTTTCAAATGGTTAAAAACATGAATTCACCTGTCTTTCCTTGTCTTATACAGCTTAACTCTGTATTTTTATTAACATAAATTTTCACTTCACAATAATTATGATCACACTCAAGCAATTACACTACGCACTCGCCATTGAAAAAACGCTACACTTCAAGAAAGCTGCGGAAGCTTGTAATGTTTCGCAATCTGCATTAAGTACCGCCGTCAACGAATTAGAAAAGCAGTTAGGGCTAAATATTTTTGAGCGTAATAACAAGCAGGTGCTAGTAACCAGTAAAGGCAAATTAATACTGGATCAAGCAAAACGAGTGAAGTTAGAATTAAACCAATTATTACAAGTTGCTCAACAAAATAGTTCGTCTTTTACTTCACCGATGACCCTAGGCGTTATTCCTACTATTGGCCCTTACCTTTTACCAAAAGTGTTACCTGAAGTTAGAAAACTGTACCCAGATTTCCAATTAAAAATTATTGAAGAACAATCACACATACTTGTAGATATGGTACGCAGTGGCGATATCGACGCAGCCATTCTTGCACTACCTTATTCAATAGAAGGTTTAATGAGTTTTAATTTTTGGCAAGAAGATTTCTTTTGGGTATGCCACAAAGATGAATGCCCTAAACAATTACAGGAAATTACCAGCGAAGAACTAGAAATTGAAAAACTGATGTTATTAAAAGATGGGCATTGCTTAAAGGATCACGCGTTAGCCGCTTGTAGTTTACAAAATAAAAAACAAGATTCAGACTTTGACTCCGCAAGTTTACATACGTTAATTCAAATGGTGGCAGGCAAGCTAGGTAGCACGCTTGTACCACAAATGGCTTTAGATCAATTAATTCACTCTGAATCAGAGCTTAGAGCTGTGCATTTAAATGAACCAGGGCCCCATCGCACCATTTCATTAATTATTCGACCAAACTATGTCAGGGTTAATGAAATTATCTTATTAAAAGACATCTTTCATGAAGAGCTATCAGAAAGTGTTGGGAGTAATTTAAATCAACTGCCACTGTAATTTTCGGATAACCCATTGCCTTTAAAATACTTAGTGGCAAAAAATTGAGTTAATAAAACGGTACCACCATCAACATGCAGAAAATATCATTAATCTACTTCCTAGCCAAAAGATGTATAGCGCTTGTAGAGCGTTCTAAGAATGCTCCTTCACAATAGGCAAAATAGTACAGCCATAATCGTTTGAATTGCTCATCGTAACCGAACTGGCCTAATTCAGACCAAGAATTTAAAAAATTGATACGCCAATCATTGAGAGTTTTTGCATAATCTAAGCCTATGTCATCCAAGCGCTCAACTACTAATTCAGTATGCTCAGTCATCTGTTGACTTAATAAATTAACAGAGGGTAGAAAGCCCCCAGGAAAAATGTATTTTTGAATAAAATCTACGTTTTTTTTGTAATAGTCAAAGCGTTGATCAGCAATAGTTATCGCTTGAATAAGCAATTTACCACCAGGTTTTAACCTATCGTTACATTGAGCAAAAAAACTAGGTAAAAACTCATAACCAACCGCCTCAATCATTTCAATCGAAACCACTTTATCGAAAGAGCCAGTTAAATCTCGATAGTCTTCTTTTAATAAATTGATTTTATTAGATAAACCTAATTCGTTTATACGTGATTCAGCGTATTGATATTGTGCATCAGATATTGTTGTTGTTGTTACTCTACAGCCATAATGCTTAGCAGCATAAATAGCCAAGCCGCCCCAACCAGTCCCTATTTCTAGTAAATGGTCGGTATGTTTGAGAGATAAACGTTCACAAATTGTTTTTAACTTATGATTTTGAGCTTCTTCTAGTGAACTAGTATCTGTTGGATAAATAGCCGAAGAATACATCATTTCAGGATCTAAAAAACGCGTATATAATTCATTACCAAGATCGTAATGGGCTAAAATATTACGTTTGGAACCTGATTGTGTATTTCTGTTTTGCCAATGATTCACCATATTTTTAATTCTATTGGACCACGACTTTTTCGCCTCTAATTTATCCGTTTGTTGCTGTGCTTTTGCAAAAATACGAATCACATTGGTAAGATTGGGACTACTCCATTTACCCGCGATAAATGCTTCGGCAACGCCAATACTACCGCCCTTTACAAAGTCTTGATAAATACTGATATCATGAATGTGAATTTTTCCTTGAATAGCCAGATCATCGTCACTCTTAGAAAAAAAATAATGCTCTGCTCCCTCAACAACCTCTAATTTACCGTAAGAAATTTTTTCAAATACAGAATGAACCAAAGCACGACAGCGTTTATCGAACCAACTCGCTGTATTTAGTACTCTTACATCTTTTACTTGCTCCACGATTCTCTCCTGTCACTTCATAATATAATGAATAATTCAGCTTTCTTTGTTTGTTTTTTGATAGCCTATAAATGGAATTCGTTTGATAAAAATCTTTAAAGCTTGCCAATATATTCCAAGCACAATTTTCAATGTCATTACTGGTAGCTGACACCAAACTTGCAATAGTGATTTTTGGTTAAACGCTTGTTTTTTCATCATTAAATTAGCATCAAATAACTTTTCAATTTTACCATTAGCTGAATTTAGCTTTTTGTTTTCTATGCGTATCATTATGTTACTGTTATTGTCACTTGGCGCTTTTACTTGCCAAAAATAAGACATATCTAAATCCATAAAAGGCGACACTTGAAAGTCTTTTTTACTTACTTTCTCTCCACTATTTAACAAGTCGATTAAATAGTAATGTCTTTCATTCCATGGTGTATTACTAACCTCAGCAAGCATTTGAGTGCATTGGTTATTTTGGTCGTAACAAAAATAAAAATTAGCAGGACTAAAATAAATACCAAAACATCTAACCTGCACTAACATCACAACACGCTGAATATCGTTATGACCACTTAATTCCAGTACTTTATTCGTTATACGTTGCATTAACCCATACGGTTCACTTCTTAGGTAATCTTTTTCAACAAAGCGTAACGGGTGATACCAAGAAAACCCAAACAACCCTAACCCTGCTTTTGCATCTTCAACCTCTGAAACATCTAGCGCTAACATATATAATGAATAATCAAAACTATGCTTTTTGGGACTAAAACGTCGATGCACAATATTTCCTAAATAAATATTGCTTTGGTTAAACCGTTTTTTCATTTTAACTCTCTAAGAAACAATTAAAGCGTTTGGCAACTTCAACAGCACTTTTAACACCATCTTCATGAAATCCGTTATACCAATATGCCCCACAAAAATGGGTATGATGCAGACCACATATTTGATTTTTTTTCTTCTGTGCTTCAATAGACTTTGTTGAAAAAATAGGGTGATGATAAGTAAACTCTCTTAAAATTAACTTAGGGTCGATATCTTCTTTTTGATTTAAGGTAACGCAAAAAGTATGCTGGCTTTCAATACCTTGTAATATATTCATGTTGTAGGTAACACTCGCGGCTTTACTTCTATCTTGGCTTAATTGATAGTTCCAACTGGCCCAAGCTTTTTCTCGTTTTGGTAATAGTTTTTTGTCGGTATGCAATATCACAGAGTTTTCACTGTATGGCATCGCTGACAAAATTTTGCTTTCGTCAGTTGTCGCATCACGCAACAAAGCTAGTGCTTGATCTGAATGACATGCAATGACAACTTCGTCGAAAACTTCATCCTCAGTATCGTTAAAACCTAAGTGAACCTTGTCATTTATTCGGCTAATGCCGCTAATATTGGCATTTAATCGAATATTTTTTTTAAAAGGTTTACACAAAGGTGCTAAGTAGCTTCTTGACCCATTAGGGACAACGTACCACTGAGGTCTATCAGCAATATTCAATAAACCATGATTATGAAAAAACTGTACAAAGAACCTAAATTCGAAATCTGCCATTTGCGCTAAAGAGCTTGACCAAATCGCGGCTCCCATAGGTAGAATATAATGTTCTGCGAAATAATCATTAAAGTTATTTTCGCTTAAAAAGCGTCCTAAAGTTAAACCGCTTTGATAGTTTTGTGTTGCGAATATCTTTTTACAAAGTTTGTTAAATCGCAGAATTTCTTTCACTAACCACCAAAATTTTGGTTTTAACAAATTACGTCGTTGGGCAAAAAGTGTATTTAAATTATGTCCATTGTATTCCATACCTGTTTGACAATTATGTACTGAAAAGCTCATTTGTGTGGCTTGTCTTCCAATACCTATTTCCGCCAATAAAGCTAAATAGTTAGGGTAGGTTTTGTCATTAAACACAATAAAACCGGTATCGATAGCAAATTGTTCACCATTTTTTTCTATATCAACCGTAGCGGTATGTCCGCCAATACGATCATTTTTTTCAAAAACCGTAACATGATGTTTTTTCGATAATAAATATGCTGCAGTTAGCCCTGAAATGCCTGATCCAATAATTGCAATTTTTTTCATGATGTATGTTTCTTTGTGATGATTTTTTGCCAAAGTGATGAGGGCATAAAGCTGATAATTTTTAACAGTAATGTTAATCGTTTTGGAAAGTGTAGGTATGCCTTGCGTTTATCAACTCCGCTAACAATACGAGATGCTGCTTCTTCACTGGTAATAAGAAAAGGCATATCGAAGTTATTTTTATCGGTTAAAGGAGTCTTGACAAAACCAGGATGAACTAAAGTTACATCGATATCATATTCAGCCAGATCTAACCGTAAACTATTCGCTAAATAATCCATGCCTGCTTTTGAAGCGCCATAAGCTTCACTTCGAGGAAAAGGTAAAATAGTGGCGCTAGAGCTAACAAACACTAGCTGACCTTCACCTTTTAATAAGGGTAGCGTAAATTGTAATAACCATCCTAAAGACGTTAGGTTAGTCGTGATAATATCGCTAAATATTTCACCATTAAACTGCTTAGCATCATCAATATATTGGCAATCTCCAGCGTTTAGAATAACCATATCTAGATCGCACAACTGGCTTAATTGCTGTTCGATTTCTTTAGGCGAGTTAAGATTAAACAAACATGTTTGATAGGCGTCCTTTGACAACATGGCTAATTTTTCTGGGTTTCGACCACAAGCAATAACCTTATCGCCACGGGCGACATATTGCTTAAACAATGCTAATCCAATGCCAGAGGTAGCTCCTGTAATTAAAACCATTTTGCCAGCCATTAGCTAACTACCTTAGCTTTAACCCATTTGGTTAACTTACCAAATAGTGGAAGCTGTTCATAAATCATTGCCCCTAAATCTAAGTAATCACGATGTAAAATCACTTTATCTCCTTCCCCTTTGATATAAGAAGATCCAGCAACAGTAACGCGCTTACCCTGATTTAATTTGTTGTGTTGATAAGTCATCGTCCAATAAATTGCGGCCTCCTTTCCATGAAAAATAATATTTTCAATAATAAATTCACAAGATTGTAAGTTCTGATAAAGGCCTTCAAAGTATTGATATAATTCATCAAAGCCTTCAAGGTGATTTAGCGGGTCAATAAAAGTGACCTCACGGTGATAAAGAGTATCTAACAGTTGTAAGTTATTCGTTTCGAGCCTTTGATAAACACTAACAAAATTACTTAACCATAATGGTGTATCTTTAGGTAAATCATCCAATGTATTTGTCTTCATTTTATTACCAAAAATCAGATTAAAATATTAAAAAAACCATGCACTTAACTCTTGTGTCTATTTATAAAAGGCTAGTGCTTTTAACCTAGCTTCTTTATGGTCAACAATAGGTTCCCAATATAATTGTAATTGATGATTAGCAATATATTGATGAGGAAAGTGAACATGTTTAACGGGTATACTTTCTAACTCTGGTAAGTATTTACGAATGAAATCTCCGTTTGGATCAAATCTTTCGCTTTGTCTAATAGGATTGAAGATTCGAAAGTATGGTTGGGCATCACACCCTGTACTCGCAGCCCATTGCCAACCGCCATTATTAGACGCTAAATCACCATCAATCAGGTGCTTCATGAAATACTTTTCACCTAATCTCCAGTCAATCAGTAGGTGTTTAGTTAAAAAGCTTGCTACCACCATTCTTAAACGATTATGCATCCACCCCGTTTGATTGAGTTGTCTCATTGCCGCATCAACAAGTGGGTAACCTGTTTTACCCTCACACCATGCATTAAAATAAATTGAGTTATTCTGCCATTGAACGTCTTGGTATTTTTGATTAAAGCATTGGTGCATACAAAGTCTTTGCTCGTGAAATAATAAATGCCTGTAAAACTCACGCCAAATAATTTCATTTAACCAAGAAAACTCTTCACTATCTGTCGCGATTAAAATATCTGGAAAACGATTTAGCAAAGCAAATAAAATATACCTTGGACTAATAAGCCCTGCTGCTAAATAAGGAGAAAGACCAGATGTGCCTTTGGCCGAAGGAATATCGCGGTATTTAGCATAACTAGTTACTTTATCTTGAAAAAACTTTGGCAATACATTCATTTCATACTCGCCAGCTAAAGGCCAAGCACTAGATTCAGAATTGCCTGTTGTTTCCAATAGTTCAGCATTCCGGTTGGTATTATTGTGTGCCTTTGCTAAATATTCGAAGCCAAATTGTCTCACCTGTTTCAGCCAAGCTTTTTTAAAAGGTGTAAATACTTTAAACATTGTGCCCGACTGATTGAGCACTTTACCTTTTGGCACAACCACATCTGCTTCAAACAATGTTAAAGGAATGCCTTGGTTAATACAGGATTGGTCTCGTTGTTGCTCATTGTATTCAAGCTCACTATTGGCTAAGACACTCCGAACATTATGCTTTAAACAGTAGGTTTTTAAATAGGCTACTTGTGACGGAAAGTCGGGTACGTGCACTATTTCTAGATCAATATCCAAGCTTGATAGTTCGTGCACTAATGCCTTTGCATGGCGTTTAATAAAATCAATTTTTATCTCTGACCAATCATGCAATTGCCACTGTTTTTCGGATATGAAAAAAAACGCCTTACGTAACTTAGTTGAACAGGGGGTGTTCATAAAGTGCTGTAAGGCAGGGTTATCGTGTGTTCTTAAATCGTTACGAAACCAGAGTATCATGGGGTTCCTTTACATGTTAGTAGGCATATCTCAGCCTAAGTTGATCGGGGTATGGAGATAAATATGCTTGCATTGCTAAATAGTCTTTCGGGAATTGTAGTAGGTAATGCTTGATTAACGTTAATGGCGCAATAAGTGGAATTAAGCCTTCACGATAAGCATCAATTTGTTCACATAACTCTTGACGCTCATTGCTTTTAAGTTGTTTTGAAAAATAACCTTGGATGTGTGCTAATGTATTGGCGTGCTTTTTTCGTGTAGCTTTAATAGATAATGCAGCCATTAAGCCCGCAATATACTGTGACGCCATTTCAGCTAATGGTATATCTGATTTCGCTAATAATTGACCTAACTTTTTATAGGCCACCAAATCATGACTCATTAACGTGTATTTATATTGGCTATGAAAAGTGGTTAATTTATGTTTTGTAATCCCCGAAGCTTCTACATCTTGCCAATGCTTATAAGCGTATACCCGGGCAACAAAATTTTCTCGAATTATAGGGTCGTTCAATCGGCCATTTTCTTCACAAGGCAATAAAGGGTTTGCCGCCATAATTTCTTGCGCAAACACACCAATGCCATTAGATTTCAGTGCATTACCCTCTGGAGAATACAGCTTTACTCTTTCCATGCCGCAACTTGGACTTTTAGCACAAAATACATAACCACTTAGGTGTTTGGTTACGCTAGCAACCTTTTTACCATAAGCTTTAAGTGCGCTTGTAACATCGCCTGAGCCATCGGGTCTTGAAACAGAAATAACATCATCTTTTTTAATTTGTCGAATTGTTGGACGAGGGATCGGCAAGCCTATCGCAACTTCTGGACAGAACGATTGATAAGTCACATGCTGGCCAAATTCATGGATACAAAAATTAGAAGGTTTATTACTCGCGTCAAAACGAACTTTTTCACCGACTAAACATGCACTAATACCAATATGTAAGTCTTTTTTGTCAACAGGATGAATCATGATTATTCCTTAGCTATTGAGCAACAAATTAATAAATAAAGGAGCCAATAGGGTTAAGTAACTTATTTATACCCTGAGTAAAGTGCAAAGCATCATTTGCGACGGTATAACAAAGGCAGCCCTCATTAGAGATAGGATTATGGGTATGTTCGCTATCTAGCATGATAAAATCGCCCTTTACATACTCTCCTTTTTCATCATGAAATGAACCGTCTAATAATAATGTGAGTTCAAACCCTTTGTGAGTATGTTGTGGAACACCACCTCCAGGTTGAATCTGCAATAGACTGGTGTGTATTTCATTTTCATTTAGTTGTACGCGAGCTCGAGATAATTTCCCCATATGTAAGGTTTTTCCCATCGACATATTGTTCAATGCTTTTGGTAACGTATAGGATTTATTATTAAACGATATCTTTTTTTCTACAGGCAACTCTACTTCTTCAATGTCGTTTGACTCAGTTATTTGGGCAACCATGGCATCAAAGTCAATATCAAGTGTTTTTGCCTCTTGCAACTTCTCATTATCATCGACAATAAACTTGTCTAAATAAGCTTCTTCGAAACTTAATTCTGCTGTTTGTTCTGTTAACTGTGCTATTTGTTGTTGGCATGAAGGGCACATATCTGCATGTATGGCGATAGCTGCTGATAATGATGCAGGTAAATCACCGTTCACAAATGATTGTATTAACTCAAATTTAGGGTGATGTTTAATCATGTTCTTCTCCTAACTGCACTTTGAGTTTAGCTAAAGCTAAACGCAAACGAGATTTTATTGTTCCAAGCGGTAAGTTCAGGTGTGTAGCAAGTTGTTCCTGAGACATTTCCATAAAATAGAAACCTTTAACAACTTGTTGCTGCACTTCAGGAAGTTTTTCAATAACGGTTAGCAATTGCTTGTTTTCAAGATGGTCTTCAAAAGGCTCATCTTCACTGCTCATGCTTTCAGCAATTGGCCAAATATCATCACTGAGGTTATCCTCTTTATTTCCTTTGAGCTTTCTTAACATATCAAAGGTAACATTTCGCATGACTGTATATACCCAAGTGGTCGCCGCGCCCTTGTCTTGATTAAACAAATGCGCTTTGCGCCAAACATTACTCATTGTTTCTTGAACAACTTCATTTGCTTGATTTTCATTAAAAAACTTGTTGCTTGCGATACGTTGAATTTTAGGTGCAAAAAAGCGAAACAACTGAGTAAATGCTTTTTTGTCTCGTGAAATGGCAACAGCCTCAAGCCATTGGCAAAGTTGTGGATGATCTATTTGTTCTGACATTTTACTAGGTTTAGCATTTGTCACTTTGCTTAGCAAGTTCGTTTGCATTGCATTATCACCGGTTCTACTTGAAAAACTTAAAGGGTAATACGCAGGCGATTAAAGAAAAGATCACAATTAATTAAAATTTTTTTCGTTATTTATAATTGATTGAACAAAACCTTTTGCTTGATGATAATTGTGAACACTAATAAATCGGCTTTTCACCGTTAAATTAACAGGTAGAATCTCTAACCATCTTGCCACTACCCAATTAATATTTTTAGCAAATATCTTAGGGTATAACTCCCTAAACAGACTATCACTCATTAGAAGTTCCGTTAATGACTGACCAAGTTCAGAATATTGATTATCGCCTGTGCTCTGTGACCAATGAGGTATTTCACAAACCGTACCAATGTTTAAGTTATTGTCATCTGTTACAACCTTCTGAATATCGACTATTGCTTTACACTTTACATCGATCTCTAAAACGCCATCACTACCTTGGTCGAAATTAATGATTTCTACCCAACTTCCCCATCTAGCCATTGCCTGTTCTTGGTCTTGATGTTTTAACCATAGAACAAACCCATGACCTTGGGTGGCAATTTTTACCATTTTCAAATAACGCGGTTCAAAAATCCTTAATCGAGTTATGCCATCCGGCAACAAAAAAACCGCTAAAGGCAAAATTGGTAATTCTAAGGTGGTATCTTTCATATATTTTTTCACTCTTTCATTCATACCTTTCTATACGAATCAGATAGCATTTTTGATCAATAAAAATAAAAAAGCCCCTAAAAATAGGGGCAAAGAGCGTGCAGCAGCAACTGCACTTTATTGAGTATCTAACGCTAGTCAAGAATAACGGTATCAATCACATGGATAACACCGTTCGTTGTGTAAATATCAGATATTACAACTTTTGAACCGCCAATAACCAAAGCACCCGAGTCAACATCTACCGACACGTTAATCATTTTTCCTGACGCTGTAGTTAACATTTTTCCATTGGCAGCATAAGCATCTAACAAGCTTAAACTTGCATCACTTACCACATGAGTTAACAGCACTGATGTTAATGCATCCGTGTCAGCTAACAATGCTGATAGTGCATCAGGGTCAACCGCTGCAAAAGCAGCATTAGTTGGCGCAAAAACAGTAAAAGTTGCATTTTCATCTGAAAGTGTAGTCACTAGGTCAGCAGCAGTTAGTGCGGTAACTAAAGTAGAGAAGTTATCTGGATCTGCAAGCGCAACTTCGACAATATTTTGAGTAGGAGCATCCATCATTGCTGGTGGCATAATGACATTATCAATTACATGAATGACACCATTATCAGCCATAACATCTGCAGTACTAACTTTTGCACCATTAACAAATAACATTGAATCAACAAACGATAATGAAACCTTATCGCCATTTGCTGTCTCAACCATATTATTGCTTGATTGAGCCACCGTGATTGCGCCATCAGCCAAAACTTTTCCAGGTAAAACATGGTACAACAAGATATCTGTTAACTGATCATAGCTCAGACTATCTAAAGTGCCTGCAGGTAATTTTTCAAATGCAGCATCTGAAGGCGCAAAAACAGTATAATTTTCATCTAGGTTGGCCAGTGTGGTATCTAAACCGGTCGCTTGTAAAGCAGCAACAAGTGAAGTGAAGTTACCATTAGCACTCGCCACATCGATTAAACTCATTGCTGGTGCAGGAATTTCTACATCTCCTACCACAACAGCATCTATCACATGAATTATGCCGTTGGTGGTGTAAATATCTTTTATTACAATATTAGCTCCACCGAACATAAGCATATCACTCGTAGTATTAATGTTAAGTGCTACTTCAGTCATTGCCGCAGTCTCAACCATTGTTCCATTAAGTGTGTAAGCCGTTACAGAATTTACTGCAGCACCAGACACAACATGCTGGAGTAAAATGCTTGATAAAACATCAGTGTTCTCAAGTAAGGTGTTAATGGTTTGCTCGCCGATCAATGCGAATGCAGCATCTGTTGGTGCGAATACGGTAAAAGTTGAACTTTCATCCGCTAACACTGCATCCAAGTTAGTCGCTCGTAATGCCGCAACTAAAGTGGTGAAATTACCATTGGCAACGGCTGTTTCAACAATATTTGCTGTAGGCTCTGCCATATCTTCAGGTGGAAGTAATACCGCATCGATAACATGTATAATACCGTTATCTGTTTGAATATCCGCAGTAACAACGGTTGCTGTATTTACTAAAAGATTATCACCATTTAATGACAAACCAATTGCATCACCATTAACCATATCAACGGTAGTTCCTGCCAAACCAATAGCAGTAGTAGAGTTTACTTCGCCACTAATGACATGGTAGGTAAGAATATCAGAAAGCTTATCGGTATCAGCTAATAAAGCATCGATGGTGTCTTGTCCCAACAAAGCAAAAGCATCATCTGTTGGTGCAAAAACAGTAAAACGACTTTCTGTATCTGCTAATGTTGTATCTAACCCTGTTGCCTGCAAAGCTGTTACCAAGGTTTTAAAATTTCCATTGCTTACAGCAGCATCAACAATTGTAGTTTTGGTTACAACCTCATCAGCCTTGCTAGAGTTGTTATTATCGTTACATGCTTGTAATAAAAACATGCTTAAAATAGTTACACTTAACACTTTAAAATATTTCACATTACTCTCCTGATTTTTGTTAACAGAGTAATTTACGAGCAAGGGTTAAAAAGAGATCAAAATAATTTTAAAAAGTTAAAAATTAACACTACATATTCCGCGATCAGTAGTTATTAATCGATTATTGGCAAGTTGAATTCATCAACGTTTTATCAAAAAACAACGTGATATCGGCTACATTAACACCTAACTTAGACATAGTAGTTTTATTCATCACTCTATAATCATCCAGCTGATACATCCAATCATCCATATTAAAAGTATAAGTATCTCCATCAATAGGGACTTCTAATTGATATTGCCAACGAAAGGCATGACCCATTTGTTTACCGTTAGCTACCCCGACAACATCTTCAGCCGTGCCAGAGTACTCATCATATGGCAGCTTGGTTAATACCCACGTTCTATAACTGACCTCACCATCATGAAAATAAAACACTTCTTCAAGTGTTCCCTCGTTGTTATTCCATGTACCATTGAGCTCAACACAAAAACGCCTTGTTACTTTACCTGTATAGTCTTGAATCATTCCCCATGCAGTGAATTTACCTGTAAAATATTCTTTAATGTCAAACTTAGGAGAGGTTTTTTCATAGTCATGTATGTTGGAACTACAACTTGTCATGACCAACAAAAACAACACTAATAGTAACCCTTTAAAGGCAGTCATCATTTATTTCCCTCTATCAATTTCGCCCGTAATTGGGCTTGACTAGTTTTTGGCGAAAGCCAAATATCTAAAAAAATACGACTAAAATCTTTCTCTTCTATGTCGCCAACTTGTTTATCATTAAAGTAGAAAGTCGATTTTTTCTCTTCAACTAATATGGTTAATGAATCACCCTCTGAGATATCTGGCCAAATGACTTTTAACTTGGGAATATAGTTAACATATTGAGACTTAGATATTCCTAAATGTTGCCACTGCTGAACAGTTCGTTCAATTAATTCATCAGCGGTAATATCTTTAAAGTACTCTATTTTAAAAAGTAATGACTCTGGCGATTGTTCGTGTAGATAACGTCCTGATTTTGTGTATAAGGTACTGTTGTATATATCCCAAAACAACACTGAAAATTTTGCGCTACCAACCTCTTTGTATGCTAACTCACCATAATCTTGAGGAAGCCGATCGACTATCTGGTTGTCAGCGTTAGCTATCGATAAAACACCATTAATCAACAAAAATATGAATAAAAATACCTTAATCATTTTTGACCTCCCTATAAAAATTTTCTTTAATTTTAAAAAATACCACCATTAAAACAGACCAAATCAGAGCTAATATGAGATAGGTTTTAAAATGGCTATAACCAAGCTCAACAGACGATAATGATGCTCCGCCAATGTAGCTTAATGGTGGAAAAATAAGCCCTACCAAGGCTTGCAAGAGTGCTGAATTTTTTAAGAGTTGCAAACTATGAGCAATTGTCGCAGCGAAAGAAGCCCAAAGTGCAATTAACCACAATGGGATAAAGTGATCTTGAGGGAATATTAATACCTTTGCAGAATGCAAAGTCGTGTCGACTAACGTGCCGATAAGCACGGTCACCAAAATTAGCTTAATTTCAGACTTTATTTGTTTACACCAATACAGGTGAAGCCCTAGCCAAAAAAGCGTAAACGGTATGAAAGAATTACCGAATAATATGAGTCCCAACCAAGATAGATTAAAACCGAGCAAATTAAATAACATATAAACAACAATAAAAGGGTTTGCTATTTATACGTTAGATTGGCGTGTTTGGATTAAAAAGCGTTAAAAATTTCTAGTGTAGAGCAGTCTAACCATGATATTTCCATCGTCTTCGACTAATGGGCTCTCGGTTATTTCATCTGCAAACCAAGTTCGCTGTATATTTAATTGCGTAAAGCCACCTAAAAAAATAGGGGTAGATATCGAGACACCAAAGCCAGAATTAACTGCACTTTGACCAACATATTCCGACCTAATTGCAGAGACTTCGTTTTTGCCAACACCATAATAATAATCAACATGATTGCTGTCTAAATAACTTAAGGTTATACGAGGCTCAATAAACACAGGGCCATAGTTAAAATTATAAGAAAGCGCAGTAACCACTTCACTCCCATTAGAACGACTCAACACATCAAACATTGACGAAAAACTGAGCTTCCAGTTATTTTTTTTATAATTTAAAGCTCCTCCAATATCCATCGAGAATTTTCGCTCTTTCATGCCCTCAAAAATATAGCTATCACTATCATCAAAGCCTTGAAACCTTGGAGCGGCTTGAACTTGGAAGCTAAAACCGGAAGCTTCTGCAACTTTATAACTCACAAAAGGGCCAAAAACATTTAATTTTTCAGATCGGTAGCCAATCATAGGCAAAGGAATTGTTCGCCTGTTATACCCTTTATAAATTTCTTTATTGGTGCTGATCCCCAGTCCATAAATATATGTACCTGTATCTTTCGAATCTTCAGCTTTTACAAAAAGGGGTAGTAGGAGAGATAAACATATTATAATTTTTTTAAACATAACTTTAATTAATCGGTAACCTGATCTTTAGATCTATAGAGGGCATCATATAACAATAAGGAATTAATAATACACATACTTTGTACTTGCTTTTTTGCATTATTAAGCGAAAGGTGTAGTAACTATTATGCCAATAAATCAAAAGTTAGATAGCTCTTTTCTTCAATTACAGGACTACTTTAAAAAAGAATATTGTTTAAGTGTCAAAGTATTTAATGTAGTAAATACTTTATTGTTCATTGGCTATAAAACTACATCAATAATGAGAGCATGGTTTCTATTAGCTTTTCTTTATCAATCGGCTTCGCTTGATGTGCATTCAAACCAGCAGCTAAGTAATTATCCACATCTTTATCCAATACATTAGCGGTTAATGCAACAATAGGTAATGCTGAAATGCTTGCATTAGCGTTGGCTCGAATAATTTTGGTGGCTTCTATACCATCCATCTCAGGCATTTGAATATCCATAAGAATAATGTTGAACTTATTATGTGCTTGATTAAGCAATTCAATCGCTTCTTTACCGTGATTCGCTATTGTAACCATGGCCCCTTCACTGGTAAGCACTTTGTTCACGACTATTTGATTAATTTTATTATCTTCAGCAACCAACACATGTATACCTGAAAGGCGATCATTGTTATTTTTGCTTGTAACTTCTTCTCTACGCCCCTCTAAACACGCATTAATTACTGTTAACAACTCAGTACTATGACATGGCTTTTGTAATACTTTGTGAATAGGTAAGTGTTCTTTAGTGTTTTTAATACGGTGAGTTTCATATGCTGTTAAAATAATCACTTTAGGCATATTATTAAGCTTTAACTTTACGGCTTCAGCAATAAATTTTCCGCCACTCATGATTGGCATAGTCCAATCTGAGATAATAATTTGAATATTACTATCTGCTTGTTTTAAAAAGACTAAGCCTTGTTCTGCATCGTTTGCCTTAACGACTGTAGCGCCACATTTTGTTAGGAACTTGCCTAATACCTCCAAAGCAATTGGATTGTCGTCAACCAATAAAATGTTAGCTTTTTTTATTAGTTGTGCTGGTATATCACTTTTAACCAATACTTTTTCGTTAAGCATTATATATATTGAAGCAGTAAAACAGCTGCCTTCATTAACTGTACTTTCAACGAATACATCGCCATTCATTGCTCGACAAAGCTTTTGGCTGATAGATAGCCCTAAGCCTGTTCCACCATATTTTCTCGTGGTTGAAGTATCAGCTTGATTAAATTCTTGGAATAGCTTTGCCATGCTTTCTTTACTTAACCCTATGCCAGTATCAAACACTTTAAATTTAATGTTATACAAATCATTTTCTGGCGTTGGTGCTGTCATTTCAATAACTACGTTAACTTCACCTTGTTCAGTAAATTTAATGGCATTAGAACATAAGTTAAATAATATTTGATTTAAACGATAAACATCACCCATCAAATCAGGCTGAATATTTCCTGCAGTGGTAATAGTAAACTTAATGTTTTTTGCTCTAGCAATTTCATCGAAGGTCATTGATAAATTGTCGATAACGCTATAAATAGAGAATGGATTTTGCTCTAGTGTAATATTGCCAGACTCTATTTTAGAAAAATCTAAAATATCGTTAATAACGGTTAATAAATGCCGGCCTGAAAAGAGCAATTTATTGATATATTCTCTTTGCTCAGTATCTAGTGTCGTTTCTTTCAATAACTCGGTAAGACCAATAACACCATTAAGTGGTGTACGTATTTCGTGACTCATGTTTGCTAAAAAATCACCTTTTGCTTTGGCTGACTCTTCTGCATTTTTTACCGCTTGTTTAAGTAAGGCGTTGCTTTCGGATAACTGCTTTTTCTGCTTAACAATATCGGCTGTTTTCTTGTTAACTTCACGGGATAATTTGTGTTGTTGAGATAATAATGATCTGGTAATAAATGCCAATGTTAAGGTTAATAATATTCCCGCCAAGTACAGAGGAAGTAGTAAGCTATCTGGATTTTTTAACGTTTGATTTTTAGGAGTAATAATTAACGTTAATGAATTATTAATAAGTTCGATCGGGAACGAAAAACTGATCTGTGTTGGATCGCTTTCTATTACATTGCCAGATGTTCTTAATTGCCTTTCAGGAAAGTGATATTGATTATTATTTTTATCAATTAACGTGTAATTAAAGTAATCGGCTTCCTCGGTAATGACATTGTGAGTAAATAGGTCGGCAATATGTTTGGACTTCCCAGACTTTGCTAGACACCAAATGAGTTACATTGTAACTTCAACTAGAGGTGTTTATGAGCAAAGGCAAACGGTATACCCAAGAATTTAAAATAGAAGCAGTAAAACAAATCACTGAGCGTGGTTATTCAGTTGCTGAAGTTTCGGA
>NZ_BAAJLX010000017.1:0-77907 GCF_057543495.1 Colwellia sp. SU-HH01217 | reverse complement strand
TTGTTCCTTTGCCGCGTTCGGCTATACCGTCAAATGTTTTGTGCCTAAGTATTCTTAAGTTAGACATACTTTAATGCTTGTAGGATCAATAAATAAAATACCCATCGATTCACCTTTTAGTATCAAAAAATAGCTAGAAAGCGGGACAATTGCTTTGGGCATCACTTCTAAAAATCGAGTGTAGCTCAATAAGATCGGAAAATGTGGACGATAGAATTGAGCAATATAACCTTTATAATAGTTTTTAAAGTCACCAAGGTTTGATGTATGAAAAGCAATAAGTATAGTGATTATTTCGCTTATAGTCATACGGCATGGACGTCTGCGATTGATATTTCCATCAGCAATTAACTGCTTTTCCCACTGCGGAATAAATGCGCGACAAAAATCATCGACATCACTTATATTCGTACACAACAAGGTTGGCTGTATTTAGCTGCCATCATGGATTTATGCTCACGTAAAGTGATCAGTTGGGTGTTTTCAGAAAACCCGAACAGTGAGCTGACGACGAGAGCATTGCGCTTAGCAGTTAATAAACGGCAACCGAATGATAATGTTATCTTTCATAGCGATCAGGGCGTGCAATACACATGCGAAGCATTTCAGCTTTCATTGAAAGATCATGAATTGACTTCAAGTATGAGTCGGCGTGGAAACTGTTTAGATAATGCTGTTACTGAACGCTTTTTTCGTAGCTTGAAATCTGAACAGATTAATTATCGTCGTTATCAAGCAAAACATGAAGCAATAGGAGGTATTATCGATTATATTGAACCGTTTTATAATCAAAAACGGAGACATTATAAATTAGGAAATATTTCACCAGCAGAATATAAAATGAAATTACTAAAAAGTGCCTAAACAAGTCTCTAAATTAAGTTGACCGTCACATAGTGTTTGTTAGTAAAGTAATAGAGAGAAATATCAGAGTAATACAACTTAAAATAACTTGTAACAAAATCTATTACAGAATCTTAAAATACTCTGACTTAATTATTTTATACTACATTAACAACAACAACCTGCAGTTCCCATACAACCAAAACAACCGCCAAATGTTCCTGCGCTACCAAAAGTACCAAAAGTATCCACTCCTGGCTCACCTTTGGGGCCTTCAGGCCCCTGTAGAGCATAAAAAGACGAACGTTCGATTGGTTGAACTTCATGATTCTTGTCAATTATCATATCAAATGAATGATTTTTCTTATCATTATACATTGCTATATCCTTTTTAATTAACAACAACAACCAAAAGAGCCAACTGAACCTAAAGTGCCGCCAAAAGAACCAGCGCACCCCAAAGTGCCAGCACAATCAAAACCGGGCTCACCTTTAGGGCCTTCAGGTCCTTGTTGAGCATAAAATGATGAACGTTCAATTGATTGAATTTCATTATTATTATCTATACTCATATCAAACGAGTGATTTTTCTTATTATACATTGTAATTTCCTTATTAATTAACAACAACAGCCAAAACTACCAACAGTACCAAAGCTACCACCAGCAGTTCCCCAAGTACCAACAGTACCAGCACAATCAAACCCTGGCTCACCTTTAGGGCCTTCAGGACCTTGTTGGGCATAAAATGATGAACGTTCAATTGATTGAATTTCATGGTTCTTGTCAATTATCATATCAAACGAGTGATTTTTTTTATTATACATTGTAATTTCCTTATTAATTAACAACAACAGCCGAAAGATCCTGCAGTACCAAAGCTGCCACCAACCGTTCCAAATGTACCTACAGTACCGGCACAATCAAACCCTGGTTCACCTTTAGGCCCTTCAGGTCCTTGCTCAGCATAAAACGAAGAACGCTCTATTGACTGAACTTCATTATAGTTTTCTATACTCATATCAAATGAATGATTCTTTGTATCTTTAAACATTTTATTTCCTTAAATTAGTTAACAACAGCAGCCCCAACTACCAATTGAGCCAAAAGTACCACCAAAAGTACCAGCACTTCCAAAAGTACCAGCACAATCGTAACCTGACTCTCCTTTAGGACCTTCAGGCCTTTGTACAGCATAGAATGAAGAACGCTCTATAGGTTGTACTTGCGTCTCAATATCGATTGTAAGATCGAAATTGTGACTAAGTTCTTCTTGTATATCCATAGTTAACCTTATTGTTATTTAGTTGATATTATCAACAAGTTAATGATGACCTAGTTCAACCAGCATGCTCAATCGTACAAACAAAACTTACTGAATTTTGGTCGCTTGGTTAACCAGATAATTATAAAGGCTTACCTGGTTATCTATTCGGCAAAGCGGTAAAGCAATAAATTTAGAGAATAAAATTGCTCTTCCACTGTAGCCAAATTTTGAGGATTAAAGACCTAAGCTCCTTAATACCAATAATACTTTTAGTAAAACAAAAATTTTTAGTTGATTATTTATGATGTGTCAGCGCTTAAGCCGTTTCTCTTTGTTGATTAAATACTCGGTTATCTTTAGCGCAGATTCATAACCCCCAGCCAATCTAGGTGAGGTTAGATACTTGTTATTAACAATAATTACTGGAATATTTTTTATTCCAAGAGATTTCACATGCAAAACCGTTTCTTCAAGCTTCGTGGAGACTTCCAAGGATTCATATGCTGCATCTAAATCACTTTTTGTTAAATCTGTATTCGACAGTAAGTATCTTTTTTGACTTGCAACAGTTATTAACTTGTCATTAGTATTATGAATGGTATTAAAGACATTAAAACTCAGCTTGCCGGTTAACGATAAATACTGCAAAATGTAATGAAATTTTGCATGGCTTCTATATCTTTTAGTTAATGGTGCTGGAGTACTTATCACCAACGCATCTCTTTTTAAACTTCCTTGCCATTGTTTAAATATTTTTTCAAACTCAAAACAATGTTTGCAGCCGTACCAAAAAATTTTTTCAACCTGTACTTTATGGCTATGGCTGACCGTACTGTTTTTTTGTGAATTTGTTTCTATTAATTCATAATGCTCACCTAAAACATAGCGGTCGTCCCCTAAAGCAGAATTACCAAAACTTAAACAACAAAAAACAATCCAAATAAGTTGGTGTTTATTAATTTTTTTCATTACACATCCTTTGCAGAAACGCTATCAAAGCTTTTTATTCAATAGTAAAATCAAAAATCTACACAATCATCCTTCATGTAGCCTAGTTAGAATCTCACCTCTGTGATCACCATTTCTATGAGTTTTAACAATGTCACCAGTAATCCTAACAACCTGCTCTAGATATTTATCATCAAGTAACATAGGTATAATACTTTCAACATCATGTTTGAGGTTTTTCACTTTTTCCTCTGTATCACATAAAGAAGTCTGAAACCTCTTCCTCATGGCTAAAGTATCCTTAGCAATCATCTTGATAACTTCAATAATAAGATCTGACTTAGCGATACCAATAGGAGCGAAAGTTAGATGTATGGAAGCACTTTCATTACTCCTTGCTTCATGCATAAAGCCTCTGGGTAAATACAGTAAATCGCCTTTATCTAAAGATACTTCTTGAGGTGGTTCCTGTGAAATATGCCACTGAGGGGTAAACATTTGTTCAGAAATAGGCAGTTTTAGCTGATTTGTATATTTATTATGTATGGACCAGGTCTTTTGACCATGTACCTGTATGACAAATATATCATCCATATCAAAATGAGCACTAAACCCCTGACTAAATGGTGGCGACATATATAAATTCACTCGAATTGGCATGCCAACAATATTTTCTAGCTCTCCACAAAATAAGCCTAGCTCATTAATATGTTGTTCAATATGAGGGATGCGTATTGTGGCACCGGAATCATATTGCTTCAATAAGTGGGAAACATCAGTCCCCGGACTTGGTGAAACTGTTAAAGGTGCAGCATTTTTATTGCCTTGATTGACAATATCTAAATGTGGGTGCATCAAGCCTCCTCCAGTTAGTAAAGAATCAAAACAGTGCAAAGGAAAAAAAACCTCTATATCTGAATCTGATAGCAACTTTTTATTAAAAAATGTCTTTTTCTCCCAATAGTTATCGAAAAAATGTTCTTTGCCAAAACAACCGATAATTTTTTCAATGGATGACTTTGCTAAGTCATCACTACCTTTATTTTGGTTATTAGCTGCCATTATTTATTCCTAGTAAGTAAATGATTCATAGGGGTGAAAATTTGAGAAATTAGTGATAAACCAATAGCTATGCCAAACAAAATAAGGAAATTATATTGATCAGGCGAAAATTGGATATAAGTTGTTTGTAAACCTAGATCTATTTCAATACTTTTGCCTTCAACGTACAAAGCAATAAGTAGACAAGCGATTAGGGCTGAAACAATAGCAATAACAATTGTCTGAAGAAGCATGGATAACTTAATACGTTTGGTAAGAAACCCAATCCAATAAAGCAATTTCAGTTCAGAAACAAGAGAACGAATATGTATTTTTTGTATTGAAATCAGTCCTGTAAGTGCTGCAGGTATAATTAAAACACTAATGATAATTTGTAGTTTAATGATGATAGAAGCAACACTTTGCGACTGCTTGATAAAAAATCTCTTTTCATTTTCTGCACTTAAATTTGAATCTTTACCATTAATAATGTCCATTGCACGATTAAGGTTTACTTTATTACCGCGCAACCGGATTGTACTTACAACATCATTTGAGTCATAACGAAATTGAATTTGAACCAAATCACCAACAAATTCATTTTCTCTAATATCACCACTCATGGAAAATATTCCGGTAATTTTCCAATCTTTCTTGGCTAACTGGACAGTATTTCCTACGGAAAACGCCGGATACTTATTAGCAATACTTTCACCAACAATGACCTCATTTCTACCCGGGCGGAACATTTTACCTTCAGTTATAACAACATCATTATTATATGAAGAAGTATCAACTTCTATGCCTCTTAATCCTAAGTAAATAACCCCGCCCTCAATATCCAATGAAGACGAAAGTAGAACCTGTGGTTCAAACTGCAAATGCTCCAGAGTGCCTATAGAAGATAAATCAGCTTTTAGCTTATTTATATCAGTCTGAACAATAAAGCTCTCGGCCTCACTGTTAGCTGAAGCAGAGCTGACAATTATAGTGTTTGAGTCACCACTTCTTTCAAAGCTATCAATAATTGCACTATGTAGAATGATACCCGAAGCTGAAACCAGCGAGACAATAACCAATAAAAAAATTGCCAGTAATACAATAACTGGGTTCTTTTTTGAAAGTAGAAACTGTAATTTAAATAAAAAATTTACTTCTGAATAACTGTTCATATTAGCGCTCTGCCATCTATGGTATGGGTGGTTTTATGACTTTGTACTATGGCTAATACGAGAAAAGTTATTAACAAAATAGCGACAAAGCTAATTAGCATTATTTCTAACAGATACCACCAGGAAAAAGAGAAAAATGGGATATATTTAGTTAAAGCGGCCTCAAATAAAAAATACAATACTATCGAGGCTAGCCCCCCCAACAAAACACCCAAATAAATAGCACAAGATTGAGCCGCAGTAAGATAATAAAGCTGATTTCGTTTAGAGAAACCTATTAAAAAAGCATCAAAACAACTATTTTTTATTAAGTTACAATGGTAATAGGAAAAAGCAAACATCAGTACGATAGCAACCACAACACCAGAGTAACCATAAGTAATTATTAAATCTCGGATCCCTTTGCCCTGGTTTCTAAAGCTCTGAGCATATTGATCCCTTAAAAAAGAGCGAGTCTGAATTGATCTGTTATCAAATAACGCATCTATTTTTGCCGATATACGAGTGGCATCTTTCCTATCTTTTAACCTAACGAGGATTGAGTTAGCCCCCTGTAACGTTGTCATTTGTCCGTCAGGGCGAATTAAACGATCATGAATAAATAGTGTATAGGCAGGATATATATCATCTTTAACCTTATAGGTTGCTTTAACTTTTAACTTTACAACTGGGCTACCACCACTGGCAGTAAACATATCCGAGGTCAACGAAATACTATCGCCAAGCTTAATCTTTAACTTTTCGGCTAATGTTTCACCAATAATCAAACCACTTGGATCGTCAATCCAGTTATCCATAAGAGACTCAGGTACAATCAAGTCAGTATTAGTTATCATCATGTCACGAGCATTAGAGGCAACAACCGGAACAGTTCGTCTCTCACCATTTAACGTAGCAGGTACGTAATTGTAGGGTGCTACTCCTTCAATGCTATCAATCTCATCTTTAATTTCGTCAATATATCGTATGGGTAGAGGATAACGCGGTGCCATAGCATTGGTTACAACCAAAATAGCATCATCTTCTGCATATATATTGCCCTCATTTGAAAGCAGCACCCCCTTTAATACCATAAGTAAAACAACAATACTGGCAACAAAAAGCAGGAAAATTAAAGTTCCTTTCTCCTCAAGTAATTCTCTGATTCCTAGCTTATAAATAGGGTGTTGTAACATTATGATGCCTCCAGAAAACTACCATTTTCAAGGTTAATAATCCGATCAGCATAATTCTTCGCCATAGGATCATGAGAAGATAATAAAACAGTCTTGCCATGCTCTTCACATAGGTATCTAAGTAATTCAAATATTTTCAGACTCATTTCCTTGTTGAGGTTTCCTGTTGGCTCATCACACAATAAAATATTAGCTCCCCCCACTAATGCTCTAGCAATACCAACTCGTTGCTTTTCCCCACCTGATAACTGGTGTGGTCGGTGCTTTTCCCGGTTAAGTAAGTTCACTAACGACAACGCATCAATGGTCATTTGCTTCCGTTGGGATTTTTTATATGACCTGGTATGCAAAGGAGCCTCAACATTTTCAAAAGCCGTAAGTTGCGATAACAAGCGATAATCTTGATAAACCACTCCTATGGTGCCACTACGAAGCTGCGTTCGTGTATTAAGGTTCAAAGCTTTTAAATCCTGATTTTCCAGTATAATACTCCCGCTAAAGTCAGTATCTAATCCAGCCAACATAGACAAAAATGTTGTTTTACCCGCTCCCGAAGGGCCTGAAATAAGCACCATTTCACTCTTACTCGCACTAAAGTCTACATTAGTCAATATATCTAATTTTTCATAACCTAGATTATAAGATTTAGTTAGTTTTTTTATCTCTATACAAGGTGAACTTTGTGTCATATATTTCTCCAGAAAATAACTGCTTTCAATTTACTCATTCATTTAGCAACTTAATATTGACTTCCATTCCATCAAAGTATTTATCACTAAATGGCAAAGAAATTCCGGCTAAAACCACACCACGTTGACGACTAGACATAGGCTTAACCCATTCCACGTTACTGATGATTTTTGAACTATTATCATAGGGTAATTCCAACTCAACACGGTTGCCACTTTGTGCTTTTGATAAATACTTTTCAGGAATTTCTACCTCAACATATAGATCTACAGGATCCAACAACAAGGCAATACCTGTACGTATATAAGTGCTACCAGATGAAACTGGCGAGACTATTTCGCCCGGTCTGGCGGTAACATCGACAATAACCCCACTAAATGGAGCAAGGATGGTATGTTTTTCTAAATAAAGCTCAGCCTGCATAACAGTGTTTTCAGCATTTTCATTTGCTAACTTTGCCAATTTCCAACGATTATTAGCAATTGTATAATCTTCTTCCGATTGCTCAAAAGCACTAATGGAAAGCAGATTATTGCTTGCTAAGTCCTTATTACGCGATAACCGTCGTTGACTGATATCTCTTGATACTTTAGCTTCTTGCTGTGTTAATAAACTTTGCTTAAGTAGAGTTCTAGCATTGTTTAACTGAAGAATTGCATCACGTGAATCTAACTCGGCAATGATACTTCCTTGCTTTACTGTCTGCCCTATTTCGACAAATAACGCTTTAATCTTTCCAGCTATATCTGATGACAAGGCTATTTTATTTCGAGCGACAACATAACCACTAACTTCAAGCGAATTGTTATCAACATTTAAAGCTAATGAACTATCCTCAACAGCTTCGCTATCATCGATAACTCCAGCAATATTTTCAGACTGAGCTTGATCAAGCTGAACTTTATCTTTTTTTATTTGTTGCATAACAAAAAACACTAAAACCGTTAGCAAAATAATGACTGAAATACTGGCTATAAAAGATTTATAAGGTAACTTCTTATTTATCGCTGACTGCGCATAACTTGATTCTTTTCCTCTGTGAATTATACGGTCCATTATTTCCTGGTTGCTTGAGGTACCTTCCTCTGAGCGAAGCTTCAAAACTTTATTTGTATTATCAATCATATTTACAATCCCAAACTAAACTTAATCAAGCAGGTGTCTGCTAGAAAACAATATTGTTATTACAAATGAAACCAGATGAGTGAAGTAAAAACCTCTAACAAGAACAGCTTGCATAAGACTACTTTTACCAGCAACACGCGCTCTATATCTGCTTAATGCCTTGCTAGCATCTGACTCACTGTTAAAGCCGCCATCAACAAGCACTCGCCAATTAAACATTATAGTAACGACTGCCAATACTCCGGAAATACTTGAGCCAACCTCTGCGTGATATAACATTAGTCCAGCTAAATTAGCCAAAATAATATTGCCTAACACACCGGCCATAGGGATCCAAAACTGTGGCGGCAAAAAGCTAGACAACATGAGCTTCTTCACTTCGGTAAAAGGTCTGTGCGAAAACCCTCCTAATAACTGAATCCCCACTTTACTGACAGGATAGTTAAATGATCTTGCGACAAACGCATGGCAGAACTCATGAATTATAGGAAAAAGGATCAGGTAAATAATTGTGCCATACATCCACTCTTTGCTGACTGCTGGTGCAAACAGTGTCCCTTGACTGAGTAATAATAGCGAAATATTTACCACTAAAGCTGTTAGTAATATCAACCAATATACAACGTTAAGTTGCTTGGCATTAAAGATTACATTTAAAGGCCAAGACAACACAGTTGCTAATGCATCATATATCCTTGTTACTAAATCAGATGAAAGTATCTTATGACCTTGTCTTCCATTTCGTCCTGCAATTAACCCCCATTTCTTTAGTTCAGCAATAAGGTAACTGAGTCTTTTAATATCCAATTGCTTGTCTAAATCACTGTCAGTGGTATTGATCCCCTTTTGTAGGTGTGATACCAAAAGCTGATCAGAATGGTGAAGTCGCAAAGGCTGACGATCATCATCAGGGATAAGTACAATTGCACCTTGATCGTCCATATGAACTTCAACTTTCGGATCTAATATAACAACAGACATATATTTACCTTATTTAAGTTTAGGCGTAGGCCCTAAACAAAGTGCGAGAGGGATAAAGCGAGATAAGTCATGCTCTTCCAGTATTGAGCGAATTTCGCCCTCAAAAACACCACCGCATGCACTGCCAGCATAGCCAATATCTTGTAAATGCAACCAAATATCACCTACAATTCCACCACACATTTTAAATGCGACATCCAATTGAAATAGTCCGTTATCATGCAAGTTTTTAGCTATATTGACATTAGGAAGCGCAATAACACTCGCTTTACAAAGCATATGTTGAGATAAAATTCTACTATGCTGCTCTCGAGGAAATGACTTGATACATTTAAGAGGTTCTTGCCCTTTGAGTAAATAAAAGCCATCCTCGGCATCAGATAATTTAGCCAGTAATAAAACCGAAACCTCTAAATCTTTACCGGATGCGTTTAGAACGTTTGCTTGAGATATTGAAATTTTTGAAGTTAAGTTAGCAAAATCTTCATAGGATATATTATCAACGTGCCACTCCCTTGTAGCAAAGCGCCCTCTGATTAATTGCACTAGTTGATGGTAATCATGGTCAAAATGATTTTTTATTACCAAGCTGGTATCCGTATCATTAAATGCAGTAATCCCTGTCAATAACATTCCGCTGCGTTCTATTCCTAAGCTTTCAAGGATCCGTTTTTCATTATCCAAACTAAGTGAAGCGCTGTTAATGCCTTGAGTTACTGCAAGGTTAGTAATATAAGATGACATTATTCCAGCATCGTACCAACTAATATTATAACTAAAAGCGCCGTATTTACTGGCAACCTTAGGGGTGTTGGCAATACTTAATAAAACAAGCTTCGCATCTCGGCAAGCTCCGGATAATTTAAATATATTCTCTGATGAAACCAGAGGTAATCTTTCTAAACTATTTTCCTGGTTATCGAACCAGAAAACCCCATCTTCCATACCCTCTATATCTTTTACCAAGACAACGGCTAAGGGAGAACCCAAATTACCACCTGTTGGACAACAACGATGAGGACTTCCATTTCTTTGTTCATAACCTAAAGAAAAATGTAATAGCTGACTCACCGTTTGGCTATTAAGACCTCTTTCAAAGTTACTCTCAGTCTCACTACTAATTTTAGTCAGTGCAACATTCTCTCCGGTATAAAAAACCGGGCTACGCTCATATATTGCTTTAACGTTTTTAGCTTTATAATGATTGTGATAGGCCTTGGGTGCACTGACATCGATACTTTGCAATGCCACTTTGCAATACCTTTCCCAAGCATCGAAATCAGCAATATCAGGATCAATATTTAATGACTGAGGATTACCGGTATTATCCCAGCTATACACACGGGCAACACTGTGTGTTTTAACGACTTGTCGTTCATTAACCCATTGATATTCTATATAGCTATTTATCCAAGTATCAAAGCTTACCCCTGAAAGAAAGTTAACAATATTATTAACTACTAAAGCAGACCAAAAATTTAGATCCGATGAGGCAAATGTAGGCTCTTTTTGTAAAGGTGTATTCTGTTCCCTATAACATAAATAACTTGCAGAACGCTTAGGCAAGACCAGAGGTCCAAAACGTACTTTTTTCCCATTCATTTCAATGTTAAGTGCCATACAGTTATTTTTAGCTGCTTCATTGAATAACCCAGTTGGCTCAGCTAAACTGCCATCAGAAAGTACAAGTAAAAAACTAGCATCCTTAGGCAAGGTATCCTTAGCATCGATAAATCTACACGTTTTCCCTATAACCTCTTCAATTTGACTCGCTATTTCTGTCCTTATTTCCTCAGGTACAACGAATACCAAAGAATGATCTTTTAAGCGTTTCATTCCCTGATATCCAGATTTATTCGCTAAGGTATAGCCACTCACAAAATCAAAATATCGACTGTTTGATGATAAAGTAAAATCCAGAGTACCATCTCGTAAAAAACCAGATAAAAACAAATTTGCCAATAACTCTTTGCGATCAATCTGACTCAAGTTTTCCGAAGGCTGTATAAGTTCATTAATGGTTCTGCTACCGTCAAGCAATGGAAGAAACTCGGAAAGTTTACTTTTTATGCCGAAACCATCAAATATCTCCATCCCCTCCACACCAAGTACAGAAAGACCTTTTTTGTAGGGAAATACTTGTAACCCCTCAGCTATTCTAGGTTGATCAATCAACTGATTTTTTAGTTCTGCATCTTCTACTATCATATCCCAATATTGAATATCCATAACGCTATTAGTCATTATCCTTCCCTTGAAAACAAAAATGATATCTCTTGTTTAAGCTGTGAATGAAATCGTTCAGCGGGCTCAATCGTTTTCTGGTGATTACATTCACAGCCATGTATAGAAATTGTTAAGGCATCTGTGACTTCACACGAAAGCAAGTCCACCTTCCGAATAAATCCACCATTTACATTGTGTTGAGTTAGCTGTCTGATTGATTCAGATACCGCCATCATTACAGTTGAAGGTAAATACCCCTGAAATTCAAATGTCGATTTATGTTCTTTTGAATTATCAACAAAATATTCCAGAGTAGCTAAGCCCGGAGAGCCAGGGTTTGCGATATACCTTTTACTTGAGCAATCAAAACAAGGTGAAGCGTCAGAATCGATCAACGGACCAACCCTAAGAAACCTAGGGCCTAAATAAACACTGGTCCAGCGAATATTCAATTGCTTAAACAGCTTGGCAAGGCTTTTTTCATGACCTATTTTCAACCCTGATTGCACAAAGATAACCTTACTTTCACTACTCATGTTTTCAGTTATCAAGTCAATATTAAGCTGATCATGATGGTAGGCTTTTACCTTATCCTGACTAACAAGCTTTAGTTTTTCTGAAAAGTCTTCGCCAAACTGGCCATTATAAATTAGGTGTATAGTCATTTTCATACTCAGGCAAAAGGTTGTGGGAAAGGATTAACGCCTTCAACATTAAAGTCATTAATACCTAGAAATTTAGCAAACTCCTTTAATCTTGGGTGTTGTAAAAACCGCGCTCTGCAATGATAAGATAAAGGCATTAACTGAGGAATAACCACTCTTACGGCTCTTAAACCAGAATCTTTAAATTCATCCGGTGTTAGCTCAGACACTATTACTTCAATTTTCTTTTCTTTTAATTTAGAAACTAACCATTCAACTTTACTTTTTGTGCTAGAAAATTCTCCTACAGACATCTGAGAAATATTTCGCGAGTTGCTATTGCCAATCAAAAAATCAAACTTGTCTGAATGCTCAGGTGTTCCCATAAACTTGGCGCCATGCTCAAGTTTAAAACATTCCTGGATACTGTTTGGTGTATAAGGGTAAGCATCTACAGCTAACCGAGTTGATACTGCTTCTCTCATAGCCTTAGCGCATGCTGAGTATGGGTCAAGATCACTAGCAGCGGTGACGACATTGACAACTCTTGGATGCCCTTTACAATTCAAAATCCCATAAACAACTGGAATACCTAAATCAGTTGTCGCATCAAACAAGTATTGCTTTACATTGCTTTTCTCAAAAGAGGCAAATCTGTCGCTATATTGTTCTGGAACTGCACTGTCAAACTTGATATGCGGCAACTGCAAACTTAATAACCAAGTTAGAGAAATTGAATCTCGCTCAACAACTTCTAAAATAGCCCTACTGATCGCCTCATAAATATCAGTATGAACGGCAACCCCAGTTGAAATTGGCAAACTAAATGCTTCAGCTCTACGTACTGAACTTGATATATGGGTCAAAGATAAAGGCACATATTTATTTTGCCCTGAAATCATTGATAATCCTTTTATCCAGCGTATTTTACTGTTTGGATTAAAAGGAACTACCGGGCACTGATCGTGTGCGTATTCTTCTTTTGTACACTTTGGAAATAGCGTCCAATCAATTGCATCTTTGCCAAGCTCATTTGCCGTACAGGTTATATATTCATCGGGTCTGATGACAACCATGGCATATCTTTCTGCAGCTTCAGCAACCGCTTTCATCATTGACGTTGAATAGTCCTCATCAGCACAACCTCCAGCCAGATTGCTTTCTGCAAACCTGCCCCCACTACCAGTCCTTAACTCGGGAAGCAAAGTAGAAATATCGGCAACAGAAGATGAAGCAACGACTAAAGAGGGCTGAGATATATCATTTGGTCTAGTTGCTGCTGGCAAACCAACTAACCCGGCAAAAGGCTGAGCAAGTTTGGTAAAACAATACTCTTCATCCAGTTGATTTAATATTGGTAGATTCAAAGAGCCCATTTAACTTTCCTTCGACTTAGCTTCAACTGAAACCATCAATGCAAAATATGCAGCGTCAATAACAGTAAACCCAAGTTTATTTGTAAGAGATAACCAAGTATTTTTTAATACGCTCTGTTTACTTTGTTCTGTTTGTAAACTTCTTATAATTTGACTTAATTCAAGCAGTTCATTGTCAAAAGAATGATCTGATGCCGATTGAGAAATAAAGGAGACATTCTTTTTCTGTAACGCATTAATATTTCTTCTGAGCTTATTCATGTAAAAGCTTGGATCATTGGTAATTTCTAACAATTGCTGCGCTAACTGAAATGATTCAATACCAATCAACTGGCTTTCCGAGCTTTGTTTCATCAATAGGTACAACAGAGTTGGCGCAATCGATTTTCGATCTAAAACTCCGTGCAGTTCTTCTTTAAGCAAACATGCAACCAGTTCAATAGTTTTTTGCTCTGCCTGCCACCAATCGGCTGATAATATGGTGAGTTCTGAAACATCTATTTTTTGCGTTCTCACACCGTAAGGTGAGTCTTGTAACTCTTTATGTTGCTCAGAAGATACAGCAACAAGTGGTGACATTTCCAAGCGATCATCACTCTTTAAATTATCAGAGATAACATCCTCAAAATAATCAATATAATGATTGCTATCATCATTTTCTATTTCCATTAAGACTTGCAACATAGGTAAGCCTTGCTCGCCTCGTTGAACACTCAATTTAGTGACGTTAGGATCTGCAATTAATTGGGGGATACTCTCCATTAATAATTGCTCTAAACCTCCTTCTATTTCACCCGTACCAATAGAGTATTGAACCATATCTTTATTTGTATTACTGACTGAATCTAACACGTTTTTCTTTCCTTACATTCTGTTATCTGATGTTTCGAATTTAAAAAAGCGGATTGCCAACACTGAAAATAGTATCAACCAAAAACTCATCATTGCGATATTAAAAGCGAGCGTAAATGTGCCGGGTTGACCGGTCGAAATCTGGCGTAGAGCATCTGTTAAGTAAGTAGGAGCTAGCAACAACGACAATGGCTTTGCAACAGGGTGTTGGCTGGCTTGAAACAATATGTCGGAAAAAAACCAAAAACATAAACCAATAAGGGTAACAATAGCACCTCCATTGCGCTGAGAAGGTAGTAAACCTCCCAAAACATATCCTAAAGCTATCATCATGGCTGAACCCAGAAAGTATACTAAGGTAAACTGAAATAACTTATCTGCTAATGTAAAACCAGCAACCGTATTCGCAATTAGCATAAGTACAATGTAGCAAGCGACGGTAAATAATAAGCGAAAACACAACTCAGAAATAAACATAGGAAAAATGCTACGACTGACAGATGATATAACTCTAAAGCTGCCCTCTGCCCGGTCAGATAAAATTAAATTAGCCGTAGAAGTGGTCGCTATTTGAATCAATATCATGACAAACAGCCCTGGTAAAATAAATGCCAGATAATCATTCCCTTCTATTTCATTTCTTTTTACTTCAACTTTGTTAACAATATAATTATTTTCCCCAATTTCCCCTGCGGCCATCAAAATAGCCTCTAACCAAGGTAAATAACCCTGTCGAAGATGGAATGTTACGGTTTTACCGTCTGAAGAAGATCTGATAATACCGTCATACTCTTTAGCATTAATGCGCTGGCCATCAAAGGCTTGCTTAAGCTCTTTAATATCAACTAACCCGGTATTAATTAGACTATCAATTACGACTTCATCTGTTTGCTCATAAGTCACCCCCAGTCTTAATGCCGCTGGTTTATCAACATCAGCAGTAGCATCCATAAATAAAAACAAAAAAATAACAGGAAACGCTAATGGCATCACACTAGCCACAAAGTTACGCTGAAAGCTGTGGTAACAACGAATAAAAAATGCCTTATACATGACGAGCCTCCAGGGACGGCATAAGAGGCTCACCGGTAAGGTGTAAAAATACATCTTCTAAATTTGCTCTCTCCAGCGCGAGATCAAGCACCTCAAACTCTGTTTGATTAAGTACTTCTTTCATGAGCGTCTTCCCTACTTTAATTGAGTCAATATTTTTGCTGCACCTGATAATTTCGCCATGCAATGAATAATCAACGTCACCAATTCTTTCCTGAAGGTGATATAAAGCTTCTTGGTTTACAGACACATTTAATGTAATATTTTTACAGTGTTCATAGATAATCTGTGTTGGGGTACCAGCTGCTATGACCTTACCAGCATCTAAAATATAAACTCGATCACACAGCAATTCAGCTTCTTCCATTTGATGAGTTGATATTAAAACTGCTGAATTAGACTCCTTAGCAATTTTGGAAATCAGATCCCAAACAACTCGTCTACCATGTGGATCAAGTTCTGATGTTGGTTCATCAAGTAAAATCAAACTCGGTCCCCACATTAAACCGATTAATATTGCTAGCCTTTGTCTTTGTCCGCCTGAAAGCTTACCAATACGACTATCGAGTTTAATATCCAACTCTAAAGCACGTGCTAAAGCAATTGTTTCAAACTTAGGATCTTTTATATTTGAAAAAAATGAGATGACTTCCTTTACCGATGAATACGATGAAAAAGTAGGTCGTTGCAATACTAGACCAATGTTGCCTTTCACTAAGTCTTTTTCAATAGATATATCTTTATCAGTAAAAGAGATACGTCCCTCGTCAAACCCTTCTATACCTTCACATAATCGTAAGAGTGTTGATTTCCCTGCACCATTAGGCCCCAAAACCCCGACTATTTCACCAGCCTTTACATACAAATTAACTCTATTCAATGCGATAAAATTACCGTAACTTTTAGTTAAATTACTTATTTCTAGTGACATGTTTTACTCGTATAATTAGGAAAAAGCTCACACTTGCGTTAAGAACATCGAACAACATAGTCCATTCTTCTAACCTGAAATTACATACAGATATTTTTCAGGCAGCAAAAAAATTAGCTTGCTTCGGCACCAATGACACGATCGGTACTGTTTTTATTGGAGTTTTGCTTTCAGAAGTAATGTGATTATTTAGTTAGTTTCGATTTATATCTGTTTTAATAGTCGTAATCCAAACATATACAATTGAAATAGTAACAAAAACAGAAGCAATGCCTGTTTTGAAGTACCACGATTGATGGCTTACAATTTGGTCTAAATAAAAGCTAATAATAGATAGAATTATACAAGAGATGACAAAGAGTATAATTCTTGGGAACTTTTCTTTTTTTGGTTTCATATCAATTCCATTTAAAATTAGAAAGGCATTAATCCTTCAAGCCTTTTCACATGACGCCAATATACTGTATACAATAAAAAGAGTTATTACAACAAATAATATAATTATATTTTGAACTTTTTAACTAAAGCAGATCAGTGCCATTGTTTGGTGATTTATTAAACAGTATGGGAAGTCCAGTCAGTCTATGGAAAAGCATTCCACTCACACCCTGTATTTTCAAGAAACTGCCAGTACCTTTTTATAGCTCTAACACAACAAGAAATGTCAGATGTATTTCGAATGTTTTGAAGATAATTAAGCCATAGGTTAACTGGAAGAATGTACTCATTTTCTTTTGAGTAGAAAGTTGGAAAGCCTTTTAATAAAAAGTCTTTTGAAATTTTTGACGCTGGATATATAGGAGGGACATAGAAGTTTTTTGAACGAATAACAGAAACCATACTAACCCCCATAAAAGTGAACTCTATTGAGGTTAGTATGTTTTTCAGATTTTACAAATCTACACAGTAGGTTTTCCAGACCTCAATCTAAAGGGTAACAAACTCTTCCGCCGAAGTAGGGTGAATCGCGATAGTGTTGTCAAAATCAGCTTTGGTGGCGCCCATTTTCATGGCGACGGCAAAACCTTGTAATAACTCATCGCTACCAAAGCCAATACTGTGTATACCCACTATTTTGTCATGGTCTCCCGCGCATATTAGTTTCATGCGAGTAGGATCTCGATAATCAGTGGTAATGGCTTGATACAAAGCGGTAAATTGCGATGTGTAAACTTTAATATTTTCTTCGCCATATTCTTGTTTAGCTTCGGCTTCAGTTAAACCCACTGTGCCAATAACTGGGTGGCTAAAGACCACAGTTGCTATGGTTGAATAGTCTAAGTGCTCGTCAGGTTTGTTGTTAAATAATCGCTCTGCTAAACGACGACCTGCTGCCACAGCCACAGGCGTTAATTGTGCTCTACCCGTGTTGTCTCCTACCGCATAAATACCTGCGACATCGGTATTTTGATACTTATCCGTTGGGATAAATCCACGCTCATTTAATTCAATACCCGTTGCAGCTAAATTAATATTATCTGTGGCGGGTTCTCGGCCAATAGCCCAAACAACTGTATCAACTGGTTCGAGCGCTTTACCGTTTGTTAAATGAAGTACTAAACGACCATCCGCTAATTTTTCAATACGCTCTGGCGTACTGTGATTATGAAGTGTTGGTCCGTGACGTTCCATTTGCTCAACTAAGGTATCGCTTAGCATGTCATCAAAGCTGCGCAGTGGTTTTTCATTACGTACAACCAAGCTAGTTTGGGTGCCTAACGCATGAAATACACCAGCAAGCTCAACAGCAATATAGCCTGCACCAATAACTGCTACACTTTTAGGTTGCTCGGTAAGCGCAAAAAAACCATCTGAATCTATACCAAACTCCGCCCCTTCAATGGTTGGAATTTGAGGGCGTCCACCCGTGGCAATAACTATGTGATCGGCGGTATACAGCTCACCATCAACTTCTACCGTATTTTTATCAACAAACTTAGCGAAACCATTAATTACCGTTACACCATTGCTAGCAAAACCACGACCATAAGCAGCATGAATGCGTTCAATATAGGCTTCACGATTTTTGACTAATGTGGCCCAGTCAAACGACTGTAAAGGCGCTTTAAAACCAAAATCTGCAGCATAATGAAGTGCATCAGATATTTGGCCAGCATACCACATGGCTTTTTTAGGCACACAACCAACGTTAACACAGGTGCCACCAATTGCTTTTGCTTCAATAACAGCGGCTTTTTGTCCATGTTTAGCGGCTCGGTTCGCAGAGGCAATACCACCACTACCTGCACCAATGGCTAAAAAATCAAAATGTTGTTTGATTGCTTGTGTCATAAATAAAACCTCGTCATTGTGATAAGTATTCACTAGAAAAAGTAAACTAAAGTGAAGATGTAAAGAACATTATAAATTCAAACTAATGTTCAGCGAAATATAAGATAGATGTGGGTCTTATACGTTAATTTTCAAGGTGGTTAGATAAAAAGTCTTTTTTAATAAACGCTTCATCATTCATCAATTCAGCCTCATTAATCATTAACATTTTAATGACTTCATTCGCAGTCACTGGTTTTGAATATAAATAACCTTGTATGTAATGACAGTTTTGTGCCACTAAATAGTTCAATTGGCTCATGTTTTCAACGCCCTCTGCGATACAATGCATATCAAGTCGCTTAGCTAATACCAATGTAGTATCAACAATCGCTTCGTCTGCTTTATTAACACCAATACCACTAATGAAGCTTCTATCAATTTTAATTAAATCTAACGGTAGTTTTTTCAAATAAGACAGTGAAGAAAACCCTGTACCAAAATCATCAAGGGCTAATTTTATCCCCAACTCAGACAACGCACACATGGTTTTAATTGCTTTTTCTGGCTCGCGAATAAATGCACTTTCTGTTACTTCAATTCTTATTGCGCTGGCTGGTAGCTCATGCGTTAATAACAAGCTTTCAATGTAGGGTATTAAGGTGTCTTTAGCGAAATGCTGCGGTGATAAATTAACTGAAATGTATAAATTATCTCGCACTACGCTCCACTGTTTTAATGCTCTAAGTCCACGATCAATTGCTGATTCAGTCATCGCAATAATTAAGCCGAGCTCTTCAGCTAAAGGGATAAAATTACTCGGTTCAATTACAACGCCAGCAATTTTCCATCGCATTAATAACTCAAAACCAACCGCTTTGCCAGTATGTGCGTTAATAATCGGCTGATAATAGTTAATAAATTCGTTATTTTTTAGTGCTTGTTTGATCTTCGATTCTTTTCCTAACCGCTCTTTAGCTTTTAAGTTCATCTCGTTGGTAAAAAATTGAAAATTATTACGTCCTAATTGCTTAGCGTGATACATAGCAACATCAGCATTGCGTAATAGCTTCTCTGAATCAGCTGCGTCTTCTGGATACATGGCAATACCAATACTGGCACCAATGCTGACTATATTTTTTTTAAGCTGAAAAGGCTCCTCTATTGAATCAATAATTTTTTGCGCGATATTTCCTAAGTGCACATTCGATTTAAATGACTCAAGCAAGACCACAAATTCATCACCGCCGATGCGGGCAACGGTATCATCAGCTCTTAAAACTTTAGTTAAGCGTTGCGTAATTTCCGTTAACAATAAATCGCCAAAAGCATGCCCTAAAGAATCATTAACTTGCTTAAACCTGTCTAAATCTATAAAAAATAAAGCAATGGATTTACCATGACGATTAGAATGTTCCATGGCATGTTTGACTCTTTCTAACAATAAAGAACGATTAGGCAATCCTGTTAAATGATCGTAATTAGCTAAAAATCGTAGTTCTTTTTCTGCACTTTTTTGCGCGCTTATATCAGTTAACACACAAATATAATGTTTATCTTTGGTGACAGAGTTTCTTGCCGCACTAATGTTAACCACCACATGAAATTTTTCTTTATTTTCTGCGGTTATGAGTTCTTCACCACTCCAATGTTGACCAACATCGAGGGAGTTTAATAAGTTCTGATAAAAAGACTGTCGGTCGGCTCCAACCCCTAAGAAAGTTTGAGAAAAATCAAAGACTTCATTGGCCCAACCAAACACTTCCCGCATAGAACGATTAACTGTTACTCGACTAATTTTTTCATTAACAATTAATACCCAATCTTTGGTCTGTTTAAATGCATCGCCGTAGTATTGCGCACGCTCTTCATTCGCTTTAGATTCGGTCACATTGGTATATGAACCCGTTACCCTGATAGGTTTTCCAGACTCATCAACCTCAACAATCTTACCTAAATCTTTGTACCATAGCCATTGTCCATCTGCGGCTTTCAAGCGATAAGTGCAGGTGAAACTTTCATCTAAATTAACTTCGGTAATAAATAATTGCCAGAGTGCTAAAAAATTACTTTTATCGTCGGGATGGATTAAGGCTACATGCTCTTCAAAATGATAAAACAACACTGAGTTTTGATATCCAAGCTCCATAGAAATACGTTTGCCAAACATTAAGTCGTCTTCAGCTTGCCAATCCCAAACCTCTGAATTACTGCCTGTTAGCGCAAGCTGCAAACGTTTTTCACGAAACTTAACTTGTTCATGCACGTTAAGTAATAATTGTTGTTGCTCCTTTCGATACCGGTACCAAAACAAAAATAATACAATAACGCACAAAACATAAGCACTGTAAGCATAAGGTGAACGCCACGGTGCATAACTCACATTAAAATGCAGCGATACAGGCGAAGAAAAATCCCCCGAGTATGGTGACTTAGCGCGTATTTCTAAAGTGTGACGTCCTGAAGATAAGCTTGGGAAGGTAATATGACTTTCTGATGTTTGTGGGTAAATTAGTTGGTTTTCACCTAACAATTTAAAATCAAACACATCATCTTTATTAGCGTTGTATAACAAAGTTGAGAAATCTACTCGAACCCCAACATCATCATAATTTAAATCGATTACAGTATTATCTTCAAAAATAAAGGGTAAGTTTAACTCTCGAGAAAGCACAGTTACATCAGTAACATGAACCTTGAAGTTTTTATCATTGGTTACTTTTTTAAGTTTTAACGGGTCAAAAATGCTAATGCCTTCCATCGAACCATAAACCAGATTCTGATTAAGTTTAGCGTAAGAGCGATAGTTATATTCTGTGGCAACTAAGCCATCGCTAACAGTAAAGTGTCGAATATGCTTGGTGTTACTATTGAGCATATAAATGCCATTGTGCGATGAAAACCAAATATCGCCTTCTGCATCTGACATAACACCATAAACATTATTATCAATAATGGAATTAGCTTTATGATAAAAATACTTTTGCTCGAAAGTATCTAAAGAAAATCCTAATAGGCCTTTTTTAGGATAAGCCACCCATAAAACATTATGTTTATCGATTGCCCAACCACCAAAATAAACCCATTCGTCGGGCAAAATATTAGGGTGTGTGTATAACGAATTTAAAGTATTTTTCTCTACATCTACCTGCCATAAGGTATCGTTACTCGCAAGTAACAAAGTAGTACTTCCAGGTAAGTAATCTAAAAATCTCAGTCGCGCATATTTAGAAAATTTATCATTAATAATTGCAATGTTATCAATCGCATTAGTTTGTAAATTTACTCGAAAAACACCGTCAGCATTCGCTAACCATAAGAAATTATCAGTTTTAAAAATATCAAATTGCTTCTTTCCCAGTAATTCGTTAACACTGTCACTGAAAGGTAAAGCTTGATATTGTCCTTTGCCAATATCAAATAGTTGTACGCCTTGAGCAGTAGAAAGCAGAAGTTGCTCTGCATTTAGCTCATCCACTGAGTAGATATAACTAGAGGTAAAAATACTTTTCGCATTTTTTTGCGTCACAAATCGCTGAACAGTATGATTGTTTTTATCTATTAAATTTAGTCCATTAGATGTGCCAACCCAAAGCAAGTTATCGTTAAATTTACTCGCTAGCATTCCCCAAATTTCGTTATAACTTAAGCTGTTTGGGGCATTTTTTTTAAAACGATAGTTCTGAATTAATTCTCGATTAGGGTTCCATTGGTAAGCGCCGTTGGCGTTTGATCCTAACCAAAAACTTCCTGAAGAATCTTTTAGTAAAGATAAAATACTATTGTTATTAATATCATCTAAATAATCGCTAAAACCGAATAGAAACTCCGCAGAATTACTGCCTATAGCAACAGTAAATAAACCTTTATTAGTGGCAAAATATAACTTATCACCATCTAACAGGGCTTGTTCTGCAGCAACATTCTCAATTAATGTTTGGTACTTTGGCAATCCAGCATTTCGATGAATAAACGCTTTTATGTTGCCAACATCGAGCATAAACAAACCATCAGCAGAGCCTATATAAAGATTATTTTGGTGGGTGTACACTGTATAGACTATTTGAGCTCTTTTGGGATCATATACAGTACTCAGCGCTGTTTCATGATTAATTTTTGGTAGTTTCCGCCATTGACTGCTAGTAATATCAACAGCAAAAACCCCCATTCTTGAGCTTAAGAATAAAACGCCTTCTTGCAATGACAACTGGGTAAACCAAGTGGTGCCAACAAGTTCGCTATTAAAGTCGACTATTTGCTGATATTCACCAGTTATTTTATCAACTCGACCTAATGACTTGGCTAACAAAACCCAAATATCGTTATCATTTCCTTCAATAAAATCGATAGCCGATTGGCTTTGTGTTCCATCAATAGTAGTAGAAATTATTTGATAATCATTGGTTTGAGGGTTATAGCTAAATAGTTTTCCGTTCGCACTTATCCATATCTTCCCTTCATTGTCTTGAAATAAATGGTCAATGCTCGCATCAACAAAAGCATTATTGGGACCAGCTAACATTCGAAAGGTATGGCCATCGTAAATATTAACGCCATTTTCAGTACCAAACCACATAAAGCCAGCATTGTCTTGCATCATGCTAAACACAGTACCTTGAGACATTCCTTCTTTAACAGAAAGCTTAGTTAGCACCAAATTATTTATTTCGGCATAAACCTTCGAAAAGGTAAAAATACTGAGTATAAAACTCACTATTAATACTTGAAATAAAGATAATTTTTTTGGCATAAAACTAATTAAACGTCCGTGAATATCAATAAAAAAATTTACAAGAAAATATCATGACTTTATGAAGACTTAGTTTAATCTACTAGTAATATGCGGTTTATGTAAATAAAAATTGAATAAAACTGAGCTGTTTGTATTTTAAACACTCTTTAGATACAAATTTTTAGCAACTTGCACATTAAATTAACAATACAAAACAACTGGCTTATATAGCACACCAAATAATATGCCATTACATTGATACTTACCCTTGAATATCGACCCAATTGCTATTACATCTATACTACAATTTATTATTTAATTATTGCTTATGACTCATTCACCCGTTAAAAATTCAGCTCAGGTATTACCGCAATTCTCCAAAATATTACCTAAAGAGATCAAGCCTTCCATCGAGGAAGCTATTAATTGCTGTAAAACCGTGATTAACGAAGTACTAGAAAGCCATTCTGTATTTACATGGCAAAATTTAGTGCTACCTATTGATGAGGTAGATGATGCATTAGCTAAATTATGGTCGCCCGTATCACACATGAACTCAGTCGTGAGCAGTGATGAGTTGCGCGAAGCTTACGAGTCTTGCCTGCCATTATTATCTGAATACAGTACTTTCGTTGGTCAGCACCAAGGCCTTTATCAAGCTTACCAGCAATTAAAAGACGGTTTAGAGTATACAACCCTATCTACCGCACAAAAAAAAGTTGTTGATAACGCGCTTCGCGATTTTAAATTATCAGGTATAGCATTAAACGATAACGATAAAAAACGTTATGGTGAAATAGTAACCCGCTTATCAGAGCTTAGCTCTAGTTTTGGTAATAACGTGTTAGATGCCACCCAAGCATATACCGTTACTATTGAAACGGAAGATCAGCTTAGCGGCTTACCGCAAAGTGCTAAAGATGCGGGTTTTGCTTTAGCCAAAGCGAAAAATAAACCTGAAGGTAGCTATTTATTTACTCTTGATATGCCAAGTTATTTGCCGGTTTTAATGTATTGCGATAATCAACAATTACGTGAATCACTCTATCGCGGTTTTGTAACACGCGCTTCTGATCAAGGCCCTAACGCTAAAGAATTCGATAACAGCGCGATTATGGACGAATTACTTGCGCTGCGTCACGAGTTAGCGCAACTGTTAGGTTTTGACAACTTCGCAGTTAAATCACTAGCAACCAAAATGGCATCAACCACAGCTGAGGTGTTAGGATTTTTAGAGAATTTAGCCATAAAATCTGCACACCAAGGCGAGCAAGACTTTAAAGAATTAACCGATTTCGCCCTAAGCGAATTTAATCAAGACAACTTGCAAGCTTGGGATTTAGCGTATTACAGCGAAAAGCTCAAGCAAAGCCGATATGCGATTTCTGATGAAGAACTACGCCCTTATTTTCCTGAAGACAAAGTTGTTGCAGGTTTATTTGAAGTAGTTAATCGATTATTTGGTTTAACAATAAAACAGCGCGACAATATCGATGTTTGGCACCCAGATGTTAAGTTTTACGATGTATTCGACGCCAATAACATTCAACGCGGTAGCTTTTATTTTGACTTATATGCCCGCGATAAAAAGCGTGGTGGCGCATGGATGGACGATTGTGTGGGTCGCCGCCAATTAAGCTCTGACGAAATACAACTACCGGTTGCTTACCTAACCTGCAACTTTAATGGTCCTGTTGGTAATAATCCGGCATTATTTACCCATAACGAAGTAGTGACTTTGTTCCATGAATTTGGTCATGGTATTCACCACATGCTAACGCAAATAAACGTTGGTGGGGTTTCAGGCATAAACGGCGTTCCTTGGGATGCTGTAGAATTACCTAGCCAATTTCTTGAAAATTGGTGTTGGCAGCCAGAAGCTCTAGCCTTTATATCGGGTCACTTCGAAACAGGCGAAGCGCTACCTCAAGTGATGTTAGATAAAATGCTCGCAGCAAAAAATTTCCAATCAGCCATGCAAATGTTACGTCAAATAGAGTTCAGTATTTTTGATTTTAAAATGCATGCCAGTTATAACCCAAATAATACCGATAACAGCCAACATGTTCAGTCGGTCTTAAACGATGTTCGCCAGCAGTATGCTGTTGTAAAAGCACCAGAATTTAATCGTTTTCAACACGGGTTTGGTCATATTTTTGCTGGCGGTTATGCCGCAGGTTATTACAGCTACAAATGGGCTGAAGTATTATCTGCAGATGCTTTTTCAAAATTTGAAGAACAAGGGATTTTCAATAAAAATGTCGGTCAGCAATTTTTAACCAACATATTGGAAAAAGGTGGCAGTGAAGAACCAAGCGTATTATTTGAAAAATTTAGAGGAAGAAAGCCTGAAATTGATGCATTATTGCGTCATAGTGGCATTAATGCTTAAATTCATCTTGAACTATTAATACTAATTTTCAGAGCAAAGGATAGGTATGCGCCATTTTATTGTTTTATCATTAATCACTTATTTAATGTTAACGAGTCACCTAACTTTTGCTACTGAAAGTATTACATCAGAAAAAGATCCTAATGACCCAACTAAAGTCATTACTCGCATCGGTTTAGGTTATACCGAAGACTTAACTATTTCAGGTTCTTTGGCCATTGATCCCGCCCGTAAAATTAACGCTAAAACAAATATTGACGCCAGCGAGTGGCGTTTAGGCGGCTCTTGGCTTTTTGATTTTGGTATTGTTAATTTTAATATCAGCCGCTCTGAATACGACGAGGGAGGCTATAAAAATAATTATTCCCTAGGTACTTTTTTACCGTTAACAGCATTAGGTGTCGATACTGGAAAATGGATGGTCTTCCCTATGGCGGGTGTTAATCATACCACTGGAGAAACTTTTGCCCCTACCGAAAGTAACACCTTACAAGATAATATTGTCATGCAGCAAAATACCAGCAATGGCGGTTATCTCGGCGTTTTTGCAATACGACCAATTAATAAGCATTGGACGGCTTTAGCATTCACTGGTGGTGGTATCGGCTCTAACGATTACAGTAATGTATGGGGCGGTGGTGGCGTAAGTTATAAACTCAATGCCCATAACTCTATTAATCTTTTTGCATTTATATCCGATGATAATTTTGGTCAAGTAAAAAAGTTAGGATTTAGTTACACCTATGAATTTAAATAAACTAGAAAAATTCAACACAATTTTTGCACGCGCAGCCCAAAGAAAAGGTGGCGTACAGTCACTTGAGTATTTACTAAACGGTGATGATGTTGGCGTTCAGGTACATCAACTTGAAGACGATCGAATACTTTCAGCCTTTACCAAGAAAATTTTTCAATCGGGCTTTGTTTGGCGAGTGGTTGAAAATAAATGGGCTAATTTCGAAGACAGTTTTTTTAATTTTGACATCACCAAAGTATTAATGATGCCAGAAGAAATGATGGAACGAAAAGCATCAGATCCTAAAATTATTAGAAACTACAACAAAGTAAAAACCATTAAAGCCAACGCCCAAATGATGTTTGACGAGCAACAAAATGGCCACAGCTTTAGTCAATTTATTGCACAGTGGCCTAGCGAAGATATGATTGGTTTATGGGCGTACTTAAAAAAGCATGGTCAACGCCTTGGTGGTAATACGGGCCCTTATGCATTAAGAGCCTTAGGCAAAGATACTTTTTTGTTAACGCGCGACGTAGAAGCGTATTTTAGAGCCCATCAGATTATTGATGGCGGCATTCAAAGTAAAAAAAGTTTAATGGCAATTCAAGCTGCTTTTAACCAATGGCAACAAGAAAGCGGTCTAACCCTTAGCCAATTAAGTCAATTAGTTGCCTTTGCTACTGGCGATAACTATATACACGTTCAAGAAGCCAGTTAGCCCTGCTTACGTAGCGATTCACCGTTAGCCGAAAAAATTGGTGTAATCGTTGCTTGAGGTTTTTTCTGCTCAAGTGTTTGCTGCTTTATTAATTTTGCCTTAGCAACCGCTGCTTTAAATAAATCGGCTTCGTTATCAACAACAGACTTTGTTGGTTGTTTTAATGCTTGAGACAAGGTTAATCGTGCTTTTGCCACGGTACTGCTTTTTGATTCTATTAAGTGGCTCACCAGATTAGCGGGAAGACTATTCGCTGTGCGCTCAGTTAAGCTCTCTTGTCTACTATCCTCGTTTATGGCAACGCTATGACGAGACTCTTGCGTTAAAAACGGCAGTAAACTAATCCATACTCTTCTTAACTCAATATATTCAGCCAACGAGAATTGCTCGACAGCAAGTGCTAACTTTTCTTTATTCAAAAAAAGGGCTGACAAAGTACGCTTTGATGCACTAAAACCTTGTAAGTTTGTATCAATCTCGCCTGCTGTCCAAGTACCTTCGCATTTCATTTGCTCAACAGATACTTGTGAAGGCAAGTCAAGCGATGCCAAAATTGATAAAATATCAGCCCTGACTTGTGCAGCTTCAGTCGTGTTATATTTCTGAAATACAGAAATTAATTTAACTTCATTAACCAAACTGACAAACATAGAATTCTCCCAAAAACAGTTACAATAACCAAACTTCTACTCGTCTATTTCGCTCGCGCCCCGCAGCCGTTTCATTGCTCGCAATAGGTAGCGCTTCACCAAAACCTTCCACCGACATAACGGGTATGCCTCTGGCAATTAATTCACGCTCAACAGACATAGCACGCATAAGTGACAGTTTTTGGTTTTTCACTTTTTTACCAATACTGTCCGAGAATCCCATTAAGACTAAACGTCTATTGCTGTTGTTTTCCATGTATTTCACTAAGCGCTGTAAATCTCTTTTTCCCTTATTATCAAGTTCATTAGCACCGTAATTAAAACGGTAATTAAGGGATAAACGTTGACCTTTTTTAACAAATTCATTGTATTTTTTAGGCGCACCATACAAAGGATAAACTTTTTCACTTTTAATGTTTTGAGAGATCAACCCTGTTTCTTCTACAATTTCTTGACCTTGCTCGGCAATGGCAAATTGAGCAAAGTCTTTCACCATATTTGACGCGTTAGTCGGTGTATAAAAATATAAACGACGAGATAGCGCATAATCTTCAGTACCTATGGTAAAACGCGTTGGAAATATCGCTTTCGTGCCTACACCTTCAGAAACAGCCAATGCTTTGTTATGCGAAATATAGTTTAAGCCGATAAAGCCAATGGCAAATTCATCTTGAGACACTTTGGTTGATAATTCTGAACTTGACTCAAAGCGTTGTGCGCTGGTGGCTAACTCTCGCTGAAACTTTTTAAGCACTAAGTTTTTAAAGGTATCCCATGTCCCTGAATTAGTGTCTCTGGCGAATAAATTAATCGCTTTATCTTCGCCACCTACTTGCGACCAACGGGTTATTTCACCTGAAAAAATACGCGAGAGTGTTTTAGTTGAAAGCTGTTTGATCGGATTATTTTGATTAACAATAACCGCCAAGCCATCAAGGCCAACGATATGCTCGTTACCTACTTTATCTAATTGTCCAAAATTAGCTTTTAGTGTTGATATTTCTGTTGGTTTTATGCGGCGAGAAGCCATGCCCATATTCGCTGCACCTTTTTCTAAGTCTTTAAATGCAGTACTCGAACCATGGGCGTGTAATTCAATGGCATAAGCCTTATTATCTTTAATGTACTGTAGTGTTTTCTCAACCTTACTGCTGCCTTGCAGCCAATAAAAGTCGTTAACTCCTTGCGTTTGTAGATACCCTTTTAATAAGGCAGGTGCTAGCTTTTCACCTATGGTATTTGAGCCATGCAGTTTAAAAACGAGTTCTGCTGATTTATTAGGTAAAGTTATCGGTAACACTTTTTTAGGTAAACTGGCTTTAGCAAGTGCAGGACTTATTGTTTGAGTGCTCTGCTGAGGACTCACAACTTGCGAGGGCTGTGTTTGAGCTTGCATTAAAAAGTAATACGCATTAAATGCGATTAAGCCCATCAGGCCAATTGATAAAGCGAGTAAATATAGCTTGGGATTTTTTCGGTGATGTACTGCGGCAATATGTTGACTCGCTTGTTGTTTTTCTATGGTATTTTTTTGTTGATACTCAGCTTTTATTTGCTCAATAACAGACACAATAGCGTTATCGCCTAGTTGATATAATTCTTCTAAAACTAGCGTGCGATATTCGCTTTCTTGAAGGAATTTATTAATCGCAATATCAATACCAAAAGTTTGCTTGGCTAATAAGGCCAGCTGCTTAACTGATTGATTAATTTTATTATTTAAGCTCTTAAGGCTAGCATTTTCTTTACTATTTACTGTCATAATACTTCCATTAATACGACCGATATTTCTTGCGGCCAATTCTAATCGGCAAAAATGAAACTAATATGACAATTGATAATTTTCTGTCATTGGCGTTGAAATAGGTAGAGACGCATTCAAGCTCTCTGTTATCATCTACCAATAGATAACGCACTAGACACTACAATGCTTCAACAAACGCCTTCAAATATTGCCGTTGCTTATGTTCATTCATCAGATGCTTCACATGCAAAAAGAGTCGCCAATAAGTGGCACCTTCCTTACTTAGGCGATCGACAAGCAGCCAGTAAAAATAAAGAGCTCATTTTTTTGTTGCAAGTTAACGATCAGTGTTTAGAGCTATGCAAACTAGATGAACCCAAATTAGGGGCTATAAAAGTTGATTTTGTTGACGGAGCTGTTGCCCATCGACGTAAATTTGGTGGTGGTAGAGGCCAAGATATCGCCAAAGCAATTGGATTAAAGCACGGGTTTACTCCGCACGTACTCGATGCGACGGCAGGCCTAGGCCGAGATGGATTTTTACTTGCAGGTTTAGGTTGTAAAGTTACCTTGATGGAACGTATGCCAATCGTGGCAGCCTTGCTTGATGACGGTATTGAACGCGGTAAACTCAATAGCGAAATAGGCGAATTAATTACCAACAATTTAACATTAATTAATGCTTCATTAATTAAGCAAGCCGACTTAGCCATTCAACCTGACGTTATTTATCTTGATCCTATGTACCCACATCGTGAAAAGTCTGCTTTGGTAAAAAAAGAGATGCGTGTTTTTCAAACCCTTGTTGGTGAAGACCTTGATGCCGATGAACTACTAGCGCCTGCACTAGCTTTGGCTAAATACAGAGTGGTAGTAAAAAGACCAAGCTATGCACCACCACTGGCTGATAAAAAGCCTTCAACCAGTATAAAAATGAAGAAAAATCGTTTTGACGTTTATGTGAATCAAGCGATCCCTAAGGATAATAACTAAACCACTAAGCTCAACATTAAGTGCATTATTTATACGACTCACTGCGACAATTTACCACATTTTATTTTAATTAATTCTCTTTATAATTTCTTTCCAACTTACATCAAAAAAGGGAAGATAAGTTGAAAAAAACATTAAAAACAAGCTTGTTAATAAGTTCTTGTTTCACCATAGCAGCTGTTCAGGCGCATGTTGACATAGTTTCTGGCCCACACTTTGTTAATAAAACCAGTATTGTTGAATTGAGTATTCCTCATGGGTGCACTGATGAAATATCAGGTTCTGAAGATACTGTTCGTATAGTCGCTAAAGTACCATCAAGCATTACGTCAGTTCATGCTATTGATGCTGTATTCGGACAAGCATCAGCTGTGAGTGTTGAAGGTGAGCATGGCTATAACGAAGTTACTTGGGTGAAAACATCCGGCACTGAGCGAGATAGCGACACTCAATATTATACGGTTAGTTTTAGAGGTAAATTACCTGATGCAGCATTTAGCACAGTATTTATTCCAGTAACACAATACTGTATCAACGATAGTGACCAAGAAATTTCTGTTAGCTGGGATGTAGAAACCAGTGGTCATGATCATAGTAGTAGTGGAGAAGGTAATCCTGCCCCATCATTAATGGTCATGCCAGCGCGTGCACCAGGTTGGAATCAATATACAACAGATACAGATCAGCATTTGCATGATATGTCCATATTTAATGATGCAGAAATTGTATGGTGGAATAACGAAGCATACAGTAGCAACTCTGTAACTCAAGAGATGATTGAAGCAGAAGGCAAGTCAGTGTTAAGCGAAATTCACGATAATGCTAATTTCTGGGTGAAATATTAAGGAGCAATAATGAAAAATATTTTGCTTGTTATAGCTGTATTTACGCTAGCAGCTTGTAATTCTGATAGTAGCACTAGCTCAAACCCTAAAGCACCGGAGCAACCTGAAACAGTGCCAGAAGAACAGCCAGCAACTCAGCTAGAAACAGCTGGATTAATGCCCGAAAGTAGTTCACTAACGTTGACAGCGCCGAATACAGACAAGCTACCTAAAGCATTATTTGTACCTCAGTTAAATTAAGCGGCATTTAAACAGAAATAAAATGGCTATTCGCTTTATTGAAGTAGCCATTTTATCTATACCGTTAATGAAAATTTAGGCTGTAGCGACACTTAACCTTAAAGTAAATTAGTTAACGCAATACCGATACCAATACGCTGTTGTTTATGGTTGTAGTCTATTAAGCTCTCACCATAACCATTAAAGTATTGAGCATAACCTTGAAGTTTCCCCCACAATGGAAAAGTGACCCCTAATTCAATCGCTCCATGATGCTTGGCAAAATTATCGCGCACCTGCACAGAAAGCTCATACTTATTATTTAACTTATAAATTACGCTCAACTCAAAGTTCCCCATGTAATCATCAATATCAGGGTTGTCATTCGCAGACTCATTCACACTACTCTCTTTGTCGCCTTCAGGAACACGCCACCACGGTTTGAACGATATTGCTAAATTTTCTTTTTCAAAAAGAAAATTAGCGTAAACACGGTTCCAACTTCGAGATAATAATGCTGAACGGCCATTCGATTGATGTTCAAAGCCGACAACAAAACCCGTGTTTCCATCTAATGGATGCCAATCGAGTGGTGCCATATAAAAGCCTTCTGGCTGATAATTAGTTTCTCTAAAGGGCCTCGAAATATCATCATTATAAACTTGCCACCAAGACTCTAGTGTAAAACCAAAATACAATTTATCACCACCAATTAGTATATCCCGATGATTTAATGGGACTTTAATACTAATTTGAAACTTAGCTTCTACTGAATCTAAATTCCCTCCCCAATTTGAATAATCTTGATAGGGCTCATTATTAACATTATTTGTGTAAGTGATCGGCAAAATGTAGTTCATTTTATGAGGCGTTAAAACATAAGGATTTTCTTGTGTTTTTTGCTCTTTAATAATACGTTTTGAAATAACGCCGAGCTCTATATCACCTACTTTATCAGTGACTAATTTTTTTTCACAAAACGTTTCGAGCTCTTCTAATGTTTTCGTTTTCCCAGAAATGTTTATCTCTTCATATAAACATTCGTTGAATGGGTTCACTTCTTCTGAAAAGCTAGCCAATGGTGTAACACTAAAAATGCAGAAAACAGTAACAAGCAATTTTTTGCTTTGGTTATTTTTCATTGTATAAAAGGCACCCTACTTGAATGGTAAATCATAAATAAACCAAAATTAAACAACCAATTAATAGCCTATATGATTAAAAGCGCATTAGTTAGTTTAGCTAATTGATTGTACATAACTTTTACTTAGTTATTAAAATAAATTGCTAAATAACAACTAATCTATTTGATAATCATTATCATTTAGTTTATTATTTGTTCGTTCTTTTCTATTAGGTATTATTTTATGTACGTTTGTCTTTGCCACGGTGTTACCGATACTGCCATTGAAGCAGCCATTGATGATGGTGCGGTTAGTATGAAACAAATAACTCAGGAGCTAAATGTTGGCTCTCAATGTGGAAAATGTTGTTCATGCGCGAAACAAGTATTAAATAATAAGCTAATGCAAATTGCAGAAGCGCAGCCGGCAGTCGCGTAAATAATTAATAACAAACTCCACCTGAATTTATTATTATCCGCTAATTTTTAATTTTCTTCTTTAGTATCATTCGCTTACTTACCTATTTTTATTACAGCTTGTTCCTGCCTAAGCCATAGATAAGAATCGTTTTTATTTGCATTCTTTGTCGCTTATTTTAAAGTTATCTATCAATAAGTTAGATAGATTTATTCGTTCTTGATTGCTATTACCGCACCCTATATATTAATGCAATTATTACGCTATCCATGGAGAATAAAATGAAGGGTAACGCTATTGTATTAAGTAGCTTAAATCAAATACTCACCTTTGAGCTCACCTCAATTAACCAATACTTTCTACACGCACGTATTTATAAAAACTGGGGCTTAACGGCACTAGATAAAAAAGGCTACAAAAAATCTATTAAAGACATGAAACAAGCGGATCAATTAATTGAGCGCATTTTGTTTCTTGAAGGCTTACCTAATTTACAACAGCTAGGCAAATTACACATTGGCGAACACACCGCAGAAATGCTGCAGTGCGACCTAACCTTTGAAGCTGAACAAATTACCGCACTGAAAAAAGCTATCGCGTTATGCGAAACTGAACAAGATTACGTTAGCCGCGAAATATTAGAAGATATTTTAGCGTATGAAGAAGACCACACCGATTGGATTGAAACTCAACAACAATTAATCAGTAATGTTGGTATCGAAAACTACTTACAATCTATGATGGAGGAATAACATGCAAGGTAACCAACGGATAATCGACTTACTCAATAAGCAGCTTACCTTAGAGCTAACCTCTATGGATCAATACCTAGCCCATGCAGAACTTTATGAAGACTGGGGGATTAAAAAGCTACATGAACAACTTACCCACGAACATGAAGAAGAATTAGGCCACGCAAAATTACTAATAGAGCGTATTTTGTTTCTAGAAGGTAAAGCAGACACGGCTTCTCGCGAGCCTATTAAAGTAGGTAGCAACGTAAAAGAAATGCTTGAGTTTGACCTTGCCGCCGAGCATATAGTGGCAAAAAGCTTACGAGAAATAATTACTGTTTGCGAACAAGAGAAAGACTACGTTACTCGCGGCATATTAGAAGAATTATTAGTAGATACAGAAACCGACCACATTTATTGGCTTGAACAACATCTTGGTTTAATTGATAAAGTCGGCTTACAAAATTATATTCAATCACAAATGTAAGTAACATTAATGTTAGGCGTTAAATTTTAACGCCTTCATCAACTTGCCAATTAAACGTCATAACTTTAGCGAAACTTGATACAGCAACTTAACCTAAAATCAATGCAATTGTTGTGAAATTAGGTTAAATTGAATCGAAATGGCGATAAGTCGTGCTATAAATTGCCAACAGCCATTCTAATTTATTCTATACTTTTACCAATTTCATTCATTAAGTGATCTGTTTATACGCAGTAATTGGTTATCTTAACCACTAAAAATAATCACATAATTAATGAGAGTGAAATTGGTATTATTGTTAAGTATTCTTTGAGTTGATACGTTATGCTGCCTTATCGCTACTACTATTTTTATTATGTACTGCTTTTGTTAACTGCCCCACTAAGCAGTGCTACGGCTAAAAAGCCAGTGAATATGACCAATATTCACAGTGTATGTATTAAATCACCCACTGAATGCTTATCAGACGTTGACCAAGCACTATTAGCAACGACAGTTCGCAGTCGTGTTTGGTTTGATTTAATGCAATACAAACTTGATTCTCTCTTTTCTTTACAAAAAATAACGGAATTACACACCGCGGTTAAGCCTTGGGTGAATGACGAATCCTTGCCTACTCCATTTAAAATTACTTTATATATTTATTATGCAAAAAGTTTAAGTGCCGCCAACATCAGTGACAAATCATCGCTTACTGAACAGCGTAAAATTTACATCAAAAAGGCAGAAGAACAGCTAGCATTAATGCATAGTGCCTACCCTAACCTCATGCTATTACTTCAACTGGCTAATTTAAAAATGTATGTTGGCGAAGATAACAAAGAAAACTACCAGTCCTTACAAAAATTGGCCGTAAAATATGAACGCCTCCAAGACCCTGTATTTAAGTTAGAACTGTACGGCAACTTAGCCCATTTAGCGGTTCGATTAGGCTACAAACAACAAGCAATTAATTATTGGCTTGAAACTATAACTTGGGCTAAAAAATATGGTAATTATCAACAAATCGCGACGGTGTATTATAATTTAGCCCGTAACCAAGTGATCGCAAATCAACTTGACTCAGCTAAAAAACATTATTTACTTGCTTTAGAATATACAGCACTAGCCAACGATCAAGTGTTAAAAGAGCTCATTCAATATTACTTTGCTAAGTTGTTATTCAAACAAGGTTTGCATGAGCAAGCCAAAGAGATAGTACGAACTATCAACACATCAAGATATACACCAGAACTCATTACAGCATTGGATCAACTTAAGAGTCTCTTAGCTCAAGAACCAAGCAACTTACCTTAAACACTTGAAAATAACACCCTAACAAGGCAAAATTCGCCTGTAATAAATGTACTTCCCCCCTATTCACTCACGAGGCTTCTCATGCTTAAAGCAGAAATGGTTATTGAACTTAACCAACAAATAAATTTAGAATTTTACTCTTCAAACTTATACCTTCAAATGAGCGCTTGGTGTGAAGAAAAAGGCTTCGAAGGCGCAGCTGAATTTATGCGTAAACATGCGGCTGAAGAAATGGATCACATGACACGTTTATTTACTTACGTGAGTGAAACTGGCGCTTTACCAGTGTTAGGTTCAATTGATGCTCCTCCACACGAGTTTAAATCGTTGGCTGACGTTTTTGAGAAAACCTATGAGCATGAATGCTTGATCACAGAAAAAATTAACTCATTAGCGCATCGCGCATTTAGCAACCAAGACTACTCAACCTTCAACTTTTTACAGTGGTATGTTGCTGAGCAGCACGAAGAAGAAACATTGTTTAAAAGTGTTCTAGATAAAATTAACCTTGTAGGCCATGACGGCCATGCACTATTTTTTGTCGATAAAGATCTAGCAGAAATGGCAAGAAAAGGCACAACTAGCATAATGACAGAGCCAAACGCATAACTCGTGACTATTGAAACTTCAGACGTATTAATTATTGGCGCCGGCGCTGCAGGGTTAATGTGTGCCGCCAGCGCAGGCTATCGTGGCCGTAATGTTACGGTAATCGATATGGGCAAAAAGCCCGGACGAAAAATACTAATTAGTGGTGGTGGTCGTTGTAATTTCACTAACGAAAATGCTGAACCCGACAATTATCTTTGCCAGAACCCTCACTTTGTTAAATCGGCACTAAGTCGTTATAGCTCGCAAGACTTTATCGACTTAGTTGATCGCCACGGCCTTGCTTATCATCACAAAACCTTAGGGCAATTATTTTGTGACAACAGCGCACAAGACATCGTTGACATATTGATGACCGAGTGCGAATGGGCAGGTGTCACGGTAAAATTAAGAAATGAAGTTGTTAGCATCACAAAAAATGAAACGGGTTACTTAGTAAACACCACCGAAACAAGTTATCAATGCAGCTCGTTGGTTGTCGCCTCTGGCGGTTTAACCATGCCAAAGTTGGGTGCTAGCCCCATTGGCTATAAAATTGCTGAGCAACTAGGTTTAAACGTATTGCCAACTACAGCAGCACTTGTACCTTTTACCTTACATGATCATGACAAAACTCGATTTGAGGGTTTATCAGGCATCAGCATAGCCACAGAAGTCAGCAGCGAAAACGGCACACGCTTTAAAGAAAACATCCTTTTTACCCATCGCGGTTTATCAGGCCCTGCCATTTTACAAATATCTTCATTTTGGCGTGCAGGACAGGCAGTAACCATTAACCTACTGCCTGAAGAAAATCTAACAGAGCTCATTGCTACGTGGCGTGAAAGCCATGGTCAAAAGTCATTAAAAAACCAATTGTCCACCGTACTGCCTAAACGCTTTATTGAAGCCTTGATTAAAAGTGGCGATATTCCAGATAAAAACCTCAACCAACTCAGCCATGCAGAAATAGAAACACTGCATAACTATATTCACCAATGGCAAATAAAACCAAACGGAACAGAGGGTTACAGAACGGCCGAAGTAACACTTGGCGGCGTTGATACCGACGAATTATCGTCAAAAACTTTTGAAGCTAAAAAAGCCAAAGGCTTGTATTTTATCGGTGAAGTAATCGATGTTACCGGCTGGTTGGGAGGCTATAATTTTCAATTTTCTTGGGCCAGCGGCTGGGCTTGTGGGCAAGATGTTTAGTAATATAAATTAAATAAAGCGAATATAGAGTTACCTTTATATTCGCTTCAATTTACATTCAAAATCTGCTTGCACAATCTTTATTACACGCTCTTATCTAACAGTATATTTACTGCTGATTTGTTACGTCAATACTCATACCACTTGCTTCTTGTACATCAACAGTCATATATAACCAACCACCAGTTGGTGTTTCTATAATAATACTTTCATTATTACTATTAAAATTTGTTGAATGTTGATCAAGTGAGTCCGCATTAAGCCAAGTACTACCAGTATATATACTTAAATCACCCGTACCATGCGCTGTGCTAACAGTAATACTTTGTATTCCTTCATCAATATACTTAGGCATTGTGCAACACAAACACTTTCACCTACTTCAGGATCCGCTTCTCCAAAAGCACTATCGGGTGTACGAATACCGCCTGACGGTAATTTTTCAACGCGAGAATCCCAAAAAAGTCCTTGTGTCCAAACCCAAGCATTTAAGACTGATGGTGTATTAAGCGGATTATTAAAAATATGATAAATCAACGTTATTAAAGTTAATGCTAGGGTTGAGAGATCCAACAAAGGTTGAGATTTTAATTGATAATATTCCATTAATACAATTTGGTGTTTCTAACTTTAGAGATCAGGTCGGTGTAATCATGCAAGAAGATCAAGTGTTTAGTGGTACAATTTCTGATAATATTGCTTTATTTGATTTCAATAAATCTGAGGAAAGAGTTATTGAGGTCGCTAAACTTATTCAAAAAAAATACTAAAGGGATTTTAATGTTTAATATATTTAAACAAAGTACTGTGCTGCTTGCTATTTTACTTATAACAAACGCATTCATGATAACAAGCACCATCGCCAATGATGAAGTAATCAAAAGTCAGTACGATGATAAAAACTACCTCCCATTCACTTTAGCCAATCAGTTAGAAGTGTTAGTTATTTCAGAACCCAACAGCGATGTTGCAGCCGCTTCTTTAGTGGTTTCTGTAGGATATCGTAATGCGCCAGAGAATTACCTTGGCTTACCGCACTTACTAGAGCATGCCGTTTTTTTAGGTAGTAAAAATTTTCCTGAGATCAACGAGTTTGATGCTTTTATAAAAAGCCATCGTGGCTGGTCAAATGGATCAACATCAAGTGATGGTACGCGTTATCATTTTCAAATAGCTGCTCAAGCTCTTAACGAAGGTTTACAACGTCTCGCTGACTTTATTACCTCTCCTTTACTTGAAGAGCAGATAATTGCTAAGTCACGCACAGCCGTTGATAACGAGTTTACAGGCAGAGTTAGCGACTGGCTAAAAATTTCTGCAATCCTACAACAAGAAAGTAATCCAGCACATCCGTCGACTAAGTTTGGTATTGGCAATGCTACGACACTTGGCGGTGATTTAACTGAAGTTAAAAGCGCTTTAAATAACTTTCATCAGCAATATTATGGCGCACAAAACATGACTTTGGTTGTCTATGGTACCGCCCCTGTAGCAGATCTTAAAAGCATGGTAACTCAGCATTTTAACCAAATACCCATAAGTAATCTGTCTGATAAAAAATCAACCCAGCCGCTACACTTACCTGAACAATTAGCCCGTCAAATTGAGCTTAGCACCCAATCGGGTATCACTAGCTTAGACATCCGTTTTGAAGTGCCTGCTAGTAATAATAACTTTCCTGAAAACACACAATTACTAGTGACTGATTTACTTAGCCATGAAGCGGAAGGTTCATTATATGCTTACCTAAAGGAGCAGGGGTTAATTAGTCGATTACAGGCCAGTATAGATGGGAACCGTTATTACGGAATATTAGCGCTGTATATTCAACTAACAGAAAAAGGCTTAGCCAATACCGACAAAGTTATTGAAAGTATATTTGCCTATATTAACTTGTTAAAAACTCAACCTTTACCTAGCTGGATTAGACAAGACAGCCAAATTGAAGCGCAAAGAGAGTTTGACTTCCCAACAGAACAAGAGCCTGGCGATTGGATAAGCGACATTAGTTTTGATATGCCCCTTTACCCAAAAGCCAACTGGCTTAATCACAATACTTTACTTGCAGCTAATAATTTTTCTGACTATTTAACCTCATTAACCCCTGAAAATATGCAGCTTGTAATTAACCGAAATAATATAAAGGCGAATAAATTAGAAACTTTATACAACACCCCATACCGTGTCACTGCCTTTAGCAAAGCACAGTTATCGCTGTGGAAACAAGCTAAAGCCGACAAAACCATGCATTACCCAGTAAAAAACCCATACTTTGTCGCAATACAAGGCAACTTTAATAACAACATATCCCCCGTGTTACCTGCTAATTCAGCAAGAAAATTGTTAATCCAGCAACCTAAGTTAGTTATAAATAAAAAAGGCATTAGCCTATGGTCACAATACAAAACAGACATTAGTGATAATAAAATCAGTACCAAACTGCGTATTTATGATCAACTAAATAAAACGGACGCACTGATAAGAAAAGTGCGCAGTAAAGTTTTACAAGATCACCTATCAAACACAAATTACTTCGCTTATTTAGCAGGCTTTACTTTCAATATTGACAGTTTTTCGTCTGGTTATACTATTGAAATAAATGGCTATAGCCAAAACTACTTTGAATTTATGCAGCAAGTGACAGATCTGTTTTTTCAATTTGAAACTTCTGAACCAGCCTTTAATTTAGCCAAAAACGAACTACTAATGGATATAGATTTTAGAAAGAGTGATTATCCTCACTGGCAAGTAGAGCGCGCTATATACCAAGAACTCGTTGATGAAGAATATGATAGTGCTGTCGCAAAAAAATTAAGAGAATTAACTTATCAAGATTATCTATCGAGAATATCATCTGATAACAAAGTTCAACTCACAGGACTTATAGTTGGTGATATTTTTAATGACCAACTATTAGCCTTTATTGATAAATTACGTTCGAAGCATAAAAAGCGACTTAGCGTTGGCTTAACGCAACGCCCTAAAATAAAACAATTACCAATTCCTCAACAGGTAAAAAAACTGTACATAGACCACAGTGATGCCAGTATAGCTTTTGCCATTCAAGCTCATGATGAAAGTATTGATAATCAGGCAAAATTCTTTTTAGCCAATACCATATTACAGCGAAAATACTTTCATAGTATACGTACAGACCAATCCCTCGCCTACTTTGTACATATGAGCCAACTTCCTACATACAATAGCGCTAATATCGTTATGGTAGCCCAATCTGGCAATAGTTCTGTTGAACAATTAAACCAAGCGAGTAATGATTTTTTAACGGAATATGCCAAAACGCTTAACGCCATGTCTAAGGTAGAGTTTCAACAACAAATCAACTTAGCCATTAGCACGCTGAATGATCCTTCTTTCCGCCTGAATAGTTATACGAATGATCTAGAGCAAGAATTATATGCCGCTAAACTTCCTACAATTGATTTAAAAGAGAAATCTGCTCTAGAAAGCATAACGCCGTTTAATAAAAAACCACAGCTTATAAACGCACTTAACTCACTAACAAAAATTAATTTTGAACGTTTCTATCACCAGCAAATTATTGGTGAAAATAGTAAACGTTTATTATTGTATTCTTCTAGAGAAAAGTAATTTGAAACAAGAATACCTAAGTTATAATAACGTTATTAATGATACAAACCATTGAATGTAAACTTAAAAAGATACAATTAGCTCAATGGTGTGGCAACAATACAAAGATTAGGGAATGAGCAACTGTAGTGAATTACCTATCAAAAAATTGGACTAGATTTCAAGACTGACTTCAACCTTGCAAAAGTATTCATCTGCTCGTTAGCCAACATATCTGGATAATCTGGGTTATTGGCTACAAGCGAGTATTGTCCGTTGGCTGTTTTTTTCACTACACGCAATAAATATTGATCATCACCCGTTAAATCTTGTGTCTCAATCGCTATTGTTAAACCAGAAATAGAGCCTGCATTGTTAGCCGTTATTTTTTCCAGCAACAGTAAATCGCCATCTTCTATCGCGTTTTTGCCACCGTTCATAGAATTACCCGATGCCGTGGCGATAAAGTGTATTTCAGGGTTCAGGGTTCCGAAACTGTGCGAACTGTCAGGCACAAAAATATTTTCAACTTCATCGTGCTGGCTTGTTTTAAAATGACCACAAGCTATTTTAAGACTTGAATAAAATGGTAAATCAAGTCCTGATTCTTCTAGTTGATTATTAACAGCAGTTGCTCGACTGGCTGCAATATCTGAAATGTTATTATTCTCGTGTTGGCCAGTTAATACATTAAAGTTTTTACGCGTTAATTCCAGATTACACTTTTGAAAATATTGAATACCATCATCAATCATTTGTTCGGTGATCTTAACTAAATCAGTATTATCTAGCTTTTCCCAAAGAACTGAATCAAAGGAAATAACATTTAAGTCTTTGCATTGATAAAAGAAACGCTTACGTTCAAATTTTTCAAATGGGTTTTCTCTAATACTCTTTTTTAAATAATTAACATTATTGAGGTTTTTTTTACTATTTAATGGATTGTTGGTTTTTTCTACTGAACCGAATTGTTTTAATAATGCTAAGTAAAAATTTTGATACTGTTCAGCTAGATCATCAAGTGATAGTTCACCTCGATCATTACAATGATTAACCATGGCTAATAAAAATATAATTTTATAGGAAAATGTATAATCTCTTTTGTCTAAAAACTCATAAAAATCTAATTTTCGACTATCTTCTGTTCTGTCTTTTATTTGATGATTTTTTTTAATTATTTCAACTTGTTGCTCGGTGAAGTAATTAAGCGTTTTATTGCCAAAAGGTAACGTTTTATGTGCGGTGATACTTCCTTTTTTTAACCAAGACTTGATAGTACTTGTCGACAAGAAAAGCTCTCTAGCAAGTTGTTCTTCATTTAACAAATCTCCAAATTCTTGCTCAAAGTTGAAAATATTTATCGGCTCTAAACGCCGTTCAGTTTCCCATAAACCATCGAGTACAATCAGCTCTTTGTTAGGGGTGCCCTCTACATCATTCACTAAATCTGCAAAGGGTTGATACATACCAAAATTAAATAAACTATGTACTGACCAAGGCTGCAAAGCAGCGCTGTAGCTGTCGACAACATCAATAACATAAAGCGCTTCTTTGTCAGGGTGGTTTCGCGTTCCTCTTCCAAGCTGTTGTGTGTATAACACCTTAGACATTGTTGGTCTTGCCATGACAATGACAGAAGTTTGTGGCGCATCCCAACCTTCATTCAATAAATCACAGGCGCATAAAAATTGAATAGCGCCAGATTGATACTGTGCTAAACCTGCTCTATCTGTGCCATGAACAGCGGCAGCTTTAACACCATGTTTATTTAATAATGCTGACATTCGCTTAGCATGTTTGATATCAACACAAAAAATTACCCCTTGCTTGTTTACAATAAGGTTATTAGGCGAAGTGGTACTATTATTTTTTGTGAAGTATTTTACTAATAAATCAACCACTAGCTGATCCCGAGAAGGAACTTGTACTGTTTTTTGTAAATCGCTTTTAACAAACTCTTTACCGTTAAACCGAACATTTGAAAGATCAATATTGGAAAGTAAGCGAAAAGCTCTAATTTGTGGGATTAATTTCTTCTTGATCGCCTCTTCCAAAGACAGATTAATTTGATAACTACCAAAAATATCTTCTAACTTTTGCTGATCTAGACGCTGATCGGTAGCGGTTAAACCAAGTAAGCTTTGTGGATTGAAATATTCAAGGACATTCCTCAATCCATGCGCTGCGGCACGATGCGCTTCATCTATTAAAATATAATGAAAATACTCAGAAGTTAGATTTCTAAAATGACGCAAAACATAAGCACTTGTTTGAACAATAAGATCTAAAGACTGATCATAAAAATTGTCACCAACACGAATATCGGGCAATTGTGACGTTACCCGTTGAATCAATTGCTTCTTCAACTCTGTGCTCGGTACTATCGACAGGGCCCTTTCAATATTACCTTTAGCAAACTCTACTCTAAAGTCTTCAATAAAAACTTCTGTTTTGCCCATACCTGTAGGTAATACAATTAAAAAGGTGTGTTCACCTTTCGCTCTTTTTTCTTGCAGCGAAGCTATAGCTTTTTCTTGATGTTCATAAAGTGAAAAATCAATATTACGGCTAGCACGATATAACGGTGCTGATCTGAAATGTTGGTTATCACCAAAATATTCTTTAATTTGATCTTCAAATTTAAACTCGTCTTGCATCCCCCGATTTGACCAACGAAAAACGCGATAGCCATCATTTACTAAAGAATTTTGTTTAAATAATTGTGAACGGTACTTTTTTTCAGACACTCTTGCAGAAAGAGGATGGTGATATTGCTCACCATTTAATTCAATTGCAATAGGTTGTAAATTTCGATGAAGTACATAATCGATATATCGCCTGTGGCCTTGGCGATCAACATAAGGCGCTTCAGCTTGTAAAGCATGAAGATTTTTTGCGCCAAAAACTTGTTCAAAGATAAGAGCAAAATTATACTCAGGTGGGGTTGGGTCAATATGCGAATTACTTCGATCAGCTCCATAAATTTTCAGATCAAGTTCTTCAACACTGTTTGAAATAAATAAATCAAGCTCGGCTTTTAACAACATAATATCCGTTGCTAAAAAGCGATAAACCCCATTAAATTGATACATGAGTTTATTTTGATAGCTCGTATAATCAACATACTGAAAGTGTTCAATCGATAAATTGTAAAGAGACGAATCAATTAAAATGGCCGGTTTGTCTTTACACATATAAAGCCGACCTACAGAAACTATGCTTATTAATGAATAGTTATAAGTTGCTAATAATCTATCAATTTTATCAAAAGTCATGTGTAGGCTATAATTTACGCAAAATAGCATTAAACCACTGCTCATTCTGACGTTCGGGTCGAACATCGCCAGTAATCCAGGTGGAATCAATCACCAAACCTGTATTTGCAATAAATACTTTTAAACGCGCTTCATCTGCATTAGTGAAGTTACGCCCATTTCTTCTTGTGTCATTACTGCCGAGCTTAAAAGAACAATAAAAAACACCCTCTTTTTTTAGTTGTGCTGATAGGTTAACGAACGACATTTTTATTTCACTGCTTGGTACATGAAGTAATGAAGCACAAGCCCAAATTGCATCAAATAAGAAATATGGTTTTTCATTTTGAAAAGTTTCAAAGGTAGATACCGTTACATCAATTCCAGTATACTCTCTTGCTTTTAAAACAAGCGCTTCACTGGCATCAAAGGCCGTAACCTGAAAACCGTGTTTGAGGAAAAAGTAAGTATCACGACCAGATCCACACCCCGCATCAAGTATATGCCCACAGTTTTTAAGTAATGGTAAAAACTTTTGATAAATATATGACATATCTGCATTTACAGTATCGTTAAAGAAACCATCAGCGTTTTCATTATAAAAATTACAAGTCATTAAAATATCTGCTTATTTTGAAACAGTTTACATAGGTTTATAAGATAGTTTTCTATTATCAAGCAACCATTAAATTAAATAAATGATTAATTACTTCAAATTTCTACTACAAAATATTCACCTTATCGTCTTTACTATTTGAAAACCTCAAAAGCTAAACAAGTAATTGAGGTTCAATCAAGCTACTAGCTTACGTCTTTTTTATCGAAGCCGAGCGCCATAAATAAAACAATGTGGGCAGCACAAGCAACGTTAAAATAACCGCACTTAACATGCCGCCAACCATAGGTGCAGCAATTCTGCTCATTACTTCTGAGCCTGTGCCTGTGCCGTATAAAATAGGTAGTAAGCCAACAATCACCGTTCCTGCTGTCATCATTACCGGGCGAACTCGCATTCCGGCACCATGCAGAACCGCCTGAATTAGATCGGCTTTGGTGGTAGGCGTATTTTTTACTTGATGCTCACTTAGCATGGCTTGGTAAGACTGGTTTAAATACACCAGCATAATGACACCAATTTCTACGGCAACGCCTGCTAAAGCGATAAATCCTACGCCAACGGCTATCGAGAAATTAAAGCCTTGAAGATACATTAACCAAACACTGCCCACCATGGCTAACGGTAAGGTGCCCATGATCATTGCTACTTCAATTACATTTCTAAAATTAAAATAAAGCAAAACAATGATGATAAATAAGGTTAACGGTACAACATAAGCCAATTTCGCTTTTGCGCGTTGCATATATTCGTACTGGCCAGCCCATGTAATAGAGTAACCAGCGGGCAGCTGTAAATTGTCTGCCACAACTTTTTGTGCAGCAACAACATAACTGCCAACATCAACACCGTCAATATCGACAAATGCCCAACCATTCAAGCGCGCATTTTCAGATTTAATACCCGAAGGACCATCTTCTACGATAATATTAGCGACATCACCCAAGGATATTCGCTGGCCGTTGGGCGTTACTACAGGTAGTAACGATAATTGCTCAGGAGAATCTCGATAGTCTTGTGGATAGCGCAAGCTCACAGGATAGCGCTCTAATCCTTCAACAGTTTGAGTAACATTCATACCGCCAATAGCTGTAGCTACTACTTGTTGAATTTCAGCGATATTTAATCCATATCGAGCGGCTTTGGCTCGTTGAATATCAACTTTAATATACCGACCTCCTGCTACACGCTCTGAATACACTGATGCAGTACCGGGGACATCTTTTAAAATGCTTTCAAGTTGTTTACCAATATCTTGTATAACCGAAAGCTTAGGTCCAGCAACTTTTATTCCTACAGGCGTTTTTATCCCAGTCGCTAACATGTCTATTCGGGTTTTAATTGGCATTACCCAAGCGTTAGTTACCCCAGGTAATTTTACTAACGCGTCTAACTCTTTTTTCAAACTTTCTGTGGTTACGCCTTCACGCCATTGGTCGTGTGGTTTTAATTGAATAAAGGTTTCGATCATGGTGAGCGGCGCAGGATCGGTAGCTGTTTCTGCACGACCTACTTTACCGAACACCGTAGCGACTTCAGGAACGCTTTTAATCAGTTTGTCTGTTTGCTGTAGCAATTGCCGAGCTTGACCAATGGAGATACCTGGGTAAGTGGTTGGCATATACATTAAGTCGCCTTCATCAAGCGGCGGAATAAATTCGCTGCCAATTTTATCCAACGGATAAATACCAATCGCCAAAACAGCTAAGGCTGCTATTAAGGTTATTCTAGGAAAACGTAAGGCGATTTTTAATGATGGTAAATACACAAAAGTTAATAGCCTATTAACGGGATTTTTATGCTCGGGTAATACTTTGCCTCGAATGAAAAAACCCATTAAGACAGGCACTAGAGTTATCGCCAATGCCGCCGAAGCCGCCATTGCATAAGTTTTGGTAAAAGCTAATGGCGCAAACATACGTCCTTCTTGAGCTTCTAAGGTAAATACAGGGATAAAGCTGACAGTAATAATTAATAAACTAAAAAATAATGCGGGCCCTACTTCACTGGCAGATTCTGCAACTATTTGCCAACGATTTTCTTTAGTGAGTGGCGTTTTTTCCATATGTTTGTGCATGTTTTCGATCATGACAATCGCGCCATCAATCATGGCACCGATGGCAATAGCGATACCACCTAGCGACATAATATTCGCGTTCAAACCTTGCATATGCATAATAATAAAGGCGGTTAAAATTCCTACAGGTAAGCTAATAATGGCAACTAAAGAAGACCGCACATGGAATAAGAAAACAATACATACTAGAGCGACCACTGCTAATTCTTCTAATAGCTTATCTGTTAGGTTATCCACCGCTCGTTCAATCAAAGTAGATCGATCGTAAACAGGTACTATTTCAACGCCTGCGGGTAGCCCTTTTTTAAGCTGATCGAGCTTGGCTTTTACGCTTTTTATTACCTGCTGTGCATTTTCGCCAAAGCGCATAACGACTATGCCACCTACCGTTTCACCTTCACCATTGAGCTCTGCGATACCGCGCCTCATTTGTGGACCTGTACCAATATCGGCAACATCTTTTAATAACAATGGCGTACCGTTTTCATTCACACCCAAGGGAATATTTTCTAGATCTTCAACGCTTTTAATGTAACCGGTAGCCCTGACCATATATTCAGCTTCGGCCATTTCAACAACTGACGCGCCAATTTCCTGATTACTCTGTTTAATTGCTGTTTGAATAAGGGATAGCGGAAGGCCAAAGGCGCGTAATTTATCGGGATCAATTCGCACTTGATATTGCTTAACCATACCGCCAAGTGCAGACACCTCTGAGACGCCCGGCACCGTTTGTAATTCATATTTTAAAAACCAATCTTGTAAACTGCGTAATTGGCTTAAGTCGTGCTGTCCTGTTGGATCGGTTAGCGCATACAAATAAACCCAACCCACACCTGTAGCATCTGGGCCTAGCTGAGGTTTGGCATCGTTAGGTAAGTTCGGCGCAACTTGGCTTAAATACTCAAGCACTCTTGAACGTGCCCAGTAAAGATCGGTGTCTTCGTCAAAAATAACGTAAACATACGAGTCACCAAAAAATGAATAGCCCCGCACAGTTACCGCTCCCGGCACAGACAACATTGCGGTGGTAATAGGATAGGTAACCTGATCTTCAACCACTTGTGGTGCTTGCCCTGGATAACTTGTTTTGATAATTACTTGCACATCAGACAAATCTGGCAGTGCATCAATAGGTGTTTTACTTACTGAATAAAGCCCTGCGCTAACCAGTAACAATGTCGCCAGCAGTACAAAAAAACGATTACTGACAGACCAACGAATAATAGCGGTGATCATTATTATTCTCCTTTAGGCGAAGGCATTGCCATTGCACTAACAATGATAAAATTGCCTTCTCTAATTTCAAAGGTGAACATGACATAAGCATTCGGTGAGAATAAGGTCATATCAACCCTATCTTCAACAATAAAATCAACTCTGTCGGCTTCTCGTCCCCATTTTTCAATCGCTTCTCGGTCGATGGTCACCATTCGGTGATTAGCCATTGCTGATACAACTGTGCCGTTTACTGTGGCTGAAGAAACAGTGTTGGTCGTTGTATGATCATGATGGTTTGCACCACCCATGTTCATTTCGGCGTTGTCATTTTCATCAGCCTCATAATGCATACGTTTAAAATCGGATGATTTACTTGATTCAGAGTCCAGTAAAAACTGTGCCGAACTAACAACGGCTTCTCCTGCACTAAGCCCTTTAAGTATTTCAACATGTTCGCTGTCATAGCGCCCAACAGACACTTCAACCGACTTGAAACTTCCTTCGCCAAGTGCCAAAACGACTCGGTCTTGATTACCTGTTCTGATCAATGCTTCTTTTGGAATAAGCAATGCTTGATCATCGCCTGTGGTATGAATAGCAATTTGCGCAAACATATTCGGTTTAAAATCACCTTCGTCATTTTTAAAACGTAGTCTAACTTTAACCGTACGTGTTTTAGCATCGAGCGTAGGATAGATATAATTGACCTGACCTTGCCAAGTTTTTCCGGGTAAGTAATCTAATGTCATCGTTACTGGAGTCCCTGATTTAACTTGGCCTGCTTGTCTTTCAAACACTTCAGCTTCTACCCACACTTCTGATAAATCGCCAATCGACATTAAAGTTGACCCGGGTTTTACAAAAAAGCCTTCGCGTATTTTAAGATTTTCAACAACCCCATTTTGCGGTGCATAAAAAGTAATTTTTTGCTGTACTTTTCTGTTCTTTTTAAGCTGAGCAATCGCTGAGTGCGGTAACTGTAATGCCGATAATCGGTTTTCTGCCGCAGTAATTAATCGGTTGTTTTTTCGATCTAACGCTAATAATAATTCTTCTTGGGCATTAACTAGCTCAGGTGAGTATATATCGTACAAGGCTTGACCTTTTTTTACCGGGTCGCCAATCGCTTTTACATATAACTTTTCAATCCAACCTTGCACCCTAGGATGAATATGAACCAGTAAGTCCTCATTGTAAGTTACATACCCTACCGTGCTAATTTGGGTGTGCAATGCTTGATATTTTGCTTTTGTAACGCGTACGCCTAAGTTATTAACTACATCTGGAGAAATACGAATTGTGCCGGGACCTTCATCAGGACCTTTGCCGTCGTCGCCATATACCGGCACTAAATCCATGCCCATGGGAGATTTTCCAGGTTTGTCGCGCCTATAGTTGGCATCCATGGGGGCAACCCAATACATCGGCTGCTTTTCTTCTTTGTCACTATCAATAATTTGTTCGCTTGTCGATGGTGCTAATAAATCAATCGCGCCGAATGTGATAATTGCACCAAGGCTAATGCCAACAAAGAATAGTGAAACTGGCGACTTCATGAAATTATGACTCATTATTTTTCTCCAAAACTAGCAAAGTTATTCCCGAGAGACGCTAAATTTAGCTGATTGTTTTCTGTAGTATTTTCAATAGTGCCAATAAATAGATAGTTCAGTTCGAGTCGTATTTTTTGTTCGTCAACATTCAAATTTAACTCGTCAATTTCGGCATTTAAAACGGCAATGCGTGCACGTACCACTTCTGAAAAATCACCATCATCATTGGTATAAGCAGTTAATGAGGCTTCTGCTTGATCGTGAATTTGTGGCAATAATTTTAATCGATATAACTTTTGTCTTTCTTTGAGACGCAGCAATCGACCTTTCGCGCTTGAGTAGTTACCAAGTAATTGTTTAAGTAATAAGAGCTTTTCTGTTTTTACCGCTTCTGTTTGGTGTATCGCAGATTGCACTTCGTTATCTTGTCGTTTTTCGGTAAATAGTGGCAAATCAAAGGTTACGCCAACAGAGAGTAAGTCCGCTCGACTTCTCCCCATAGGATCGTCAGCACGATAACCATAACTTGCATTAACGCCCCACTCAGGCTGATACTTTTGTTTAGCCAGTGCAATACCCGTTTTGGTGGCACTCACTTTCTTTTCAATGGCAAGAACAGCAGGATGTGTTGAAAAGTATTGCACTAATGCAGCTTGTGAGAGCCAACGGCCCTTAGTCATCACCGCTTGATTGATTAACACTATTTGCGGCAATTCAGCATTCAAAAAAACATTGGTTGGCCTGTCATTATTTTCAGAAAAACTGTATTGAGAAAACTCGCTGTTAAAGTATGCCTCTTCTTCTGAGCGACTTAACTCAGAGGGTTGTTCAATATCCAGTTGAGTTAACCACTGTGCAAGCATGCCTTGGTATCGATGTTTTTGCTGTTCATATTGACTGAGTCTATCCTCTAAGCGTGTTAATTCTAATTGAGCACGAACAATGTCTTGTTGGCGTGTTTTACCTATTGCTGACGAATAACTTGCTTCAGAAACATCAACTAGCTGTTCAAAAAGAGAACGGTTCTTCTCAATTAGCGCAATACTTTGCTGCACACGATAAGCCTCTAACCACAAACTACCCACTGTAACCGCGACTTTTGATTCTCTATCTTTTCTTTGAAAAGGATATGCTTGGCTTTGTATTTTTAGTTGTCGCCCCTTAATTTCTACTGTATCTCCCCGAGGAAACATTTGTGAAATACCGACTTTGGCTTGAGTCATGTTTTCTTGGGAAAAATCAAAACCGTCGGTTGGTAAATTGGCTAAGCCAATTGATACTTTGGGATCGGGCAATGTACTTACGGCATTGCTCATTGCTTCTATCGCACGCTGTTTATTTACATTACCAGTTAACCAAGGGTCGTTAATTTGCGCTGTCTTAATCGCTTTATTGAAAGACAAAGGCTTTGAATTATGAGTGATTGGTGTGTTTTCTGCTTTAACAGAAAAAATTGCACACGCTACAATCGCGGCACTGTACTTCATACAGTTTCTACCGCGCTGGATGAATTTGTTCATTAAAATTGTTCCTATAAAGTTGAAGCTTATAATCAACTTCTATTTCCACCCTTTTAAAATGAGGCTAGAAAATAATTGTAAGATATTCCTTCAGGCTATCTTTGGTGAATAAACAATATTGTTAAGTTTCGAGATCAAAAAGTCGCAGTCAAAGTGTTATTTGGCCTAAACGAACCAAATTTTAGACACACTTAGGCTGTATTTAACTCGATATAGGTGGACGGTATAATGATTTAGATTGTTGACTTAATGCCAAACTAGAGGAGAAAAGTATTTTCGCGGATAAATCTATCGTGGGTTGATGGCTAATAATATTTTTAAGTAGCGCAGCAACATTTGAACAACTGCCAGTGTAACAATCACAGGCCGAAGCGCAGCAATCTTGTGTAGACTGTTCAGTAGTTTCACTGTTCATTTTATGATGACTGTGATCCATCATTGCCATATTTTGAGCTTGCGCTTGCTCGTTCATTTCCATCATACTTATCATTTGATAAGGCATAACAACAGACGCCATAGCCTGACCAATAAAGGCCATGCATATTAGCGATATCATTAATGCTTTAGAGAAATTAGTAGCCACAGGCAACCTAAAATATTTAATACTGAGTTTAAATGGTGGCATAAGCTAGTGTGTTTTTCAATGATAAAGGGCTTTACTTTCGTGAGAGCGCATTGGTTTTAACCATATAAAGTGCACTCGTACCTTCTATATTTTCAGCACTTTAGGGCGATATAACGCCCCTAAAACGCCACCAAATAAATGCCGATACATCGCCCCGATTTCTGCTTTATTTATTTCTCCGTTTAGGATCAACATTTCAAGCCTTTCTTCTGGCTCTTTAACAATATAACCAGAAGAAGTGAAACCGTTTTTTTCATAAAAAGCTTTTCGTTTTACTCTTTGTGGGTAGTTTTTTTGTTGTTCGTCGAGCTCTTCAATATTTAACACTATTCTTTTATCAGTATACAGTTCTCTTATTGCGCTGATTACTTTGCTGCCGTAGCCTTGCGAACGACTAGGCTTTGATATAGCAAAAAAATGCACGAATATAAGATCTTTATACTCTGTAACATAAAGTAAGCCAATCCAGACATTGTTATCGTAAAGCACACTAAAGCCAGGCTTTCCTTTTCTCATCATAAAACGAAGTAGCCATGACGGAACACGGCGTACAGTGGTGAAGGCTTCTTTATAAAGTTCGATAACATTGGAAAAGTTATTGTCTTCTCGGGATAACGGAGTGAATTTTATGCTCATGTATAATACTCTCTAGCCTCTCGATATAAGTTAAAGTAAATTGATCATAACGTAATTAGAAAGTGCGATACTACAAAACATGTTGTTAAATCTTACATACATTATAAATAAGCTACACTTATGAGCACTATTCTGTGTTTTGGTGATTCAAATACTTGGGGCACTATGCCACAAACGCCTGCACACCCCAATGGTCGTTACGATAGTCATCAACGTTGGCCAATGCTATTACAAAAAGCGTTGGGCAGTAGTTATCATATTATTGAAGAAGGACAACCTAGCCGAACCGTTGTACATAATGCGCCATTTGATATTAACAAAAGCGGCCTGCGCAGCTTGCATCAAGCTTTAGTGCAATATTCGCCAGCGTTAGTATTGATTTTGCTAGGCACTAACGATTTAAAAGCAAAGTTTCAATTAACCGCCCAAGATATTGGCAATGGTATTGAAAAACTCATCAAGCAAACCCTCGAATTTACTTTACCTGCCAACCATAGCACCACAAAAGTATTGCTGTTATCACCCCCTTTCATTAAGGAAGTGGGGCTATATGCGAACATCTATTTAGGCGGAGCTAAAAAATCTCAACAATTACCTGATATTTATCAGCAGTGTGCACGTCAATTATCTTGTGATTACTTTGATGTAAGTGCTATTGTTCAATCAAGCCAAGAAGATGGCATCCATTGGCACCTTAAGCAACATCAATTACTCGCTAATGCCTTATTGCCTAAAGTAAAATCAATATTAAGCGACAAGTAAAATAACTCGTAAAGGAAAGCAGATGTTAAATAAAATTAAATGGTTTTTCATTATTGTCATCACCCTACTCGTACTCATTTTCATCTTAAGATTCGTTTTTAAAGATGAAGTCGGTAATGTCAGTTTAGGCATGTTTACCACCAACGACATAAAACTGAATATGATGGTCGATCCCATTATTACCGGAGTAACTTGCCATGTCGCCAGTATTGAGGCCGACTTAAGTTTTTCAGACCCTTCCGATTCTGCGATATCTTGTCGACAAACGGGAGAAATAACCCCTGACATGCTGAGTAAAATTGATAAGTCGAAATCAGGAGAAGTGGTATTTAAAAAATCTAAAAGTATATTTTTCAAAAATATGAAAATACGTAGAATTTTTGACGCTGAGAATCAAACACTTATGTATATTTCTTATTCTACCAAAGAAACTTCCGGCAGTTATAAACACAGCTTGTCTACCGTACCGCTTTGGGGTTCAAAAGCTTACCAAAACAGATCTGTACCAGTTAGCACTCATTAAAAGGAATACAATCTCATGTTATTAAAACCAATAGGTTTAGCCGTTACTTTATTCAGCTTGCTCTTACCAAGCTTGTATTTATCGGCAGAAAATATTGATAACCAAACCTCAACATCGTTACCAGCTCAACAAGGAGAATTAATTTGGGCTGATTTATACAGTGCTGATATAAGTTCGTCGATCGATTTTTATACTAAAACCTTTAACTGGACTGTAAAAAAGTTAGGAAAGCCGTCTAGTGCTTACCATATTTTTTATCAAAACGACCAAGCTGTCGCAGGATTACTAGAGCGCTCAGCTAAACGGAATAAAACCGACAAAGCCGTTTGGATTGGTAGTATTTATACCCAAAATGTTGAAAAAGTGGTTAATGATGCACAAAAGAAAGGCGCAACCATTATTTTAAAACCACATGAGTTTGATTTATTTGGTACACGCGCAGTAATGGCAGATCCACAAGGTGGTATTGTCGCCATGCTTGATGTTGAAAGCAAAAATAAACCACGTAAAAAGCAAAGTGCTAATCATTGGAGTTGGGCGCAACTGTTCAGTGTAAATACCCAAGAGGCTGCTAATTTTTACGCTAAAGCCTTTGACTATACCATTGAAGATATTACAGGTAGAGAACATGCCTATTATTTATCTACGCAAGGCCAAGTACAGGCAAGCGTTATAAAAATGCCGAGCGACTTTCCACAACGCGACCGCTGGGTTAACTTTTTTGAAGTGGTAGGTGTTGAAGGGCATGTTGCTAAAGCCGTTAAAAATGGCGCTCAAGTAATATATGCCTCTACAGAACAACAGCTTGCCATTATTGCCGATCCTAATGGTGCTTTTATTGGCTTAACCGAACAACCAGATGCGTTAGCTTTGGAGAATAAATAATGAGATTAGTTAAAATATTTTTAAGCGCGTTGTGTATTCTTGTTACCGGTTTAATTACCACCTCTTGCGCTAATTCTCATGTCAGTGGCTCTGTTAGTTATTCTATGGGTGTTGGTTATGGCTACCCAATGTATTATGGCGCAAGGCCATATTACCGAAGTAATGTTGTGGTGGTAAGACCGCCTCACCAACGCCCAAGACCTGTGCGCAGAAGATAGTTATTCTGATTAAATAAAACTCGCTTCTACACCTTTAAAAATGGCTAATTAATTATCAATTATTAGCCATTTTTTGTAATTACTGTTGTAGCACCTCATTGTTATTGACCATTTTTTGATACCAAAACGAAGCCGCTAAAATAAACACACCAATGCCCATAAACAACACCACCTTTTGCCACAGCAAAGCGTTTGCTGCATCGATTAACGCCAGCTTAATAATGCCTAACAAAATTAATGCGAAGCTATATTTAACAGTGGTCAATCGCTTGTCTTTAAGAAATAAAATTAGCGCTCCATGTACAGCTAATGCCGGAGCAATGAGTAAGTCTAAGCGATAATAAGTTAATGACATGAATAATAATGTATAAGTAATTGCACCAAAGCTGTGTAGTAATAGATCACTGTTAGCGCCTATTTTTTTCGCTAAAATGCCTTGCTTAAATCGCTGATCTTTTTGGTAAATAGCGGCCAATAAAATTAAACACGGCATAACAGCATAATTGGCACTCTCAAGCGTCATTAACCAACCCACGACTAACAAGCTCAAATTAGTTATCGTAATAAAAAGCTCATTGTTTTTAAAGTGACGTGATAGCTCAATGGTATTAAATAATATAGCCCAATATAAAGTCATCAAGCCTACTATTATAAAAATACTATTCGCTTCTACGCCAATATAAATAGGTAGTGCAAACCCTGTTGCAATTAACCCCCAACTACAAACAAACGTGTAAATACTGTTTGTTCCTATTATTTTATCTTGAAAGTAAGCGACTAGGTATAACGCTAAAAAGCCCACTATTGCACTTATTGCAATAGCTAAACTGAGCTGACTAATGACACCAATAAAGCACAAACTTGCTAAAACTGTCAGTAGCTTTGCTTCTTTACGTAACAATGGATGCTGTTTTTTTTGTGCTAAAAAGAGTGCTATCGCAGGTGATAACCAAAGAATCATTAAAGCGTTTTCATCAAATCGACGAATAACAGAAGATAGCCAAAATATCGGCAGTAGCATATAAAAGGCTATTCTTACGTACTCGGCAATATATTTAACCGACGAATCGGGTTGATATCGCCGGTAAAATTGTGACCACAACCAAAGCTGTATAAATGCAGAAGCTATTGCTATTTTTGCATAAGAAGGCAACATCATAAATCGAAAACTTCCCACTGATTCTGCGCCCAAATACACATAAAATAACGGTACACTAATCAGTAATGCAGCAAGTATTTCAATACTTACTTGCTGACAGTATCTTGCTCTAAATAGTAACGCGAATTGCCAAAGTATAATGACTGCACCTGTCCAACTGCCAAGCCAAATGGTGGCACTAGCAATTAAAAGTATTGATAACCATAGACACTCTATTAATTGTAATAGTGGTTTAATTTTATTTATTGTTAACTTATCAAATGCTTGTGTTGTATTTATCAGTCTTTGCCACAAAGCAATAACCCCGACAACCACTAAAGATAATAACCAACCATCAACAGACTTGAGTGCCGGTAACGGAAAATAAAGCATCAGTGCCGACCAAGAATAAAGCACAGCGATACCCGTTAATACTTGTCCTTGATATATAACCGAAGGGATAAGATAAGTACGACCAATATACAGTAAAAGCAAGCCTTCAACGGCCCATGCAATCCCCCAGTAAGCACTGCTTATCGCACTAACAATAGCTAATACTGTCCATATCGCTGTTAGCAACACTACAATGTAAGTAAACTGATGTTTAACCTTATAAAAAAGTACACTAGCAACGCCAGCAAGTACCGCATTAAAGACAAAACTAGTACTCATTTGTCCTGAAAATAAGTCACTGGCCTGAAAAAACAGTAAAACAGTGGAACCAATAACAGCGCTTAACAATAGTAATGTATTCTTATTATCCTCTCGCTCATTAAACAGGGTAAAAACAAGGTAGACAAAAAACAGTAAATAAAACAGATCGACTATCCAAGCAGAAATAGCAACGCCATTAATATTGATGACCCATTCAATGGCAATTATCACGAAAGCTAAACAAATACTCGCTAACCATTGCCCAAGGTGACGATAAGCTAATATCAATGTACTTATGCTAACAAATGCCAACGATAACAAGTAAGACAATGCGTCGATACTGACAGTATTCGACAATATAGGCATGGTAGCAATGCCAACAATACCGAGAGCAGCCACCACCTTAGTATCTAACTTTAATGCTAGCGCATGGCACATTAATGAAATAAATAAATAGCCAAACAACACCGCACTATTAGGGATTAGGCCATAAATACTTCCTGTGAAATACACCGTACTGTAAGCCAATAAAATGCCTAAGGTAACTATCGCTGTAGCAAACTCACTAAAGCGAGTTTTTATTTTCAGGGTAATTCCTCCACCAATAACCAATATTGCAGCAACGGTCATTAATAACGATTTAGCCCCTGCTGCCATTTGATCAATAAGCAACTGCATTAAATAGCCAAAACCAGCCAGAGTTAACGCAATTCCGATAATCGTCAACGTAAAAATCCCTAGCATCCCTCGTTCTTTGTACGATTGATAAATTTTGGTCACTGGTGAAAACCAGTCAAATAGTGAAGATAAAATCGATTGAATTAATATGAAAATAAAAGATGATTTTACTTGTTGAATTGTTTTATTGCGTGCTGTTAATGCCGAGTGCTGAGGGGTTGTAATAGACGGTTCTGTTGTTAAATTGGCATGTTGTGCTTTTTCATTAGGTGCCGTTTTATCAGCAGTATTGGTCAAATCAAGATCATGTAAAGCAATGTATTCACTGCTAGGATCAACGTCGCAATTAGCTTGATGTTGCGCAGTTATTTCATCAGAAGAAGTTAATGCTGTTAAACGCTCTTCAACCTCTCTAACACGCTCACTAAACTGCAACTTAACAAGTGCAAGTTCGGATTTTAGTGCGTTAATTTCTTTATTCATTCTGCTGTCCTAACGAGCAAAAACCAAGCGCATGCGTGAGTTACTGCTTTTAAATACAATCCCTGATAATGTTTTGAATTACAGCACAATATAACTACCTGTTCAATCTAATAAAAAGTATCTCATTCGATACACAGTATTTATCAAGCCTCAATGTTATCACTTGGCTGATATCCAATTATTTATTCATAATAACCATTTTAAACTACCATTAGCATTTAAATGGAAACAATATTTATCCATTTACCTAATTAATCATCAATAACGTTTCTATTAAACTGAACTTCTCGTTACAAGGAGCCCTCAATGAAAAATACACAAAGTAATTACGGATGGCTAACGATTATCCTACATTGGTTAGCTGCTGTCTTAATATTAGGGCTGTTCAGTTTAGGTTATTGGATGGTGGAATTGGGGTATTACGATCCTTGGTACAAACAAGGACCGGAGCTTCATAAAAGTTTTGGTTTTATTTTATTTGCGCTTATGGTCGTTAGATTATGGTGGAAATTAAAACAAACGCAGCCGCTGCCACTTAATAGCCATACCAAGTTTGAACGCACAGCAAGTGCAATAACACATAAGGCTTTATATTTTTTAGTTTTCCTAATTATTTTTAGCGGTTATTTAATATCTACCGCAGACGGTCGAGCAATTGAAGTATTTCAATTATTCAATATTGCCAGTATGGGAGAGCTATTTACTAACCAAGAAGACACTGCCGGACTTATTCATCAATATGGCGCGTATACACTAATAGCATTGGTCATCGTTCATGCATTAGCGGCAATTAAACATCATGTTATTGATAAAGATTCAACCCTAATAAGAATGTTAGGTAAACATAAATAAACCAAGCTAACCACTATAAGGAACACGTACATTATGAAATTTAACAAGTCATTACTAGCAACAGCATTTGCTGCAACTCTATTAACACCATTTGCTAATGCAGCAGACTATATAGTTGATCACAAAGGTGCACATGCTTCAATAAATTTTAAAATTAAACACTTAGGCTATAGTTGGTTAACAGGCCGATTTGATAACTTTTCGGGTAATTTTAACTACGATGCTAAAGATATAGCTGCCTCTAAAATATCGATTAAAATTGATACTGGGAGTATTAACTCAAACCACGGAGAGCGCGATAAGCATTTACGCAGTGGTGACTTTCTTGATGTGAGCAAGTTTACTGAAGCAACATTTGTTAGCTCTTCAATAAATGATTTAGGTAACGATAAGCTTGAAGTAAAAGGATTATTTACATTTCATGGTGTAAGTAAGGAAATCGTCATTGACGCTACAAAAATAGGAGAAGGTAGTGATCCATGGGGCGGATATCGCGCTGGTTTTAGTGGTACAACTAAAATAGGTTTAAAAGAATTTGGTATTAAAACAGATTTAGGTCCAGCATCAACTCATGTTGAATTAGAACTACATATTGAAGGTGTTAGACAATAACCACATAAGGCGGAAATAGCTTGTTAATTTTCCGCCTCTTTTCAATTATCTGTATTACTGTTTATCGCAGACATATAACCGAATGACACAAGCCGAAACCATTAGTGCTGTTCCTGCCTGTAAGAGCGTTATCGCTTCATAATTAAACACATGAAACAATCCCATTAATCGAGCCCCACCTGCTAGTGCGCATAAAACAAAGCCCAAAATGGCAAATATTGCACCTAGTTTTACCACTAAACTTTTCATGGTATTACCTTTTTCTCTTTTATATGACTCAATAACATTAAAGCTTAGTACAGACTGAATAATTTACATGTTAATTCTTGGTAAAAATCAGTACAATGCTGCAAAAATAGTCACATTGAGTGGTGACTATAGAGAGAAACTTACAAGGTGTAAAAATATGAAAGGCTGGTTTGCTAAACTTATTGTCGTGCTAAGTATACTTTTAATTGGTGTATATAGCTTAATTTGGATCTTCACTCCTACAGCAACTCGCTTCTACTCCAGTGAATTACTCAAATTAACTTTAAATCAAAACCACCTTGTTTTATCTGACGCTTCTTCGATTAGATACAACCCTTTTTTATCACATTTAACAATTTCTGACTTAACGTTAACCAAAGAAACTCCTTCAGGTGAAGCGGTTTTATCTATTGAAGAGCTCAGTTTAAAAGTCAGTTTATATAAGCTTATTATTGATGAGTTTGAAATAACCGAGTTTGAAATTGACGGATTATTTTTAAATATTGATATTAACGGTGATCAAATAGAAGTTGCTGGCATACCGCTTAGTAATGAAGCGTCTACTTCACAAGAGATTCAAAACTCTCAAGAATTACAAGATGAAGCCTCTGCACTAATAGTAAAAATGGCACAATTTCACCTGTACGATGCAAAAATCAACATCAACCTTGATGGTGTAAAGCATAATGTTGAAGTCTCTTCTTTGGGCATTGAGCGTGTTCATGCTTCACAAAAAGATCAACGTGTTGGAGTAATTGCTGATGCAACCGTTGACGGCGCACCGTTAACAATGAGTTTAACCGCACAGTTATTTGACGGTGAAGGCACTATTACCTCTTATGTTACGTTATCTGAGCTAGAACTATCACATTTTGATGCATTTTTACCTGAAACTATCAGCTCGCTAGACGGCCAAGTAAGCTTTAAAAGTGAACAAACTGTCACTATCGCTAATGAATCTACTACGGTAAATATGAGACAAGTTGAATTTAAAGTTGAGCAATTAGACCTTAATCAAGAAGATATTCACGTTAAATTTGACAAACATATTGTGACCAGTGATGACATTCAAGTTAGCTTGTCGAAAAATAACGCTCCGGTAATCATAGCTAAAACAGCCATGCAAATGGACGATTTTTCAATGAATTACCTAAATGAAGAGCAAGTTCTAGCCCAATTTAAAAAGTTAGCAATTGCCGATATGGTGTTTAATGCTGAAAACCATCAACACACCTTAAACGTTGACAACATCGATATATTTAATGCGCTATTTAGTGATAACACCAGTGATAGCACATTACCTTTAATGCAATTTAATCAATTTGCTATTAACAAGCTCAATGCCTCTGATCACGGTTTAGCCATTGAAAAGGCAACATTAGCAGGCTTTTCTGTCGATGCTCAACTTGATGAAAACAAAGCCTTAAAAAACTTAATTGCCTTACCTCAAACGGAACAAAATCAAGCCGAATTACCTCCTATCGTCAATGATGAGCCAACACAAACTCCTGCACCTACACCTGATGAGGTTGCCGAGTATGCTATAAATATTGGCGAATTTAGTTTTAGTGATCATGGTCATATTAACTTTACTGATCATAGCGTTTTACCTATTTATGAGCGCCATTTAGCGATTACTAAATTCGTTGTTGGCCCTATTGATAACCAAGAACTTGAAACTAAAACTGAATTTGAAATTGCAGGGGAAAGTGAAGATTACATCAATTTTGATTTTTCAGGTTACAGCCAACCTTTTTCATCGGTACCGGTTCATCATATTGAAGGTGCTTTTAAAGAAATTAGCTTACCGGCTGTTTCAACTTACATGAAAGAAGCACTGCAATATGTTTTTGATTCTGGACAGCTCGACTTAACAATTAATACCACAGTGACGGGTGAAGAAATTGACGGAAACGTGGCTATATTAATGCGTGGTTTAGAGTTAACAGCAGCCGAAGACGATGAAATTAATACCCTTAATGATCATAGCGCCATCCCCTTTTCAGTTGCTTTAGGTATGTTAAAAGATCGCGATGGTAATGTTGAATTAGATATTCCATTGTCAGGGAGTACTAACGATCCATCATTTGGCTTTAGCGGATTTGTTACCTTGCTTATTAAGCGAGCAACGATGAGCGCTGCTCAAGACTACTTACTCACCACATTTGTTCCTTATGCTAATGTGGTGAGTGTTGCCATGACAGCAGGAGACTTTTTACTGAAAATCCGCTTTAACGATTTAGAATTTCCTGCCACGCAAACAGCGCTTCAACCTAGTCACAAAGGGTTTATCTCAGAGTTTACAGCGTTATTAGAAGATAAGCCTGATGAGCACATTACTTTATGTGCCATTGGTACCGCCGCAGATATTAATAAGCCTGCAGGAAGTGCCTTAAATAAAGAAGATATTGCTAAGCTTAAGATCATTTCAATGGCGCGCATGAAAGCCTTTAAAACACATATGGTTAATGTTCAAAATTTAGCTTCATCAAGATTATTAATGTGTACACCTCAAGTGGATACAGACTTAGCAGCTAAACCTAGAATTACCTTTACCAATTAAATAATCTTTTAGGACTACACATTTTGTCTAATGCAAATAGCCTTGTTATTCTCGATTTCGAAACAACAGGGCTATCTCCTAATCAAGGGGATCGAGCAATAGAAATTGGCGCTATTCGCCTTGAAAACGGGGTAGTCACCGAACAATTTCAGCAGTTAATGAATCCTGGACGTCGAGTAAGCAATTTTATTGAAAATTATACTGGCATTACCAACAGCATGCTTGAAGATGCAGCACCATGTGCTGAAGTAATGGATAAATTCGTCGATTTTATTGGTAGCGATAACCTTATTGCTCATAACGCCTCATTCGACCAACGATTTTTAGATGCTGAACTGACTCATATCGCCAAACGTTATACTGGGAGCTTTAGTTGCTCGGTATTGTTATCCCGTCGAATTTTTCAGGATGCACCTAGTTACAGCCTTGGAAATTTAAGTCGTTATCTTGGTATCAGAACTGATGGAGGCTTTCACAGAGCCTTATTTGATGCCGAGGTTACTGGTAAACTTTGGTGCTTACTCATTGATGAAATTCAACAGCAAACACAAATAGAAGTTGTACCTTTTACCCTCATTCAAAAAATAGTAAAAACCCCTAAAAAGTTAGTACCTGCATTATTGGCGAGTTATTCAAATTAAATAGATTTGACATTACACTGTTAAGTAACAAATACAGAGTGTAAGTTAACGGCCTCTTCTTACATGTTTATTGTTTGAGTTTCTTTTATTTTTACTGGTGCTCTTATTTCCTAATGCTTTATTTCTCGCTCTTTTTTTATTTTCGCTTTTACGAGCATTTTTCGGTTGTTTAGTTAAATCAGGTTCATAACCTGGCACCCATTGTTGCAATAGCTTGTTGCCTAGCACTTCTTCAACGGCTTCTAAAAGCCACTCTTCCCCTGCGCTCAATAAAGAGACAGCTAAGCCTTTGTTGCCTGCCCGACCTGTACGACCAATTCGGTGAATGTAGTCTTCAGCAATATAGGGTAATTCGTAATTAATGACATATTGTAAGTCAATAATGTCAATGCCTCTTGCTGCTACATCTGTTGCAACTAAAGCGCGTGTTTTACCTTCTTTAAACTCTGCTAATGCTTTATCGCGTGCACCTTGTGATTTATCACCATGTATCGACTGAGTTTTAATACCATCTTTGCACATCTCTTTTGCTAGGGCGTCTGCACCTTGCTTTGTTCGCGTAAAAATAAGGACTTGACGCCAATTTTTTGCACCAATTAAATGTGACGTTAACTCTCGTTTTCGGTCTTCGTCTAAAGTGTACACAATTTGTTCAACTTCTGCGGCAGCTGTATTACGCTCACTTACTTCTATTAATTCAGGGTTATTAAGTAACGTTTTACTTAGCGTAAAAATAGATGCATCAAAGGTTGCTGAAAATAACAAAGTTTGACGGTTCGGCGGCACGCGTTTAAGAATGTTATCAATTTCATCTTTAAAACCCATATCAAGCATTCTGTCAGCTTCGTCAAATACTAAAATTTGTAAAGATTCTAGTGTAATAGAGCCATTAATTAGATGATCTAACAATCGTCCTGGCGTTGCCACTAAAATATCAACGCCTGCTTTTATAGCTTCAATTTGTGGGTTAATGCTAACGCCGCCATAAACCAAGGTTGAATTGATGTCACTATTTTGTGCGTAACTTTCTATGCTTTTATGTACTTGCTGTGCTAATTCTCGTGTAGGAGTTAATACAAGTGCTTTAATCCCTTTACTTGGATTAGGTGCTGTACTAAGTAGTTGTAGAATAGGTAAGGTAAAGGCCGCTGTTTTGCCTGTCCCTGTTTGTGCGCCAGCCATTACGTCTTTTTGCGCTAAAATGGCAGGAATAGCTTGTTGTTGAATAGGTGTCGGGGTTTCGTATCCCTGTTCACTAATTGATTTCAGTAAATTTTTATTTAACGCTAAAGAAGAAAAGTCCATTAAAACACCTAATTACTTACCCTAAAACAGCGGTAACTCTATTGTATCGGCGCATTTTAACAGACTTTTATCGACTTGCTTATTTTTTAAAAGGTAACATTCGCGTTAGCGTATTATCTTTTTGAATATAATGATGAAATAACGCAGCCATTGCATGTAAACCTATCAGATAATATCCTAACTCTCCAATACTTTTATGAAGATCTTCTAGTTCATGGGCTAAATCCTTATCTGTTGCGATAAGTTGAGGCACTTCAAGCCCAAAGAATAAAATGTCTTTGCCTGCAGCACTTACTGTTAGCCACCCTAGAATAGGTAATATAATCATTAACGCATAAAGTGCAATATGCATCCCTTTTGCTAACCATTCCTGTATTGGCGAGAGAGCAGGAGTAATGTTAGGTGTGATTTGAACAAACCTGAATCCTAATCGAATCCATACTAAAATAAAGACTAATAAACCTAACATGAAGTGTAATGCTTTTATTGATTCTCTTGCCTCAGTACCTTTAGGGTACATACTACGTAATTCAATAGATGCAAAAACAGCAATCAATAATATCAACATCAGCCAATGAAAGGCCATCGATAGTTTCCCGTAATGGCTTGCACTATTTTTCCACGTCATAGCTTCCTCACTTTCTTCAATTTGTTAAACCGCTAATTACGTATATAATTATACCTTAAACTATAATTAATTCTGTAATTTAGTGCGAGCTAGCTCGATTAACCTTATAAAGAAATGGATTTTTATGGCCTTTGTCAATTATAGCGACAAGCGCTTTTTGATTGTTGATAATATTAAGCCTTCAAGAGACGCACTTAAGCAATTTTCGCTTAGCTTAAATGCCAATAAAATAGACTCTACTCTGTATCCAACAGATGTGGTTACTATGTGCCAAAATGTTGATTACGATGTGATTTTCTTAGGGTACGATCTTGGTGAAAAACAAAAAAATGGCCAGCAACTACTCGAAGAACTTAGAACACATAATGCCATTTCTCGACAATGTATTGTTATCATTATTACCGCAGAAAGCTCTCAAGAAATGGTACTGGCAGCATTAGAACACGAACCAGATGATTATCTTACTAAACCTTATACTGTAAATGAATTAACTAAACGCTTGGATAGGTGCATACAAAAAAAGTCGGCATTTAAAGAAATCTATACCGCTTTAGATAATAACAATCATAAAAAAGTTATTCGACTGTGCAATGACGCATTAACTCAAAATACTCCCTATCGACTGGAATGTTTAGGCATAATTTCACGTCAGTACTTTGAATTAGAACAATATAAATTAGCCGAAAAAATATATTTGAGTAACCAAGATAAACCTAATTGTCCTTGGGCGAATCTTGGCTTAGGTAAAATTGCATTATCAGAAAATAAAATCCCGTCTGCTATCAACTTATTTAATCAAGTAAAGCAACATTATCCCTGCTATCTCGATACTTACGATTGGCTATCAGAAGCATATCTTGCACTAGAAGAGTTTCAAAAGGCGGAAGATATTCTTGAGCAAGCTTTATTTATATCGCCAAGATCTGTCGCTCGATTAAAATGTTATGCTGAGTTATGTTTAACTAACGAACATTATGAAAAAGCCACAGAAGCTTTTAAACAAACCAACGATTTAGCCTATAACTCGATCCATCATCACCCAGATAATGCTTTAAAATTTGCTCGCTCGTTGGCTGAGTACTCTCATGAGATATCCGTTCACCTAGCTAAAAGACTCAATAATAAAGCGTTTAAAGCATTAGCATCGATGACCAAAGAGTTTAATCAAGTAGAATTTAAAATACAGTCCAATTTGCTTTCTGCGTGTTTATTTAAAAATATTAATGAATCAAGATCTGCAAGTGAAATGTTCGCTAATGCCAAGACTCTTTTAGATAAATCTCAAGATTCACTCTCTCCTGCGAGTTTAATTGAAGTGTATAAAAGTTTAATCAAACTAGGAGAGCTTCAAGCGGCGCAACAATTAGTCACCTCATTGATTGAAAGGTGCAGTGATGATCTTGAAATAATGACTCAGGTGGATAAGTTGTCTGACAGTTCGTTAGATGAAACCGATAAATTAAAAGCACAGCAAGCACTTAATGGTGCAGCAAGTTTATATAAAAATAGAGACTATTTAACCGCTATTGAAAAACTTCGCAAAGCATTATCACTTTACCCTCAACACTTGGGAATAAAGCTTAATCTTATTCAAGCTTTATTGGTCGCCTATGAAGCCGCCCCAAACGATACGCACAATTTACGGCAAGCTAGTTTAATCATCTCAGCTCTCGCTCCTTGCGCTAGAACGAAGAATATCGATTTAAGATATAACAAATTAAAAGACAAGTTCACACAACTTAAAGCCGGTTAAAGCACATTAACAAACCTTGAATAAATGATGCAGACTTTCAATTAGTTGAAAAGTTCGCATCTCCCACGAAACTTTAATTCGTTGAAAAAAATGAGTAACTCGGTACGATAGGCTTTTATTCAAATATCCCATAAAGCGATTTTTTAAGATTTGCAAGAATGGCGACTCACAATAAGATAGAAACGTATCAATAAAGTTATCAAACAAAAAACCCGCCAGTTGATCAACTCTAAGCATATGCTTAGTGGTTTAACGGTAGCGTCTTTTTTAGAATCCATTATCGTTCCCATACCTTTAGAAGCAGTATTGGTTCCTTTAATGCAATCGCGTCGTGATAAAATTTGGATTATTGCGCTAATGGCAACTCTTGGTTGTATTATCGGCGCTTTGTTTGGATATGCGCTTGGTTACTTTTTATTTGATGCCGTCGGTGATTGGGTTATTAATACCTTTTCCAACCCAGATCAATTTGAACAAATTAAACAGAACATGCAGGATCAAGGCTTTTGGTTTGTTCTCACGCTAGGCATTGTGCCTGTACCATTCCAAATAGCTATGTTTGCTGCAGGGGCAACTAAGTACTCCCTTACTTTATTTCTTATAGCCTCCACTATTGCAAGGTCTATACGTTATTTTGGTTTAGCCATTGTTGTGTACTATGCAGGTAATAAGGCAGAACAATTAATACGCAAACATAAAACTAAAACAATAATAGCTTTAACAGTGTTAATACTGTGCGCATGGGGAATAAGCACAGTTGTTTGATAAAGCTATTAATTTATAGAACTAATCAAGCTTATAATAAAGACCTAATCACATACTGAAGAATACCGCCATGGCGGAAGTATTCAAATTCGTTAGGCGTATCTATCCGAATATCAGCCTCAAAGCTTAAACTATCACCATCAGATTTTAACACATTCACTTTCACCTGCTTTTGGCCGGCTTCTATCGCCTCAATTGAAAACTGCTCAGTGCCGTCTAAATGATAAGTCTCAGCGTCTTCATCTTGTTTAAATTGTAAGGGCAAAATACCCATTCCTATAAGATTAGAACGGTGAATTCGCTCGTAACTTTGTGCAATAACAGCTTTTATCCCCAAGAGTAATGGACCTTTAGCTGCCCAATCACGAGAGCTACCTGTGCCGTATTCTTTACCTGCAATAACAACTGTTGGTATGCCTTCTGTCATATATTGTTGTGCAGCTTTAAATACTGACATTGGTTCTCCACTGGGTTGCTTACGCGTAAAGCCTCCTTCGGTACCAGGGGCCAATTGATTTTTCAATCGAACATTGGCGAAAGTACCACGCATCATAACTTCATGATTACCACGCCTTGAACCATAAGAATTAAAGTCTTTTTGCTTAATTTGTTTATCAGATAAGTAATTGGCTGCAGGTGTATCTTTACCAATAGCGCCGGCTGGAGAGATGTGATCAGTAGTAACACTGTCAGACAGTTTCAGTAAGCAACGAGCATTGTTAATTGCCTTAGTTGACTCTGGCTCTGCTGGCATATCTGCAAAAAACGTCGGTTTTTTTACATACGTACTTTCAGGCCAGTTGTAAAGATCTGCATCAACTGTAGTTAAGTTTTCCCAACTTTCACCGCCATCATAAACGGCACCATATTTTTGAGAAAACATCGAAGTGTCAACTACTTGAGTAACAATATCTTGTATGGCTTGCTGGCTCGGCCATATGTCTTGCAAATAAACAGGTTTACCTTCGTTACTGATGCCAAGTGGCTCTTTGGTAATATCTATTTTCATATTTCCCGCTAAAGCATATGCTACCACTAGCGGTGGTGATGCTAAATAATTCGCTTTTACATCAGAATGTATTCTACCTTCAAAATTCCGATTGCCAGACAGTACTGACGCCACCGATAAATCGCCTGCTCTAATAGCCTCAGAAATAGCTTCGGGTAGTGGGCCCGAATTGCCAATACACGTTGTACAACCATAGCCTACTAAGTTAAACCCCATTTCATCTAACGCTGTTGATAATCCTGCTTTGTCTAGATACTCAGTAACAACTTGTGAACCGGGAGCAAAGCTTGTTTTAACCCAAGGTTTTACGGTTAATCCTAGTTCATTGGCTTTTTGGGCTAAGAGTGCGGCTGCAACCAGTACTGATGGATTTGAGGTATTAGTACAACTTGTAATTGCCGCAATGACCACTGCGCCTTCATGTAGTTCAAAATCTTGTTCATTATGACGATAAGAAACAGAAGTTTTAGAACCTATATGCTCTACACCCCCTTCACTATCAAACCGTGCTTTTTGTTTATCATCTGAAACAATAGCTAATTCTCGTTGTTCAGTTAACCAGTCGTGAAATGCTGTCGAGGCTTGATCCAGATTAATTCTATCTTGTGGTCGTTTAGGTCCAGCAATTGCGGGCACAATGGTATCTAAATTCAATTTTAATTTTGCGTGATACTCAACCTGCTCTTGCGCTTCCCTGCCCCACATACCTTGTGCTTTAGAGTATGCCTCAATAGTGTCGATTTGTTGCTGACTACGACCTGTTAATGCGAGGTATTTAGTCGTTTGCTCATCGATTGGAAACAAGCCGCAGGTTGCTCCATATTCAGGCGACATGTTGGCAAGTGTTGCACGATCTGCCACGGTAAGATGTTGTACGCCAGCACCAAAAAACTCAACAAATTTACCGACAACACCAAAAGCGCGCAGTTGTTGCGTTACAGCTAACACTAAATCAGTTGCGGTAGTCCCTGCAGGTAGTTTCCCCGTTAACTCCATTCCCACTACTTCGGGAATGAGCATGGTCACCGGTTGGCCTAACATTGCAGCTTCTGCTTCTATGCCTCCCACTCCCCAACCTAATACACCTAAACCATTTATCATGGTTGTATGTGAATCAGTGCCAACTAAAGTGTCTGGATAAAGCAGTGGCGTATCTTGTTGCTCATCAACAAATGTTACTCGCGCTAAATATTCTAAATTAACTTGATGTACGATACCTTTACCTGGAGGGACGACTTTAAAGTTATCAAAAGCACTCTGCCCCCATTTTAAAAATTGATATCGCTCTTTGTTACGTGCCACTTCAATTTCAGTATTACGAGCAAACGAATCCTTATTACCAAATTCGTCAACCATTATTGAATGGTCAATCACTAAATCGACAGGTTTAAGGGGATTAATTTTATTAGGGTCGCCGCCTAAATCTAACATGGCATCACGCATAGCGGCTAAATCGACAACTGCAGGGACGCCAGTAAAGTCTTGCAGTATGACTCTGGAAGGAACAAATGCTATTTCAGTGTCAGCGAGCGATGTTATATCCCATTTAGCTAAGGTTTGAATATCCTCTGCTTGAACATACTGCTTGTCGCTGTGTCGTAGCAGGTTTTCTAATAAAATTTTGACTGTAAGTGGTAATCGATTAATATCAGCATTTACTGTGGATAAGTCGAAATATTCATACTCCTTACCTTGCACTGTTAGGGTCGATTTATGTTGACCTTGTGATGTCATTTTACTCTCCTGTTAGTCTTTAATAAGCCTCTTTTGGGGTAAACTACTATTATTGATAATAAATTTCTCTAATCGCTATTCAGCCGTTTGTTTTTTCTTAATAACATAATAGACCACGAATAAGATAACAGCGGCAACAATAGATGTAACCGCCAAACCAGATGGCTCTTTCATCAGCTCTAAAGCACCTTTGCCAAAGAAAACAGCACTTAGGCCTAATGGCATAATGCCGAGGATTGAAGCTAGCGTATATTCAACAGCATTAACCTTAAATGAGCCCGCTAAAATACTAGTAATAGTAAAAGGTGGAGTCGGAGCTAGTCTCAAGGCAAGAATAGCCCAAGCACCTTTATCGTCCATTTTAGATTTTATGGTATCTGTATGTTTTTTTGCCTTGGAACCAAGAAAGTCAGCACCGAGTGCTCGACCAATTCCATAGCCGCTTAAACTCGCCAAAAGAAAGCCAAATATACAAATCAGTACACTGATCCATATATTGAAAACCAAGCTAACGGAAAATGCGATTAAGGGTATTGGCAGGAGCATTGCACCACCAACAAGAAAAATTCCCAAGAATATTAACGCGGTTAGTATATTGTCTGGAACATCACTTGCTAATTCAGTAATAGTCTCTATTTCAAGGTAATGATTAAGAGGCGTCAGAAAATATAAGGCAATAACACCTAATATTAAACCAACGAATATACTCGATTTTATAATATTTTTTTGCTTCATTATTTTGCCTCCCCAACTAACCAGCTAAAAATTTTTCGGTGTGCTTTCATATAAAATAAATACTCTGGATGCCACTGCACTCCAAGCAATCTATCATTGTTTTTACTTTCGATAACTTGGTTAATACCCGCCTTTTCTTTAGCGGTAACTTTTAATTCATCAGCTGGTTCTGCTACAGCCTGAGAATGAATAGCATTCACTTTCAGCGGATCATCCCCTGTAATTTTTGAGATTAACGAATCATCAGTAATGTAATACACCGTTTTTCTAGGGAAAGGACTCCGGATCCTTGCGTCTTTTTTTAAGAGCGGTAAAGTCGACTCATACATTGAACCACCTAGTTCAGCATTTAATAGCTGGTGCCCTCTGCAAATGCCTAAAATAGGAAGATTATTATCTAACGCATAATGAATAAATTTAATTTCCATATCATCACGTTCTTTATCGTGTCCTGATGAACTAAAATGATTTAATAACTCCATCGGATACAATAAACACTCTTTTAGTTTTACCCACAATGTGCGCTTTACAGGCGAAACCTCTGCTTTTATATAGTGTTCTGGATGAATATCTGACCCACCGCCAATAATAACGCCGTCATAGTCAAGTACACCGTCAAAGGTATCAGGTGTGACTCTAACTGGTTTTCCACCAGCAATACGTACATTAATAGCAGTAAACAACCAAGCAATCGTCCCCGATTGATTAGGCCCTGTAATAGCGATTTTAGGTGTTGATTTGTTAGTCAAAAATACTCCTTGGCATGAATAATTGCGCTAAATTGACAAGCTGAATGCGGATAAACACAGATAAAAATAAAAACCGCGCCCAAATAGGCGCGGAATTAATGTATGAGTAAAGTTTAGTTTCGTGCGACTAAGTCTCTTACTTCCAACTTGTTAATAACACGTGTTACATCATCAGTGTTTTTAGCAATAGTTACGGCAAGATCTCGCTCAGAATCTGATCCTACTTTACCTTCTAGCGTTACCACGCCATTTTCAACATCAACCTCGATGTCTAATCCACTGACTTGCGACTCTATCAACAACCTTGTTTTCACTACGGTTTCAACTTTTGAGTCTTTGAGACCTTGCATCATTTCACTGTCTTCATCTTGTGGTTTCTCATCAACAACTGTCAGCATATTGTCCACTTTACTTACACCATCAAGCGAAGCTACAAGCTCACCAGCCAAGGCTTTGTCGACAGAATTATTTACCTTACCCGTTAGAATAACCGTACCGTTTTTTACATCGGTATTGATATCGAAAGAGTTTAAATTTTTATTAAAAAGAAGTGTTGATTCAGCTTTTCCATCAATCCACGCATCTTTAGCACTATCTTTCCATGTGTTTTCTGCATTTGCAGTTAAAGAAGCTGTACTAATAGCAGTTGCGATAATAATTGAAAGCGTTGTGTGTTTCATAAATTTTCTCCTGTTAAAAGTTCACAGTGTTTAATGCTAATACAATGCCAAAACTTAAGTGATTATAAAATAAGGAGTTTATGAAAATTTCATGGTAACTATAGAAAATATTATGTAACAAATGCCTATCAATAGGTAATTTTTACACGTGGTTGTTTTAGGATTGAATTTAGTAACTATTTGTCTAAATTTTGAAAAATTAAGGCGATTCTATCGTTAATTTCTTTTAAATCGCCCTCTGCTATCGCTTGACTGCTTTGGTGTGCTTCTATCATTTTAGTTTGACTAATCACGAACTGTTTTTGTGCGTCGTTTTTAGCAAATAACATTAAGTTATTTAAGGACTCAAGTAGCCTAATTGTTACAGCTATATCATCACTTGCATGCTGTCTAATTTTTTCAAATGCTGCTTTAGCAATATCAGTAAAACTTAAAACCTTGCAAACTAACCTTAATACATCATCTTTGTCATACCGTAAATTTTCTGGAAATGTTCTAGAAGTTAACTCACACAAAACTGAGTTGAGTTTATCAACACAAGTTATTGCCGTATAAGGGTCGTTAATTCCGGGGGAAAGGGCTCGTAAAGCAACTTCAACAAGTTGATGAATAGCAAACTCTGGATCTTGAACAGGGGTCCTATACGAACCCAAGACAATTTTATTGGCTACATGTTTAACGACACTTTCATCTACTGCCTGATCACTGTGAATATGTGCTATTACTGAGTTTTTAACCACAAAATTCCCTGGTATGAATTTACATTCAATTAAAATATTTTTTTCAATTGCTAGGGCTAGCAATAGCTTGTGATCTGTCGTTTGAATATAACCGCTACAATGTGCAAGCACTTTTACCGGAGCTATTTTACCTTTCAAATCAGTCTCTTTATCATCTGACTTATTTGCTTGCTCTGATTCCTCTTTAGTGAGAGGAAATAAATTCGCGATACTTTTTTGAAGTTCTTGGTATACATCGTTTATCACCACATCTGCTTGAATAGATTTAGAAACATGATGAATAAAATAAATTAAAACGCCAACGCTACAACAGGTCATTAATAATGCAATAACGACCGTTAGCCCTGGTTTAAAAGCATAAGGCTCTTGAAAGCTAAGCGCACAAAAGACAAGAATACAAAATAAAAAATTAGAAATGAAAAAACCAAGAACAACTTGCGTTCCTTTATCCATCATAAAGTTGCGTAGCAAACGTGGGCCAAACTGTGATGAAGCTAGAGTTAAAGCAACAATTGTCATAGAGAAAGCAATACTAGTAACCGTAATCATCGCCCCTGCTATGGTTCCTAGCAAAGATCTTGTTGAACTAATATCCATACTATAAATAAGAGGAATTGATAGCTGAGCACTGTCTATAAAAACGGCGTCAATATAAACAGAAAACACCGCTAGCACTATTGACGACAACACCATAAAGCTAGGTAAAAACCAAAAACTAGTACGCGCTTTTTCTATTATCGGCGCATATTTTAAAATATTAATTCGCACTCTGTAGCCTCTTTAACACGTAACTTAATCACTTAACTCTACAACAAAAAGGACAGTTAAGGTTCAATTTAACAATATAGTGTAAAGCTGAAACTTAAAAGAGCTTAAATAACATCGAAGTTAGCGTTGAGGTTGACGATAAAGGCTTAGTCGAGGACATACCGCTTAAAGCTCCTAATGAAAACATAGTGACTAAACCCATTGGCGAAGAGATCAGTTTCTCACTTTTTATTTTTGCATTGTTAAACTGCCTATTCGTGTACTTTTTGGCCAATTCAGCATTAATACTTGCTTGTTTTAGTTTTAACTTATCTTTTCTCAAAGGATCAAACATAGGTCCTCCTTATATTTATGACTGTTCAGTATCAGGATCAGAATTAAATATGAGATCTGCCGATGTTTTCATACCGATCGATTGAATTGCTGATACGAATATTTTTTTGCAGATTATCAGCGCAGTAAAATTAAGGCCGAGTACGATTAAAATACACCATACCCAGCTTAGTCCTAATGACATTAAACCGTATGTTAGGCCAATTAATAGAGTCACCCATATAATTCCTCCCAAACACACTAAAGCCATAATGCAAAATAGTGTCACTACTATAGCCTTAAAGGAAAGACGTAGATCTGTTGAGATTACCGACGTTTGACTTCTAAATCTTGCTTTCAAACCACGGAATAAGTTATCCCAAGCAGAAAGGACCTCAGAGAGACTAATATCATCGTTAGGGGAATTTAATTCTTCCTCACGTGTGTTTGACTGCGCTGATGTATCCATAGTAATTATTTTCTACGAATCAAAGATGTAAGCAGCACTCCAGCAACAAAAGCGATACCAGCAGTTGCAACAGGATTTTCTTTGGTATATTTACCTACAGTTGATTCTTGCCAATACTGCTTAGCAAGTTCTTGCTTCTCTGTCATTGCTTCTGATGAACTTGTCGCTGTTTCACGTATCCTTTCTTCAGCTGATGCAGCATGATCGCCTAGTTTATCAACTGACTGATGAAGTGATTCAGTCACATTATCTGCTATCGGTGTCTTTGAAATTGAAGTTACACTTTTTTTGCTTTTCGTTTTACTCTTTGTTGTTGGCGTATCTGTTGAAGTTGTCATTTTACTCTCCTATCTTTTGGGTGTTGTATATGGCTGAGAAATAATCAATAACTTAAGATTAAAACATCTACAGTTGTTGCATTTCTTTATTATACTCGTCAGCCAATTCTCCTTTTTGTTTGCTGCTCAATACTTTATTAGCGTCTTCAAAAAATTCATTTTCTTCTTCTGCTAAATGATGCAGTACACGATCTTGCAGTGTTTTCATGAAATGTAACCAAGCCGGGGAGCTCATTTCTGTCTCTTCTAGTTTTTCAACAAGTTCTTCAATTTCATGATGTTCGGCAATACCATGTCTCGAGTCGCCTATCGTTTTATCTGACTTCATCAAAGGCGCATAAAAATATCTTTCTTCTGCTACTGCGTGTTGATCTAGCTGTGCCTTTAATTCTGAAAAATTTCTCCTACGACTTTTAGTATCGCCAGAAGTTTCAGTCAATGTTTCCATTAAAGCTCTCTGTTTTTCATGATCTTTTCGAATTGCTTCAAAGATCTCCATACATACTCCTTTTATTGAATGTTTAAAAATATCAGCATTACTGATAGCAGCTTGCTATTTGAGACTTGTTAACTATTTTTTTCTTAATACACTGGTCAGTAACATACCGGCTACAAACGCAATACCTGCTGTTGCCGCTGGATTTTCACTAGTGTATTTTCCGACAGCAGAGCGATCCCAATATTCTTTAGCTTGACGTTGTTTCTCAAGCACTTTTTTCACTGATGTTTGAGCCGTTTGACGCAACTGCTCTTCGGTTACTGATGTACTTTGGGTTAAGTTATCTACCGATTGATGTAGCCTCTTATTGGCCTTTTCTGAAATAGGTGAATCAGAGTAATTGGTGTCAACGTTTGAATTGGTAACTTTTTTTGCTGAGGTTGTCATATTGCTCTCCCACTTTATTAATGCAGTACATTCCGCATGAGTAAAGTTAAAAGAGCAACCTGTATGCCACTTTAAAAAATACAAATTTAAAGATAATTATATCAGTATGTTATAATTAAAAATTGATAATTTCACTTATCTCCTTAACTCTAATCTATGTAAATAATTCCCACTTATTTGCAAAAGTTACCCTAAACAAAGTGATAACTAGTTTTGTAAACCCGCTATGGTTTACTAACTCTAATTGCTTTTGTTTGCCATTGAAATACTGACAATGTTCTATGTAAAAAATACACATTACAGATAATTTTCCAATGCAAACGCTAATTAACCCACTAAATATCAACAACTTAAAACTTGGCGTGAATATTGGATTAATCTACCTAAACTATTCTAATAGCCTGTAAATGATTCCTAATATATTAAGAATACTTCTGTTAATACTATATATCTTGAGTTAACAGGTCTCAGAAGCTAAAAAAGAATAAAAACTAAATAAATAATAGGACTTGTATGACACTTATAGAACTTATGAATATTGAAAAAGTTTGGGATATCATTCGCGAAAAATTAGCGACATGGTTAGAAGCTAGCATAATGCATCTGCCAAATTTTGTAGTTGCAATTATCATTGCTATAACCTTTTCCATCATTGCTAAAGTGTTAGGTAAAATGATGAAAAGCTTTTTATCAAAAACACTCGACTCTAAACAAATTGCTAATCTTTTAGCCTCCATTTTTAAAATGTGTATTTTAGTCACTGGTATTTTCATAGCGCTAGATTTCCTTGGATTATCAGGAACGGTTACTTCTTTACTAGCAGGTGCCGGTATTATTGGATTAGCGATAGGTTTTGCATTTCAAGATATGACTGAAAACCTTATTGCTGGTATTGCCATGGGTATACGGAAGCCCTTTCAAATTGGTGATGTTATAGAAGCAGATAAAGTCTTCGGAACTGTTCAAACCATTAACCTTAGAAATACCTTAGTTGAAACATTTTTTGGCCAATTAGAAGTCATACCCAATAAAATTTTATTTAGAAATGTATTAACAAACTATTCGAGCATAGGAATAAGACGTGTAGAAATCCCTGTAGGGATATCCTACGCCGACGACCCTGAACTAGCTTCAAAAGTAATTGTTGAGCATATTAATGAATTAGACTTTGTTATTAAAAAAGATGAAACAGATGTTTATGCTTCAGAGTTTTCGGATAGCTCAATTAACCTGTTATTGTGGTTTTGGATAAAATACCCAGGCGATACTAATTTTATGCAAGCTAGACATAAAGCAATTATAGGCGTTAAAAAAGCACTTGAAGGCGCTGATATCTTAATACCTTTCCCAATTCGTACCTTAGACTTCGGTGCGAAAGGAGGCGAGAAGTTAAATACAATGCTAAAACAAGAAAAGCCAGCCACAGGACAAAACGATCCCGAGCAATAATGCAATGTAGTTAAAAAATACAACCCGATATATTTATGTCGGGTTTTTACGTACAACCATGCACGAACATCAGCACTACCACTCATTCATACAGTTATCAGAAGAAACTACCGATTGAGCTCAACGTTTAATAATTAAAGTAACAGAAGGCAAAAATCCCGTCACTTTCGTAACGGGCTTCTCTAAAAGGAAATCTAGCAATGTGCTATCCTCACATGGGCTTACCTGCAACATGAGTCACACTACCACTGTTACCTATTAGCTCTATCACATTAAACGATATAGCTAGTTAAGCTTCCGATTAAGCTCAACGTTTAATAACTAAAGCAACAGAAAGCAAAAAGCCCGTCACTTTCGTAACGGGCTTTTCTAAAAAGAAGTCTAGCAATGTCCTACTCTCACATGGGCTTACCTGCAACATGCGTCACACTACCATTGCTACCTATTAGCCCTATCACATTAAACGATATAGCCAGTTAAGCTTCCGATTCAGCTCAACGTTTAATAACTAAAGCAACAGAAAGCAAAAAGCTCGTCACTTTCGTAACGGGCTTTTCTAAAAGGAAGTCTAGCAATGTCTTAATCTCACATGGGCTTACCTGCAACATGAGTCACACTACCACTGTTACCATTACTACCTATTAGCCCTATCACATTAAACTGATTTAACCAGTTAAGCTTCCGATTCAGCTAAACATTTAAAAACTAAAGTGATAGAAAGCAAAAAGCCCGTCACTTACGTAACGGGCTTT
>NZ_BAAJLX010000016.1:0-91404 GCF_057543495.1 Colwellia sp. SU-HH01217 | reverse complement strand
GCTAATATAGCGGCTTTATTAGTTTTAGCACTCTATAATGAATGTATGAACATTAAATGGTTATGCTTAATTGCTCTATTACTATCTCCATATGCGTTCAAGGTGAGTGCGTGTGAAATAAAAGTCGGTATTAGAGATATGCCACCATATTCTTATCAAAACTCATTCTCTCAATGGGTTGGCAGCGACATCGATTTATTTACCAAGCTTTCGAACAAGCTTGATTGTAAAGTTGAATTTATCAAGATTACGTTTGACGAAGGTTTAAAGTTATTAAAAGACGGCAAAATTGATGCTATGTCTCAATTATCCAAATTACCAGATCGCGATAGTAGTATTTACTTTATTGGCCCAGTTCGCGACGAAAAGTTCACATTGATGACTCATGAAAGTGTGAACGAACAAATCACTGAGTTAAAAACGATAAGCCAATTACCTTATTTATTTGCAAAACGAAAAGGCACATACCTAGGGAATGAGTTTGAAGCTTTATATCAACAGGATAAAGAATTTGCTAATAAGTTTATTGAAATTGATAACTATCAACCAAGAATTGATTTAGTTTTAAAAGGGCGGGTGGCAGGCTTTTTTGAAGAAACGAACTTTAAAAACTTTCAACAAGTAAACTTAAAAAAATTTCAATCCTTAAAGCAACATCCGTTAGAAGTAGTTACTGGTGGAGTGTATTTAGGTTTTAGTAAGAAAACATTGTCTGAGGTTCAGTTTAACCTGTTAAACCAATATTACTTTCAGCGTTATCATTAGCTCATGTAGAAAGCTGGCTGGTAATATGGAAAAGAGGAGACATTAATTAAAGACGAAAAAAAACCTGCTAAAAAGCAGGTTTTTAAATGTGGCTCCCCAAACTGGGCTTGAACCAGTGACACACGGATTAACAGTCCGTCGCTCTACCAACTGAGCTATTGGGGAATAAAAATTGTCATTTGATTAGGCTACACGGATTAACAGTACCTAATCTCCCAAGGCTCTATTGAGCTAATGGGGGGGAATCAGTTAAAATGCTTTTAAATTGCAAATTAACTTTATAATAACCGCAATAAAGCCATTATTAAAATGTGGCTCCCCAAACTGGGCTTGAACCAGTGACACACGGATTAACAGTCCGTCGCTCTACCAACTGAGCTATTGGGGAATAAAAACTTATCATTTGATTAGGCTACACGGATTAACAGTACCTAATCTCCCAAGGCTCTATCAATTGAGCTGATGGGAATAAAACTTATCATCTGCTATATACCAAGCAGCTGGTTAACGCTTAGTTAGCGTCTTGGCTAACGGGGCGGAATATTAAAGGTGCTTAGGGAAACTGTCAACAGAAAAGTTAGAAAAAAACTAATAATTTGTTTGTTTGCTTAAATACTCATCACCAAGGTGGGAATATAGTCTAAATTTGATGGATATTTGCACCTGGTTAACATTTTCTGCAATTTCAACTCTGTTACTCACATTAAAATTAACTTATCCACTAAACCTGTGGATAACACTGTGAGTTAAAATGTAATAAAGCGTTACTTCTACGTAAAACAAGGGATTAAGACTGATAACGCAAAAAAGACTAATTCACCTATATCCTTATAAAACAAGTAGTTATAATTAAGTTGTTGTTATTTGTCTCAATTAGTGTGATTTTTCAACAAGTAACAATTTTACAGTAAAGCTCTGTGAATGTTTATTTTATACAGTTTACTTTTTTATGGACGTATCAATTAAAAAATTAACAAAAACAACCTTTTTAAGTTAAATTATCGATAATTTAATATTTACATAGCGACGGTAGGCATGATCTCTTACAATACTTTCCCTGCATATAATAATGCGATTTAAATCGACTATTCCAAAAATACAGTAATGACAAAAACTCAGACAAACAATCAACAATATCTTCTTATAGCTCCTGTTTCTTCTACTTTAAAGCAGATGACCATTCCAGTAATTTATGGAATGATACTCTTAATGACATTCAATTTAGTTGATACATTTTTTGTCAGTCTATTAGGTACGCAGCCTCTAGCTGCGATAAGTTTTACTTTTCCAATTACCTTTACCGTTTTAAGTTTAACAATAGGACTTGGTATAGGTACCTCGGCTGTAATTGCTAAATTATTAGGAAGGGGAGAGCATGAACTCGCCAAAAATTCAGCTACGGCAGCACTTTATTTAGCAGCTATCATCGTTGGTATTATTTCTTTTTTAGGATATATCTATATTGATGAGATATTTTTATTATTAGGGGCAAGTGAAGAACTATTGCCCCTTATTCATGATTACATGGATATATGGTATTTAGGCAGCGTATGCTTAATTGGTCCTATGATAGGGAATGCAGTACTTCGTGCCTCAGGTGATACTAAAATGCCGAGTATTATAATGGGCAGTGCTGGTTTGGTTAACGCTATACTCGATCCTATTTTTATTTTTGGTTTCGGGCCAATCCCTGAAATGGGCATTCAAGGAGCAGCTATTGCTACTTTTGTTTCTTGGATTTTCGGATTAGGTTTTGTTTTAAATATCCTTATTGCCAAACGGCAATTAATTCATACTAAATTAATTCCTTTAACCGACATGATTACTGCTTGTAAAAATATTCTTCATATTGGTTTACCTGCTGCTGGCGCGAACATGCTCACCCCTATAGCGGCTGCGGTAATGACCGCGATTGTTGCTAATTATGGCGAGCCTGCCGTTGCTGCATTTGGTGTTGGCTCTAGAATAGAGTCTATTGCTTGTTTAGTTGTCCTAGCTATGTCAATGAGTTTACCTCCGTTTATTAGCCAGAACTTCGGTGCAGGCAATATGCAAAGAGTAGAAGAGGCTTATAAAACGTCAATTAAGTTTGTGCTTATTTGGCAAGTGATTATTTTTGCGGTATTAATCCTTATTGCACCATGGATCGCCACTGCTTTTTCAAGTGATCAAGCGGTTGCAGACATTATTATATTATTTATGTGGATTCTACCTTTAGGTTATGGGTTACAAGGTGTCATTATATTAACGAACTCTTCATTCAATGCTCTTCATAAACCTATGATTGCATTAATATTAAGTATTGTACGTCTATTTATTTGTTATGTGCCCTTAGCCTATATTGGCAGTATATTTTATGATTTAGAGGGATTATTTGTTGGAGCACTTTTAGGAAATGTGGTGATGGCGATAATTTCTTATAACTATTTTATCAAGCAGTTTAAACACGAAGTGATCGAAGCAGAGGCGAAATAAATATGAAAGTCATGGAGTTGAAATCAGATTATACGCCCAATGGCGATCAACCGTCAGCAATAAAGCAGCTATTAGAAGGTATCGAAGACGGTTTAGCTCACCAAACTTTATTGGGTGTTACTGGCTCAGGCAAAACATTTACAGTCGCCAACGTCATTGCCAAGCTTAATCGACCGACAATGATCATGGCGCCTAATAAAACCTTAGCTGCTCAGTTATACGGAGAAATGAAAGAGTTTTTTCCTAACAACGCTGTAGAATATTTTGTCTCCTATTATGATTATTATCAACCCGAGGCTTACGTACCAACAACCGATACATTTATTGAAAAAGATGCATCGGTTAATGAACACATAGAACAAATGCGTTTATCAGCAACTAAAGCCTTATTAGAGCGCAGAGATGTAATTATTATCGCCTCTGTTTCTGCAATTTATGGCTTAGGCGATCCCGACTCTTATTTAAAAATGATGTTGCACTTGCGCCAAGGCGATATCATTAACCAGCGAGATATATTAAGACGTTTAGCTGAGCTACAGTACACCCGAAATGATGCCGCTTTTGCTCGAGCTACTTACCGAGTTAGAGGCGATGTAATAGATATTTTTCCTGCAGAATCAGACAAATTTGCCTTACGAGTAGAGCTTTTTGATGAAGAAATTGAACGCATCAGCCAGTTTGATCCCTTAACGGGCTCTGTTGAACGAACATTAGCAAGAGTAACTGTATATCCTAAAACGCATTATGCGACACCTAGAGAAAAAATAATTGCGGCAATTGAATCTATAAAAATTGAATTAAAAGATCGCTCTCAACAATTAAAAGATAATAATAAATTGGTTGAAGAACAACGGATAAGTCAGCGTACACAATTTGATATCGAGATGATGGCAGAATTAGGCTATTGCTCAGGAATTGAAAACTATTCACGTTACTTATCAGGGAGAAACCAAGGGGACTCACCTCCAACACTTTTTGATTATCTGCCGGATGATGGCTTACTCATCCTTGACGAGTCTCATGTCACTGTCCCGCAAATAGGTGCGATGTATAAAGGCGATCGAGCAAGAAAAGAAAACTTAGTTGAATATGGCTTTCGCTTACCTTCAGCATTAGATAATCGGCCAATGAAATTTGAGGAATTTGAAGCTTTAGCTCCGCAAACAATTTACGTGTCAGCAACGCCGAGTAAATACGAGCTAGAGAAATCAGGTGAAGATATAGCAGAGCAGGTTGTTCGTCCAACGGGACTGCTAGACCCCATCATTGAAGTTAGAGATGTTGAAACACAAGTTGATGATTTATTATCAGAGATACAAAAGCGCTTACCATTAAATGAACGAGTTATTGCTACTACGTTAACTAAACGTATGGCAGAAGACTTAACCGATTATTTAGACGAGCATGGCATAAAAACGCGCTACCTGCATTCTGATGTTGATACAGTTGAACGGGTTGAGATTATACGAGATTTTCGATTAGGAAAATTTGATGTCATTGTTGGCATCAACTTATTAAGAGAAGGACTTGATATGCCCGAAGTGTCATTGGTGGCAATTTTAGATGCCGACAAAGAAGGCTTTTTACGATCTGAACGCTCGTTGATTCAAACAATAGGTCGTGCCGCACGTAACTTAAACGGGCGAGCTATTTTATATGCTGCTCGAGTAACGGGATCTATGCGCAAGGCGATTGATGAAACTGAACGCCGACGTGCCAAGCAGCATCAATTTAATATTGATAATAATATCACCCCACAAAGTGTTCACAGTAAAATTACTGATGTTATGGATGTCGGCGCCTCAGAAGATTCGCTAACATTAAATAAAGTGGCACAAGATAAAGCGGATTATACGGTTTTAAGTACCAGTGAAATTGATGCTAAGGTAATAGAGTTAGAAAAAACAATGTATCAACACGCGCAAAACTTAGAGTTTGAACAAGCGGCGGCAATTCGCGATGATATCGCCTTATTGAGAACTCAGCAACTTTCTAGTTAAACAAAATGATTTAATTAGTGATACGACTACATAAGTGTAGAGCGCCACTAATTAAATCTATTCTATGTTGAGCTACCCAATCTGAACTATTTACTTAACCAGAGCTCGGCTTACAAATATTTCTCTAGCAGCTATTTTTCCTTACTTCTTCGTTAAATTTCTTGCAATAGGCCAGCTATTGACGCGAAATTTGCCTTGAATTAAGAAAAACTATCGAGCTAGAGTGGAGTAAAATAATTATTTATCTATTTTTCAAACTGTTAACCATCTCTTAAACCGAGTTCAGGTTACTTAGCTACTTAATTTCAACCATAGCATAATGCCCGATAATACTAGCTACAGCCTCACTGTTACATTGAGGCAAATGACTGACTTCTTCAATAATTTTGTCTTGTATATCGACAGGAAATAACATTAATTGTTCAAGATAAAGATGAGCTTGAGTTTCGTTGTGAGAGTTCATCATGTTAACTATGTTAGTTGCATGACTTTGCCAAATTTCACTCATAAGTACATCCTCAATTAAAAAAATATGGCTACCTTATTAGTCTAGAACATATATAAAGTAATACCAAATTCATTAAGCTTGTTTCCACTCAGAGCTTGACTGAGCTTTGAGAACAAATGGAAATTAAACGAGCATTATCACTTTAAATTGATGAATTACTCTGCGTTTATAGTCGATTTTAAGTCATCTTACGATATAAATAATATTTAAAAATGACTTTGCTTTCTTATTATATTGTTAATAAACAATGCGTTAAATTGATTTTGATAAAAAAACTAAAAATAGTGGTTGGACCAGTGGTTTTGTTTGTTATACTCTAGGTTAGTTGACTTACAACACATACTTTATTAGGAGTTCAGCAATGCTTAGTTATAAAGCACCCATAGCGGATATTAAATTTTTATTTGAAGATGTTTTCGGATATTACCCTCATTATGAAAAACATCCTGAGTTTGCTGATGCAACACCTGATTTAGTTGATGCTATTTTTCAAGAGTGTGCGAAATTTTGTGAAAATGAACTCCTACCGTTAAACCAAACTGGCGATAAAGAAGGTTGTACCTTCGACAATGGCAAAGTAACCACACCTAAAGGGTTTAAAGACGCGTATAACCAATATGTTGCAGGAGGATGGCAAAGTTTGTCTCATCCTGTTGATCATGGTGGTCAAGGGCTACCTCCGTCATTAGGCATGGTTAAGTCTGAAATGATGGGCACAGCAAACTGGTCTTGGGCAATGTATCCAGGATTAAGTCATGGTGCTATGAATACAGTGCAAACCCATGGTAGTGATGAACAAAAAGAGTTATACCTCACTCGTTTAACGGAAGGGACTTGGACAGGTACAATGTGTTTAACTGAGCCTCAGTGTGGTACCGATTTAGGACAAGTAAAAACCAAAGCTGTACCTAATGATGATGGCACTTACGATATTACCGGTACAAAAATCTTTATTTCAGCAGGTGAACATGATCTTACTGAAAATATTATACATATAGTATTAGCTCGTTTGCCTAATGCTCCAGCTGGAACACGTGGAATTTCACTGTTTATCGTGCCAAAAATTCAAGTTGATCAGCAAGGAAATTTAGGCGAAAACAATAACGTAGTTTGTGGTTCTATTGAAGATAAAATGGGAATCAAAGCATCTGCTACTGCTGTTTTGAATTTTGATAATGCAAAAGGTGTGTTGATAGGTCCAGAAAATAAAGGCTTAGAATGTATGTTCACCTTTATGAATACAGCTCGAGTAGGCACGGCATTACAGGGAATTTGTGCTTCTGAACTCGCTTACCAAAATTCGTTGTTATATGCCAAAGAGCGTTTATCAATGCGTTCTTTAACAGGTAAAAAGCACCCAGATAAAGTTGCTGATCCAATTGTTGTTCATCCAGATGTACGTAAAATGCTGATGACACAAAAAGCTATCTCAGAAGGTGGTCGCGCCATGATTTATTACACGGCGAAAATTGTCGATGATATTGAAATGGCAAAAACAGAAGAAGCACGTGCAGCCGCTGATGACCGATTAGGTTTCATTACTCCTATATTAAAGGCTTTTTTAACTGAAATGGGTTGCGAAAGTGCGAGTCATGGCATGCAGATCTTTGGTGGCCATGGTTATATTAAAGAATGGGGTATGGAGCAAATTGTCAGAGATGTGCGAATTTCGACTTTGTATGAAGGTACTACAGGTATTCAAGCACTTGATTTATTAGGTCGTAAGATTTTATTAACTCGTGGCAAGTCACTGAAAAATTTCACTAAAGAAATTCTATTTTTTTGTAAAGATAAAAGTATGATCTCAAGTAACCCTCATAAACGTCAAATGAATAAATTTATATGGGCATTAAGTAAAAATGTAGCAAATTGGCAGCAGTATTCATTGCGCTTAGCACTTAAAGCAAAAAATAATCGTGATATAGTTGGTTCTGCTTCTGTAGATTATTTAATGTATTCAGGCTACATCATGATGGGCTACTTCTGGGCTCAAATGGCACAAGCTTCTTATGAAAAATTAGCTGGTGAAGTAGAAAATCGTGATTTTTATCGTGCGAAAATTAAAACAGCAGAGTTTTATTTCGAACGCATGTTACCAAGAACAAAATCGTTAGCTAAAACTATGATGGCAGATCCTAAAACATTAATGCAGTTAGATGAAGAGTTACTCTCATTTTTGTAAGATGATATAGCTAAACAGCAACACTTTAAGACAAGCCGTAATGTATTTCTGATACCTTACGGCTTTTTTTTGTCAGTTAATAAAGCTTATCAAGGCATTATTGTACTACATGTTTGATTATTTTTGTTTGCTACGAATATAGGTGATAACATGCCGAAACATAAACAATACCTCGCTTACTCTTATACAACTTCATTAATAGGTGATCTACTTTATACACCGGAAAAATGACCAAATACATAACATTTATTTTAGTAATTAGTTGTTCTAATTATTAAATAACGCAGTAATTTGGGTATTTTAACTAGTAGAAATGATCATATAGTTAATGAGATTGGTATTAGCAAACACCCCGGAGTTTTTCATTGCAAAAAGAACAACCTAGTATTGCTGATCGCAGCTTAATTAGCCTAACATGGCCAATTTTTGTCGATTTGTTTTTTGTCTTTATGATTAATGTGGCAGATGCATGGTTTTTAAGTCGAATTTCAGATAATGCAGCCGCAGCGGTAGGAGCCATGTTACCCATTCTAGGCGTAGGTTTTGCTTTGTATAGTACACTTCAACAAGCGGGTGGTAGCATAGCTACTCAACAGTTGGGGGCTAAAGATAATCATAAAGTAGCGAGCACATATGGCGTGCTTATTGTATTGCTTTTATTGTCTGGTCTTTGTATGGCTATGGTGTTTGTTGTTGGAGCTGATTACTTTTCAACTCTTTTGGAGCTTAATGACGATTTATCTTCTTTTGCAACGGTGTATTTATCAACTCTAGGTATGTTTACTTGGGTCTTAGCATTGAGATTTGCCGCAACAGCGATATTGTCTTCTCATGGAAAAACTAACTGGAATATGTTTTCTACAGCGATAATGTCTGCGGTGAACATATTGTTTAATTATATTCTTATTGATGGAAAATTCGGTGCACCAGCATTAGGAGTCCAAGGTATAGCGATTGCGTCGGTGCTGGCCTGGTCAATAAGTTTATTGTTTAGTTTCGCGGTAATTTTATGGCACTTTAAAATTAAAATAGCCTTCCCAAAAAAGCAACAGAGTTTAAAAGAGGTTAGTCGGCCAATCTTAAAAATTGCAATCCCCTCGGTTGTTGAACCTATGTCGTGGCAATTAAGTCAATTACTGATTACGGCAATAGTAGTCTCTATGGGAACATTATCGCTAGCCACTCGCATTTATAGTTTTAATTTGTTATTTATTGGCATCTTATACGGTTTTGCAATCAGTGCAGGTGTGCAAATTAAAGTGGCTTTTCTTATTGGAGCCAATCGATATGATGATGCTCAAACCGAATTAGTAAAAGGGATTAAAGTTGGTGTGGTAGGCGTTGCTATTTTTATGGCAGTACTTGTCAGTTTTTCTGCCTACTTTTATAGTTTTTTTACTGAAAATAAAGAAATATGGGTGCTAGGCAGTACGTTGTTGTTTATTGGTATTTTAGGTGAACTAGGGCGCTCTTTTAATTTAATTGTTGGTGCATCATTACGAGCATGTGGTGACGCTCGCTACACTTCTATTATCGGGTTTATGAGTATGTGGTGTATTGCAGTGCCGCTTTCTTGGTATTTTGGCTTACAACTCGCTTGGGGATTAGTAGGAGTGTGGGTAGCTATGAGCCTAGATGAAGTCATTAGGGGAATGGCAAGTATGCACCGATGGAATACAAAGAAATGGCAAACTAAAGGGTTATACGCAAAAGAAAGAGAGTTTCGTTAACTTTGCACTTGGTTGCGCCCATTATCTTTTGCTAAATATAATTTTTTATCAGCATTTTCAATTAGCTGATTTGAATTAACACTGTGTTTCGGTACCATGCTCGCCACCCCTATACTCACTGTCAGTGTTAGTTGAGTATCATTCATGATAAAGGGCTGGTTGGCAATCTTCTTTCTAATGTTCTCTGCTATGGTAACGGCCTCATCTAAAGGTGTATCACTCAATAGCACAGTAAACTCTTCTCCACCAAAGCGAGCTATAATGTCGGTTTTTCTTTTTGCTGTATCATGAATGAGTTTAGCAATAAAGACTAGGCATTCATCACCAAAAAGGTGGCCATAATTATCGTTTATATCTTTAAATTTATCGATATCAATTAGTAATAATGATTGTTGATGTTGGTTTCTTATACCAATATTCCATTGGTGCTCATATGCAGTATTAAAGTGCCCACGATTAAATATATGGGTAAGAGGATCGATTTTATTGAGCTGTAGTAGTTCTTCTTGTTGTGCCTCTAACTGGCACTCTATATCAAATGCTCTTATATACTCTCTGTTACTTCGAAAGGTCAGGGAAAATAAATAGCAAAAATAAATAGAAACTAAAACCGCATACCCTGTATTACCTTCTGTCGTAATCGCAATAAAGGCAGCAGGAATTAGTAAAAAAGAAAGGTTGGTAATTGCTAACCAAAACCTAGGTAATAATGCCGTTATTGCTCCGCCTGCTACTCCGCCTAACGCAAAAAATACGATATTACTTATTGGAGTAAATCGAGGGTCTGAGATACTCAGTAGAAACACTATACCCAAAATACACGCTTGTGAAAGTGATAAAAAAGAAAATAGTATTAACCAGGTTTTGGCTGAGTATTGATACAACACAGGAGTTATAATTTTATGGATTAATCTAAGTACGCTAATACCAGCCATTAAAATAGTAAACAACCAACTTAACTGAGGTTGTTGTTCATAGAAGTGATAAAAATAAAATACAACAGGTAACAAAATCGAATATATAAAAATACCGACAAGGGATCTGTCTAACAGATCCATATTAATTCTTTTCTCTATTAACGGATTTAGCTGCTGGGCTTTACTCATATTAAAGTTACCATTTGTGCTAGGAACTATTGTAATTCTAACTTTGTTAAATAATTCACTACATAAAAAGGTCGGTTACATTGCAAAATATCTTAAAATACTGTTCGAATAATTCAGATAAAATTTTTTATTATGTTAAATAAAAATCAATCATAAAACATCATTAGATCTTATAATACACTCATTATAGTAATTTTGAGAAGCTTGATTATTCAGCAATTAATTGAGTTAAACAATAACTTGAGTCTTGGTTGCCCAATTTGCTTTTTAAATAAGGTAATACTTCGGCCAGCTGCTGATTTAGCTGCCATGGTGGATTAATAATAAATAATCCAGTGCCTGTCATGCCATATTCATCTGTATCTTTCTCTAAACAAAACTCTACTTGTAATAAGTTTTTTACCTCACTGGTGGTAAATAAATCCTCCATTTGCGTAACTAAATCTCGCTTTACGACAGGGTACCAAAGAATGTATGTTCCTGTAGCAAATTTTTTGTAGCCTTTAATTATTGTTTTAACTGCCTTTTGATAATCTTCTTTGAGCTCATAGGGTGGGTCAATAAGTACTACGCCCCGACGGCTTGGTGGAGGCAATAAACCGAGTACACCTTGGTAACCATCCGATTGTTTGATAAAACACTTTTTCCAACGGTCGCAAAAATCCGTTAAATGTTCAATGTCTGTTGGATGCAACTCAAATAAATGACTGCTATCTTGGCGGCGAACAAATGCTTTAGCAATTCCAGGTGATCCAGGATAAACATTTAGCGTTTGACCTAAATTTAGGATTTTGATTAACTCAACATATTCGATAAGGGCTTCAGGGGTATCATTATTGGTATTATGGCTATCAATCAATTTAGCGATGCCGTTTTTGTACTCGCCTGTTTTTTGTGCATACTCATCACTGAGTTGATACATGCCTGCACCCGAGTGACTGTCAACGTAAAGAAAGCCTTTTTCTTTACGTTTCATGTAATCAAGGACAAGTGTTAAAACACTGTGTTTTAACACGTCGGCAAAATTTCCAGCATGAAAGGCGTGGCGATAACTAAGCAAAGGAACATCCTTATAATTGGGAGGGAGAATTTTTGTCAATCAAATAGTTATCTGCGATTTAATGGCTGTATAAATCGCAGATAACTTAGCGGTTATTATGATTGACTCGCAAGGTACTCATCATAAGTGCCAGCGAAATCAACAAAACCATCTTTTGTTAATTCAATAACACGGGTCGCAATACTTGAGACAAATTCGCGGTCATGGCTAACAAAAAACAAAGTACCTTCATATTGTTCTAACGCCATGTTTAATGATTCGATAGATTCCATATCCATGTGGTTAGTGGGTTCATCCATTACTAATATATTCGGTTGTTGCATCATAAGTTTACCGAATAGCATTCTTCCCTTTTCACCACCGGAGAGTATTTTTACTGATTTTTTAATATCGTCAGCAGAAAACAATAAACGGCCTAAATACCCACGAACAGCTTGTTCGTCATCGGTTGGTTGACGCCATTGACTCATCCACTCAAATAAGTCCATGTCGTTTTCAAACTCATATTCATGATCTTGGGCGTAATAACCAATGTTAACGTTTTCAGACCAATTGAACTCACCAGAGGTTGGTTCATAGCCGACTTCATTCATTAATGTACGCAAAAAGGTTGTTTTACCGATACCATTTTCACCGATGATTGCGATTCTTTCTCCCACTTCTGCTAATAAAGATATGTTTTTTAGTATATTGGCATCGTCGAAGTTTTTAGTTAACTTATCAACAACTAGCGCATTACGGAAAAGTTTTTTCTCTTGATTAAAGCGAATAAAGGGGTTTGTACGACTTGACGCTTTAACTTCCTCAAGTTGAATTTTATCCATTCGCTTAGCACGACTAGTTGCTTGTTTGGCTTTTGATGCATTAGCAGAAAAACGTGCAACAAAGGCTTGTAGTTCACCTATTTGTGCTTTTTTCTTCGCATTGTCTGCAAGCAAACGTGCACGTGCTTGAGTAGCGGCTAACATGTATTCATCATAGTTACCGGGATACACACGTAATTCGCCGTAATCTAAATCAGCCATGTGGGTACAAACACTGTTCAAGAAGTGTCTATCATGAGAGATTATAATCATAGTTGATTCACGTGCATTTAGGGTTTCTTCAAGCCACTGAATAGTATGAATATCTAAGTTGTTGGTTGGTTCATCGAGTAACAGAATATCTGGATCAGAAAATAATGCTTGGGCAAGTAATATACGTAACTTATAACCCGGTGCAATCTCACTCATTAGGCCATAATGTTGTTCAACAGGAATTCCAACGCCCATTAAAAGCTCACCAGCACGAGATTCTGCACTGTAACCATCCATTTCGGCGTATTCAGATTCTAAATCACCAACTTTCATACCGTCTTCTTCGCTCATTTCAGGCAAAGCATAAATACGATCACGCTCTTCTTTAATTGCCCAAAGTTCTGTGTGTCCCATGATGACAGTATCAATTACTGAATATTCTTCAAAAGCAAATTGATCTTGGCGTAATTTACCTAAACGCTCACCTGTATCAAGGCTAACGTTGCCTGATGTTTGATCTAAATCGCCCCCTAAAATTTTCATTAAAGTAGATTTACCACAGCCATTGGCGCCAATTAAACCATAACGGTTTCCGCCACCAAATTTGTGAGAGATGTTTTCAAAAAGTGGCTTAGCGCCAAATTGTTGGGTAATATTATTTGCTGCTAACAAGGTCGTGTCCTATTTATTTTTACTATTGCCGTTAGCCTTTTTAGGCTTGCGGTCACTAAATTGATTATCACTAAAGCGCGTTAATCCTTTTTTATGAGGCGCTGTAGACTTACTTTTTTCATTGCGTTGCCAAGGTTTTTTACCTGTGGGCTTGCGCTGTTGTCCAGGGCTAGTTTTATTGCCCTGAGCATTATTTTTTCCTTTACCATTTTTTTTGTAATGCTGGGCCTCTTTTTCACCACGGGTCTCTCTAGGAACTAAACAATTAGGGGCTGAACCAATTAATTTACTTAAGCCCATTTTGGTTAATGCTTCGCGAATAATTGGCCAATTATGAGGATCATGATAACGTAATATCGCTTTGTGCAATCGGCGTTGAATTGTTCCTTTGGGAACAGCAACCTTTCCGATTTCTTTCGCTAAGTTTTTACTGGTAATATTTCTTAGAGAATTTAACTCAGTATGATAAAGCGTTGTCGCGTTAGCTAATGGCGAAGGATAAAAGTTTTGCACTTGATCAAGTTTAAAGTCATTAGACTTTAACCATAACGCCAGATTTACCATGTCTCTATCAGTAGTCCCCGGGTGAGCAGAAATAAAGTAGGGGATTAAATATTGCTTTTTACCTGCTAATGCCGAGTAGTGATCAAACATTTCTTTAAACTTGTCATAACTGCCCATACCAGGTTTCATCATATTATTTAATGGACCTTCTTCGGTATGCTCAGGGGCAATTTTTAAATAACCTCCAACATGATGGCTTGCTAATTCTTTAACATATTCAGGATCTTGTATTGCTAAATCATATCGAACGCCAGAGGCTATCAATACTTTCTTAATGCCTTTAACTTTTCGAGCTTTTCGGTATAGCTCAATGGTTGGAGTATGATCTGTATCTAAATGGCCACATATGGTTGGCCAAACGCAAGAGGGTTTACGGCAGGTAGCTTCTGCTTTTTCACTTTTACAGCGCAATTGATACATATTGGCGGTTGGACCGCCTAAGTCTGAGATAACGCCAGTAAAACCTGGAACTTTATCTCTTATGTCTTCAATTTCTTTAATAATAGACTCTTGAGAACGACTTTGTATAATACGACCTTCGTGCTCAGTAATAGAACAAAAAGTACAGCCTCCAAAACAACCTCGCATAATATTAACTGAGGTTTTAATCATATCGTAAGCAGGAATTTTAGCTTTTCCATAACTAGGGTGGGGAACACGTTGGTAAGGCAATCCAAATACACCATCCATTTCATCTTGCGATAATGGTTTTGCAGGTGGGTTTAACCAAATAATGCGGTTACCATGACTTTGTACAAGAGGTTTGGCTGACGTTGGGTTAACTTCTTGATGAAAAATACGTGAAGCATGCGCATAAAGTACTTTATTATTTTTTACTTGCTCGAAAGTCGGCAAATTAATATAAGTGGTTTCCCAAGGCTTAGTTTTTTCAGACCAAGACTTATTTCTTTGGTAAGTTAGTGGCGAATCACCAATTTGAATAACTTGCGCGGTTTTGGTTACATCTTGTGCAATTTGTTCTTCTTGAGTCGATGCCTCTTGAGCTGTTTCACAGGCAGTTTCATCGATTTCTTGGTATGGACTGATGATTGGATCTATTTTTCCTGGTCGGTCAATATCTCTCGAGTCAATACCTTTCCAACCCGGTAAGGCTTGTTGAGCTAAAAAAGCACTACCACGAACATCGGTAATCGACTTAACACCTTCACCGTTAGCAATACGATGTGCAATTTCAATTAAAGGGCGTTCTGCATTACCATAAATTAATAAATCTGCTTTAGAATCGAATAACACAGACTGTCGCACTTTATCAGACCAATAATCATAATGTGCAATTCGTCGAAGACTTGCTTCTATACCGCCAATTAAAACTGGAACCCCTTTAAATGCTTCTTTGCAACGCTGTGTATAAGCTGTTACGGCACGATCGGGTCGTTTGCCACCTTCATCATTGGGAGTGTAAGCATCATCATGGCGCATTCTTCGTTCTGCGGTATAACGGTTGATCATCGAATCCATGTTGCCAGCGGTCACACCAAAAAATAAATTTGGTTTACCAAGTTCCATAAAGGCGTCTTTAGAGTGCCAATCAGGCTGAGCAATAATGCCAACCCGAAAACCTTGAGATTCTAACATTCTACCAATTACTGCCATACCGAAGCTAGGATGATCAACATAAGCATCGCCAGTCACAATAATAATGTCACAACTGTCCCATCCTAAAACATCCATTTCCTTTCTAGACATAGGTAAAAATGGTGCATTACCATAGCATTCGGCCCAATATTTAGGGTAATCAAATAATTGTGTTTCTTGAGCAGTAAGCATCGAGTTTCCTGAGCGATTAATATTAAAACAGTTTAATTAACAAAACTGGCGCGCGATTATAGCAAAAATCATGATAATTATCGTTAAAAACACGTGTTTTTTTAAATTTTAATCTCTTTGTTCAATCAGCCGTATAGATAAACGATTGGATATTTACATAATCAATAGATTTTGCTCTAATCCTTTGTTATTAAATATTGTATAAAATGAAATTTTTGTTTTCATTTTATTAAAAAATAAGGCGTAAAATGAAAGTTAAACTTACCTGTGCAGCAGTCGGTATGGCGTTAATGTTAAGTAGTTGTGATAATACAAATCAACTAGAAAGAGGGAAAAATAATAATACATCGAGTGAGCATAAAACAGCTAACACGGTAAAAGTTCAGCAAGATAAGCAATTAACTCAACGTGCTCAGTTAAATCAATGGTATCAAGAAGCGACACAAACGCTTTTTCAATATAGAGTTTTTTCAGCGTCAGCGTTTGGTTTGTCAGCAGAAGAAGTTGGCGTTTATTATGCTGATAAAGTAGAAGATTTTAGTCCAAAAAATGAAGCCTTACTTCGCAAAAAGTTAAGAGCGTTATCTGAAAAAATAGGCAGTTTATCGCTAACAACTACTAATAAAATAGATAAAGATAATCAACAGGTTATGGCAAGTATTGTTCGCTATTATGCCGGGGATAGTGATTTTTCTATCGGCTATATTGATGCTTGGATGGGGCTTTCCCCCTTTATTATTAACCAGATTAATGGCCCGTTAATCAGTATTCCACGTAACTTACAAAATGATCACTCAATTAATAATGAAAAAGATGCTTTAGATTACATTGCACGACTAAGTCAGTTCGATCACATTATTGCTTCTGTTGATAAAAAATTAGCAGCAGACATTTCACAAAATTGGTTACCTCCTAAAGCAATCGTTGAAGGGGCGTTACGCTATTTAAATGGTTTTATTAGTGCGCCAGCTCAACAGCATACATTAGTAGAAAGTTTTATCGCTAAAGTGAATAAAGTTGACACAATAACCCCGCAGCGTAAGCAACAACTCATTAATGAAGTTGTTGATAAAGTGAGTCATGTTGTTTATCCCGCTTACCAAAAGATCACTCAATCAACAGAGTTACTTTTAACGAAAGCACGACAAGAATCAGGTATTTGGGCTCAACCTCACGGTGAAGATTATTATCAAGATGCTATTGAACAATTAGGTGATAGTCAGTTGTCAGCGGATGAAATTCATCAATTAGGTTTAGATGAAGTTAAACGTATTAGCTCTGAGATGAATTCAATCTTACTTGAGCAAGGCTATAAAACAGGTAGCGTTGGTCAGAGAATGGTGTTACTAAACGAAGAAGAGCGATTTTTATACCCAGATTCTGATGAAGGCCGAACAGCCATTATTCAAGATATTAACGAATACATTCAAGAAATAGTGATTAAAATGGCGCCCGTTTTCAAAACAACGCCATCTTATGATGTCGAAGTTCGGGCTTATCCGGTAGAGATCCAAGAGGGCTCTCCTGGCGGTGAATATTCATCTCCATCTGTCGATGGCAGCAAACCCGGTATTTACTGGATTAATCTTCGAGACATGAAAGCAAATCCTAAATTTGGTTTAAAAACATTAACCTACCATGAGGCAAATCCCGGTCATCATTGGCAGATTGCATTAAATATGGATCAAGCGGAACTTCCTTTTTTAAGGAGAATTGCTCCGTATAACGCTTATATGGAAGGCTGGGCGCTTTATGCTGAGCAAGTTGCTCAAGAGTTAGGTATGTATGAAAATGACCCCTTTGGCAATTTAGGGCGACTTCAAGCAGAGCTATATCGCGCAGTACGTTTAGTTGTCGATACGGGATTACATCACAAACGTTGGACAAGGGAGCAAGCTATTAATTATATGGTTGAACAAACTGGTTCAACTGTCTCTGATATTACCGCTGAAATAGAGCGCTATATGGCGTGGCCTGGACAGGCGTTAGGGTATAAATTAGGGATGCTAAAAATAGTATCTTTGCGAGAGCAGGCGAAAAAAGCACTGGGTAATCAATTTGATTTAAGTGGATTTCACGATGTTGTGTTACTTGGCGGTGCTGTTCCTATGTCAGTCTTAGAGCGTAATGTTAATCAATGGATTGCTTCGAAAAAATAAGCAGTGATGTGTTATAAAAAGCTGCCTAGGCAGCTTTTTTTAGTTTAATCGCAAGAATAAAGTCATTGGTCGATTGTAATCGTAGTTAATATTGCAGTTTACAAGTTAGATCCGTATAACTAGTAAACAAAATGTTAACTGAATCAATATTGTAGATAGCGATGAGTTAACTTAATTTGTGTTTTACCTAAAATTAATTAAGCTAAAGGGTATTTATTTCTTTTCTTGGTTATTTTAGACGTTAATTTAACGCTAATTATATCTTCCATTTTACTTAAAAATTAAAAGAACTTACTTTATGAAACTAAAACTCCTTGTAGTAGCCATAAGTTTTACATTATCAGCTTGTGCGACAAATCAATTGTCAAATTCAACTTCAGAGAATGTTCCAGAGGTTAATCAAACGATCGCCCCTCAAACGAGTGAAATAACAGCCTCTATGGCTGATAGCTCAACTGAAATCACTTTAGAGCAAATAATGGCAGACCCTGATTGGTTTGCACGCTCGCCAGAGTCTTGGTATTGGGGCGATGATAATCAAACTATTTTTTACAAGCAAAAACGTCAAGGCAGCCCACTTAGGGATCTTTATAAAGTAACGCTTGAAAATTCGACTCCTGTTGTTGAAAAAGTAAAATTGGCAGAAATGCATGTCGCAGCAGATAATTACGCAGTGACTAATGATGATGGCACACTTGAAGCTTACACTTTTAAAGGGAACGTTTTCGTTAAAAACTTAGCGACCAATAAAGTGATGCAACTCACGCATACTTCAGCGATAGAGCAGTCTGTTATGTTTTTGCTCGACGGAAACATTGCGTATCGCGTGGGAAATAGCTTTTTTTCTCACCACCTAAAAACAAATCAAATAGTAGAGCTTGCTAATTTACAAATGCAAGACAAGCCTAAAGATATCGAATCACCTACGAGCTATCTTGCAAAAGAGCAGCACGATTTAATAGATTATATTGCCTTACAACACAGAAATTCTTTGTTAAAAGAAAAACAAGATAAAGCGTTAGCTAATCAAAATAGTACCTTAAGCGATGCTAAATATTATTTTGGTAAAGGTAATAAAGTTGCCCATGCGAGTTTATCACCTGCAGGCGATAAACTCTTTGTCAGCATAAGTGCCGCGAAATCATCAAGAGATAAAAGCGATATAATGCCTAATTATATTAGCAACGACGGTAAAATAAAGGCGCAGAAAGTTCGAAGTAGGGTTGCCGATAATCGACAATATAAAGAAGAATTATTTATTATTGATTTAAATACTTCTACTAAGTCAGCATTAAGTTATGACACATTGCCAGGTTTCGACGAGGACGTCTTGGCAAAAGTAAAAGCAGAAAATTTTGCGCGTGAAGGTAAAAAATATCAATCGAAAAAATCGGCGAGAAACATCCATGTTATAAGCGCAATGAGACCGATTGAATGGCATAAAAATGGTCAGCAACTGGCGATAATGCTTGAAGCTTGGGACAATAAAGATCGTTGGTTAACCACGGTTGACTTTGCTAAAAATTCACTGGTGTCTCAGCACCGATTACATGACGATGCATGGATTAACTGGGCATTTAATGAATTTGGTTGGTTAGAAAATACAGAGCAACTTTATTATTTATCAGAAGAGTCCGGGTATTCGCATTTATATCTTAAAGCGTTAACCAAAAAACCAACGCAATTAACTTCGGGTAAATTCGAAGTGAGTGATGTTACTTTATTGGAAGATGAATCAGGTTTTGTTTTTAAAGCGAATAAAGTGCACCCTGGCATTTATGAAATATACCAAGTCGATTTAGCTAAAAAATTGACGGCATTAACCAGTTTAGGCGGGTTTAATAATTATACCTTGAGCTCAGATCAAACAAGCTTATTAATTGAGCATTCAACGGTCACTATGCCACCTGAGCTTTATATCCAGTCGCTTACGACTGAACAAAGTCAACCAATTAAAGTAACTGATACTGTTACTGAAGAGTTTAAACGTTTGCCATGGACAGCACCGTCAGTTGTTGCTATTAAATCAAGCTATCAAGACGATCCTGTTTATTCTCGAGTATATCTACCAAAAGATTATGATAAAACAGCAGAGAAGAATCGTGCGGTTATGTTTACTCATGGTGCAGGTTACTTACAAAACTCACACTTAGGTTGGTCAGGCTATTTCAGAGAAACGATGTTTCATAGCATGTTAGTTCAACAAGGTTATGTTGTTATTGACATGGATTACCGTGCTTCTGAAGGTTATGGCCGAGACTGGCGTACTGCTATTTATCGTCATATGGGTAAACCTGAAGTAGAAGACATGCGTGATGGTGTTAATTGGCTAGTTGAAAATGCTAACGTGGATCGTGAGCGAGTTGGTACATATGGTGGATCTTACGGTGGTTTTTTAACTTTAATGTCTATGTTTACCGCGCCTGATTTGTTTGCTTCGGGCTCTGCTATTCGCCTTGTTTCCGATTGGGCGTATTATAATCATGGTTATACATCGAATATTCTAAATACCCCTGAAGATGATGCGATAGCTTATGAACGTAGTTCACCTATATATTTTGTTGAAGGACTTGAAAAACCGTTACTAATAAATGCTCCTATGGTCGATGATAATGTGTTTTTTCAAGACACTGTTCGCTTAGTTCAGCGTTTAATTGAGCTAGAAAAACAAGACTTTGAAACCGCACTTTATCCGGTAGAGCCTCATGGCTTTGTGCAATCTAGCTCTTGGTTAGATGAGTATCGTCGTATTTATAAGTTATTTGAAACGACTTTATAAATAGATCAATTTAAATGAAGTTAACTGCCATTTGTTAAATGTTTCTCACATTAACAAATGGCTTTTTTGTTTCAGACACTTGCCTTTACTTACCGATAAACGCTAAACCTTGTCAGAGGAGAACTTTAGATAAAGTAAGCTAAAGAATAGGCCGCCAACAGCGCCCCATAAATGCGCATCAATCGCGACATTAGCACCTATTAGTTTTGCTACTTCGGCGCTAGCTCCAACTGTTTGTTCATGAATGATTTTTAACCACACACCAATAAACAATAAATAGCCTGTTTTGTCTTTATGTTTAATATCCATTATCGCGCCAAAAACAAAAACACCATGTAAAATTCCAGAAAGGCCTACGTATTGATCTATATTGGGCGAGAATAAATAAAGCCCTAGACTGGTAAAAAAAGCACAAGTTAAAAAAATTAAGGTGTAACTCTTTGTATGATAAAACTTACCGTGCAATGCCAATAGTAATAACATTGCAGATACATTGAGTAATAAATGGTAACCGTTGGTATGTAAAAAATGGCCAGTAAAAATACGCCATAGTTCTCCTTTTTCAATTAACGTACGGTTAAAAACTAATGTATCTGCGATTAATTCATCAAATAAATAGGCCACAACGGATAATAAAACGATTAGTAATACGGAAATGCTTTGGTTACGGGTAGGAGAGAAAGAACTAATTTTTAACATAAGGTTGTAATAGAAAAGAAGCCGAAAACCATACTTTATCAGTAAGCTATTACAAAGTAATGTTAATTAACTTGCGCTCGACTTAACAAATATTTCTCTAGCAGCTATTTTTCCTTACTTCTTCGTTAAATTTCTTGCAATAGGCCAGCTATTGACGCGAAATTTGCCTTGAATTAAGAAAAACTATCAAGCTAGAGTGGAGTAAAGTAATTATTTACCTATTTTTCAAACTGTTAACCATCTCTTAAACCGAGTTAAGGTTAATTACCTTGTAAAGGTAAGTAGAACAAATAATCATTGGCTAACTCGAGCAAGCATCGTAAAATAAATCGGTGTTCTATTGATTTAAAAAACTATGTCTCGATTGCTGTGCCCAATTTGCCAACGCCCTAAACCTGCCTGTATTTGTCAATTTATAGCGGAAGTTGAAAATGACGTGCTTATTATTGTTTTACTTCACCCTAACGAAGTAAAGCAAAGTAAGGGAACATTGTCTTTGCTTGCGAATGGATTATCTCGATGTATTGTTATAGAAGGCGAGAATTTTTCTCATAATGATCAGCTTAATCACTTATTAGCTCAGTATGGTCAACAGGCTGCATTACTTTATCCTAGCGAGCAATCGGTTAATTTGTCACAATTAACGCAATCTGCAAACACTCAAAATATTCATTGTCTAATTTTGTTAGATGCTACTTGGAAAAAAGCGTATCGAATGTATATGTTATCTGAAAATTTACACCATATTCAACATGTTACCTTACCTGATGATTTATTAGGTCAATATCATATAAGAAAAACCAGTAAAAAGAATGGGCTATCAACACTTGAAGCTTGTTGTTATGCTTTACAAATAGTAGAGCAAACCCCTAATAAATATCAAAATATGCTCGATAAATTTGTTGAGTTTAATTACTTTCAATTATCGTTTCGCCCTAATAAAGATGCATAAGGAAGTCTATGTATAATCTATCATCATCAATTTCACTCACCACCATTATCTTCTGTCTGAGCTTTAATAGCTTAGCTGCGCAAACAGTAAAATTACCTGTAGAAGATAGGGAGCCAGAGGCAGCAACAGGACTAACAAAGCAATATTCTGTTTCGGGGGAGGAGTTTATGATTGCTGCCGCGAATCCTTATGCCAGCGAAGCTGGTTATAATGTTTTGCAAAAAGGTGGTAGTGCTATTGACGCCGCTATTGCTGTGCAACTGGTTTTAACCTTGGTAGAGCCTCAATCTTCGGGTATTGGTGGCGGCGCATTTATTTTACACTGGGATAAAAATAAACAGCATTTAACAACGTTTGATGGGAGAGAAACGGCGCCTAAAGCGGCTACTGCTGAAATGTTTTTAGACAAACAAGGAAAAGCTATTCCTTGGATTAAAGCTGTTGTTGGTGGTAAATCCGTAGGGGTGCCGGGTGTACTTAAAGCATTAAAAAAAGCGCATGATCAATATGGTTTACTGCCTTGGAATGTTTTATTTGAAGATGCTATAAAACTTTGTGAGCAAGGATTTATTGTCTCTCCACGTTTAGAAAAGCTACTAACGATGGAATTTAACCCTGGCGTTAGTCAATTAAATGCGACAAAAAGTTACTTCTTCCCCAATGGTATGCCAGTTAAAGCGGGCACTTTGTTAAAGAATGAACCTTTAGCTAAAGTATACCGTAGTCTTGCAAAAAGTGGTGTAGAGCCTTTTTACCACGGTTGGATTGCTAAAAAAATAGTGCAAGCGGTGCAACAGGCAGAAGTATCTCCGGGCAAATTAACTCTTGAGGACTTAAATAGTTACCAAGCAAAACAATCGCCTGCAGTTTGCGGAACATACCATCAGTATAATGTCTGTGGTATGGGGCCTCCTAGCTCCGGAGGCGTTGCAGTTATTCAAACATTAGAACAACTTGAACCGTTTAACTTATCGCAATATAAGCCAAATGCTTTAGAAGCTGTTCATTTGTTTACGCAAAGCTCACGGTTGGCTTTTGCCGATCGTAATCAGTATTTAGCAGATGATGATTTTGTTAATGTCCCAGTAAATGGTTTACTTGACGATAGCTATTTAGCTAATCGTTCGAAATTGATCAATATTGATAAGGATATGGGACAAGCAAGTGCAGGTAAGCCTTTTGGTGCCATTGCAAGAGCTAAGGATCAGGCTTATGAAATGCCGTCAACCAGTCATATCTCAATTGTTGACAGTAAAGGTAATGCAATTTCAATGACCACTAGCGTAGAAATGGCTTTTGGTTCAGCATTAATGGTTGAAGGTTTTATGCTTAATAACCAACTGACCGACTTTTCTTTAGCGCCGAGTGAGCAAGGTGTCCCAATTGCTAACAGTATTGAGCCATTTAAAAGACCTAGAAGCTCAATGGCGCCTACTATGGTATTTAATTCAGATCATACCCTTAAGCTGGTGTTAGGTTCGCCTGGAGGAAGTCGAATTATAAATTATGTTACTCAAACTATTATCGGCATACTCGACTGGAAACTAGCGCCTCAACAAGCCATTAACTTACCTAAAGTGACTAACCGTAATAAAGTGACCACTTTAGAAAAACAAACCTCTATTGCGCATTTAAAACCAGATTTGCAGGCTAAAGGGCATCAGGTGTTTTTACGTGATTTAAATAGTGGATTACATGCGATTGAAGTTACTAAAGACGGCTTACTTGGCGGCGCAGATCCTAGAAGAGAAGGGCGAGTGTTAGCCAAATAGTAAATTAAGAGAAGTTAACAAAACATGGAGTGTCTATGCAAGGTAGTCACTCCATATAAAAAAGGGGTTAAAATGGATCCGGTAACAGTTTATCAATAATCCACTTACCATTTTTTTGTACTAAAGAGACACGCTTTACATCTTTTAGGCGATTGTCTTGATAATAACCATCAAAGTAAACGGTGATATTAGCTGCATCTTTAAACTGCTCTCTTATTTTTACTCCACTGCCATCAGGTTTTATTTCAACTTTATCATAAGACATATTAAATAAATGACGACCAACAGCTTTAGCTGAGCGGTAATGTAAAATAATACGTGCAAGTTTTGGCGAGCACACTAAAGAAGCTTTTTCGATATCTTTTTCATTATAAAGCGCATTGAAAAAAGCAATAGTGACTAATTCAGGATTATCTATCTTTGTGATAGCTTCTTTTTTATCACCACCACAAGCCGTTAATAAAAAAATGCAAATGAGAATGGAAAATTTTAATTTGTACATGTTTTTTGGTAAACCCCTAAGCTAGTTTAAGAGCCTAAGAATACCTTATATTGACCACAAAAAAAGACGCTGAAGCGTCTTTTTTTTAATTGATAAGCTTTTTCTACTAATTTAATGCTATTGAACCAATTCTTTATCGCTAAAGCTGTCGCTAAATAATGCACTTGATAAATAACGTTCAGCTGAGCTAGGTAAAATAACAACAATATTTTTATCAGCATTTTCTGGTAATTCAGCTAAACGCTTAGCTGCAACTACGGCAGCACCAGAAGAAATACCTGCAAGAATACCTTCTTCTTTCATTAAGCGATGGGCCATTGCCATTGCATCGTCATTTGAAACTGTTTCAACAGCATCAACCATGGTTAAATCTAAGTTGCCTGGAATAAAGCCAGCGCCAATACCTTGAATTTTATGAGGACCCGGCTTAACTTCTTCACCAGCAAGTGTTTGGCTAATTACTGGTGAGTCAGTTGGTTCTACTGCAACTGTAGTGATTTTCTTACCTTGAGTATTTTTAATGTAACGACTAACGCCCGTTAACGTACCGCCTGTACCAACACCAGCAATGAAAATATCTACGCTACCATCGGTATCACGCCAAATTTCAGGGCCAGTAGTCTCTTCATGAATTTTAGGGTTTGCAGGGTTTTCGAATTGGCCTAATAAAACATATTTGTTAGGTTCGGCATCTCTGATTTCTTTGGCTTTTGCAATAGCGCCGTTCATTCCTTTAGCGCCGTCGGTTAATTCAACCTTAGCACCAAGTGCTGTTAGTAATTTACGACGCTCTAAGCTCATTGTATTAGGCATAGTTAATGTAATGCCATAACCTCGTGCTGCTGCAACAAAAGCTAGTGCAATACCGGTATTACCACTTGTTGGCTCTACAATTTCTTTACCGGCACTTAATAAACCTTTTTCTTCAGCGTCCCATACCATACTGGCACCGATACGACACTTAACACTAAAGCTAGGGTTTCTGGCTTCCACTTTTGCATAAACATTTGCACCACTTACTACGCGGTTTAACTTTACTAATGGAGTGTTTCCAATGGCGGTTGAATTGTCTTCGAAAATTACTGACATAATATTATCCTGTAAAATGTTTCATTAATGATTAGGAATCAATACGCTAATCGGGGAAACATGGTGAAATCTTGTGTAATTAAATTTGTTGGCTGAGACCATTTTTCATAAATATGACTGAATGATATAGCTCAATAAGGTAAGATTAGCTACTTAGTAGAAAAACAGAAGTGCTATTTTGTTATAACTTATATAATAAAATGGAATAGATAATATAAAAATTAGTCAAAATTGGTTGGAAATGACATGACATCGTTTAACGGAACTGGCAATTACATTGCTTCTAAAGAGCTACAACTCGCAGTAAATGCGGCAATTACCCTAGAGCGACCATTACTTATTAAAGGAGAGCCCGGCACAGGTAAAACTATGTTAGCTGAAGAATTAGCCGCAAGTTTAGGCACCGAATTAATTCCGTGGCATGTAAAATCTACCACTAAAGCCCAGCAAGGTTTGTACGAGTATGATGCAGTTTCTCGATTAAGGGACAGCCAGCTCGGTGATGATAAAGTTCATGATATTAGTAATTACATCATCAAAGGGAAATTGTGGCATGCATTTACAGCAGACAAACGACCAGTATTATTAATTGATGAAATTGATAAAGCAGATATAGAATTCCCTAATGATTTGTTATTAGAGCTCGATAAAATGGAGTTCTTTGTTTATGAAACACAAGAAAAAGTGGTAGCGAAGCAAAGACCTATTATTATCATTACTTCAAACAACGAAAAAGAATTACCCGACGCTTTTTTACGTCGATGTTTTTTCCATTACATCAACTTTCCTGAAGCACAAGAAATGAAAGAAATTGTTGATGTTCATTTTCCTGATATTAAACAGAACTTGTTAGACGAAGCATTAGCCGTGTTTTTTAATTTACGAGAATTGCCAGGGTTAAAGAAAAAGCCGTCAACGTCAGAGCTTATTGACTGGTTAAAATTGTTAATGGCTGAAGATATCGATATTACTACTTTGCAAGAAACGCGTGTTAAGCAAGTTATTCCTCCTTTACACGGTGCATTATTAAAAAATGAGCAAGATGTTCATTTATTCGAAAAATTAGCCTTTATGCATCGCTCAGGACGATAGACGTATTATGTTAATTGACTTCTTTTGTAAATGTAGGCAATACAAAGTGCCATGCACATTACGAGAACTCTTAGATTTAATTAGCGCTCTAGAACAGCATGTTGTCTTTGCTAGCATTGATGACTTTTATGTAATTAGTCGTGCGCTTTTAGTTAAAGATGAGAGTTACTTTGATAAATTTGATCGCGCTTTTGCGGATTATTTTAAAGGTGTATCAACTATAGAGCTTGATTTGTCGGGTATTCCCGAAGATTGGCTGAAAAAGCATTTTGAAAAAATGTTAACTGAAGAAGAAAAAGCAAAAATTAAAGCATTAGGCGGTTTAGACAAACTCATGGAAACGTTAGCAGAACGTTTAAAAGAGCAAGAAAAACGCCATGAAGGCGGCAATAAATGGATAGGTACAGGCGGTACTTCTCCTTTTGGTGCTAATGGCTATAATCCCGAAGGTATTCGAATTGGTCAAGAAGGCTCTCGTCATCGCCGCGCAGTAAAAGTGTGGGATAAACGCCAATTTAAAAATCTTGATAACCAAGTTGAAATTGGCACCCGAAATATTAAAGTTGCTTTAAGAAAACTCCGGCAGTTCGCGCGAAGTGGTGCGAGCGATGAACTCGACCTTGATGACACTATTGCCTCTACAGCACGAAATGCAGGTTACCTTGATATAAAAATGAAACAAGAGCGCCATAATGCTGTAAAAGTGCTGATGTTTTTTGATATCGGCGGCTCTATGGATGATCACATTAAAGTATGTGAGCAATTGTTTTCTGCCGTTCATACTGAATTTAAACATTTAGAATTTTTTTACTTCCATAACTGTGTTTATGAAAAAGTTTGGCGAGACAATAATCGCCGACATAACGAAGGAATAGATTTACAGCAGCTTATTCATACTTATGGCCGTGATTATAAAGTCATATTTATTGGCGACGCTACCATGGGACCTTACGAAATTACTTATCCAGGTGGCAGTGTCGAACATTACAATGAAGAAGCGGGTAGTGTATGGATGGAGCGTTTATTAACGCACTTTGATAACGCTATTTGGTTAAATCCTCAAGATGAATCTCACTGGAATTATTACGCTTCTATTCATATCATGAAGCAAGTCGTTAAACAGAAAATGTATCCATTAACCTTAGATGGTTTATCTAGCGGCATTAAAGCATTACTTTAGTAGCATTGATTATTTTTAAAGGCTAAAACGTGGCAATAGAAAGTGAAAAACTCACCAGTGATAAAGCGTCAATAACATCTGCTTTAACGGTAGAAGAAACGCGAGCAATACTCACACCATTTGCTTTTACCATTGACAAGTCTTTATTTGGCACGCCGTTAGCTTCGCCTACTAGAAGAGCGGTAGCAATTTTAATCGATTTAGTTTTTGTGGCATTACTTAGTGATACACCTGGAGAAATACTTGCTTTAGTCATTGCCATAACCTTATATAGAATCGGCGGTAATAAATATGCTGCCAAACAAGGAAAGGTTAAAGGAGTTAAACGGAGAAAATTACTTCGAATATGCTCTTTTTTTATTGTATTTATCGTCTTACTTGACCTCCTACCTATGTTTTTTGACAGTGAGTTAATGAACAATAACGAGCAATCAGATAAACAATCAACTCTATCTGAAAGGAATTTATCTACTAGCGAGTCGATAACCTTTTCAGTGCTTAGTGCTGGTACGATTGTTACTGTTAAAAATAGTGAGTGTCAATCAGTCAATTGTTGGAATCAAGAGTTGTCACCACTTATTAAAGAGTTTGCTGCGTTTGATCTAACAGATAAAATTGTCGATGAAGCTGTGGAAAGTATTGTTGATGCCACGACGCTTGAGCACGACGCGCAAGATGACTTGAGCAAACACTTGCATCAAGCCTACAAGTCTGAGTTAACGCGTAAACATGAGGAAGAATCATTATTAGCGCTAGAAACTATAGAGTCAGATACTAGAAAACAAAAATCTATTGATCAAAAAGTTAAAGAACAAAAAGTAATTGATAACAGTCAATCACAAAACGAAGTACAACAACTTAACACTCAATCATCAGATGAACTGACTGATAATGATAAAAGTCGTCCGGTATATTCTATTATCGAATGGGTTAAAGGCATTATTAAAGACCTGGGTTTAGGGTTTGGTTGGGCTGCATTTTACTTTACGGTATTTTCTTCACTATGGTCTGGTCAAACACCGGGAAAGAAGATTGTAGGGATTCGTGTTTTACAACTAGATGGTAGCCCACTAACAATTTGGGAGAGTTTCTGTCGGTATGGCGGGTATGGCGCTGGAATTGCTACGGGCCTTTTAGGCTTTCTACAAATATTTTGGAATGCCAATCGACAAGCAATTCAAGATCAAATCGCTTCAACCGTAGTTATAGATGAAAGAAAGTCGGTTAAGCAAAAACGGTTAAATAAAGAGGCTTAAACAAAGCGGACTAAATTAAGATGATCTCAGTATCCATTTCAATTTGTTCAACATAAAGCTCAGCGAGGGTAACAGAGCCGAAGTACTTTTTTATTCCTTGCTGAGCACGCTGAGCGCCTTGTTGAAGTTGAGGGCGATCACTAGTAACAATTAAAATCCATGTCCTAACCAATACCGCGGGTGGGTAACGTCCGTTTATCATCATAACTCCCTGTACACATCATACAATCTCACTACATATGTGATTATTTCTACTGGTTTAAATGATCAACTATTGCGCTATTTGAACATTTATCTTGTGTCTAAAGTAGAATAGCTCATTAATGAAATTGTTATTATTCTTGATTATATTCCCTATAAATCTGAACTTGTTTAATCTTATATTTTAAATGTTTTAAACTGAGCTCAGCTTAATTAGTTTAGCTTAAATTTTAATTATTGTTGCTTTTCGCTGAAAGAAAAGAAGAAAGAAGATGCGACAGTGTCAGAAAAGTATGGGAGCAGAAGTTAAATTATACTTAATCCCATGAGCGAAAACTAAAAGAAAAAGCCCATTTGTCACGTTAAAATTACGTGATTAACAGGCTTTGTTTATTGGTAAATCTTTACTTGTTAAATATTATTGGTAACGTCTACCGAAAGCTTAAGTATTTGACCCGGTTGTAGATATTTTTTACGGCTTAAGCTGTTCCAACGTTCTATATCTTTAATTTTTACATTAAACTTATCTGCTATACGCGCGAAAGAATCTCCTCTGCGTACTCTGTAAGTAATGTTTCGCATGATGACATTTTCTGTAGCAACTCCAGAAGACTTATTAGTTGCTAGTTTTTGCCATATCACCAGCTTTTGTCCCGGTTTAATATAATCTTTAGGAGCCATGCCATTCCATTTAGCAATACTGCGGCTGCTCACTTTATATTTCTGGCTTAAATCCCAAAGTGTGTCGCCAGACTTTACAATATGTACTGATTTCACTCCTTGGCGTTTGCTACTTTGTTTGGTGGCTAATCGTTGGTTTTGAGAAAGAATATAGCTATCAAGCGAGCGTGCAGCAACAGGTATTAATAAATATTTTCCGGCTCTAATTTGAGTTCCATTTACTGAATTCACTTGTTGAATTAATTCTATCGAAGTATTAAATTTTTGTGCGATCTCTCCCAAACTGTCGCCACTTTTTATTTGATAACGTTGCCAAGCAAGACGATCTTTTTTGGTGAGTTTAGATAAACCTGTTACAAACTGCTCTTTTTTATGGATAGGAATTAATAAACGATGAGGACCGTTAGGATCTGTTGACCATCGATTAAAACCTGGGTTCAATCGTTGTAATTCGGGTAATGATAACCCTGCTAACTGTGCCGCTTTTGCTAAATCGAGTTGTGAACCAATATCTACTTGAGTAAGTACGGCCTTATTCTCAATTTCATATAACTTCACATTAAAATCATCAGGGCGTTTAATAATATCAGCTAAAGCAAGTAGTTTAGGAACATAAGCGCGTGTTTCTTTCGGTAAATCTAACGACCAGAAATCTGTCGGTTTGTTTTTACGCGCGTTGTTTTTCATTGCACGACGAACTCGTCCTTCACCAGAGTTATAAGCGGCAAGCGCTAATAACCAATCACCTTTAAAATATTTATTTAAATACTTTAAGTAAGCAATAGCACCTTCAGTTGAAGCCATTACATCGCGTCTGCCGTCATACCACCAGTTTTGCTTCATACCAAAACGTTTCCCAGTTCCAGGAACAAACTGCCACATACCAGAGGCTCTGCCATGTGAGTAAGCAAAGGGGTCAAATGCACTTTCAACTATCGGTAACAGGGTTAATTCTAACGGCATATTGTTTTTTTCTAATTCTTGAACAATATAATAAAGAAAAGGCTCTGCGCGTTTAGCGACGCGATCAAGATAGCTTGGGTGTTTTGCATACCAATTACGTTGTGAAACTAAACGACTATTTTCAGGTATATCAAAGGTAAATTTATCGCGAATTTCTTGCCATAAATCATCACTCACATGAACATCGTCATCGCCTAAAGTAAAGTCAACATCAGCAACAGGGTGAATAACATCGGCGGTTTCATCGGCGAGTAAAGCTTGATTAATTTCAACAGGCGAGGCAATTTTTTCTGATAACTCGTTGTCAGATGCTTGAGATAATTGTCCTGAACCTGTGCTTTGGCAGCCTGAAATTAATAATGCTGCGGTAATGGGAAATAGTGAGATTGAAAAAGGTAAATACTTCATGGAAAATAATTCTTTGGTTAGAGGTTTGTATATTCACTTATTTACGCTGCTTTTACAAGCAAACGTAAGGTTATATAAGTGGCTTAAAAGTTATTCTTCCATTGACGAATCACCGAAAATGTATCAACACCTAAGGCGACTTTTTGATTATTGTAATCACTAGCGCTTTGTTGTAATGCTACTTCTTGGCAACGTAAAAAAGGATTGATTTGTTTTTCTAACCCTATGGTCGTTGGAATAGTCGCAACTCCTTGTTCGCGAAGTTGAGTCACTTGATTAAAGTAATTAATTAACTCACTGTTTTCAGGGTCAACCGTTAAGGCAAAGTGTAAGTTGGCGGCGGTGTATTCATGCGCACAAAATACCAGTGTATTTGGCGATAAATGACTTAGTTTGCCTAATGAATCGTGCATTTGTTGAGGAGTTCCTTCAAACAAACGGCCACAGCCACCTGAAAACAAAGTGTCGCCACAAAACAAGTATTCTTCGCTGGAAAAAGCAATATGTCCTAAGGTGTGCCCAGGTAAGTCGATTACATTGAGGGTTAATTCAAGCTCTGGTAACGTCACGGTATCGTTTTCAACTAACGCAACATTTCGATGTGGAATTGTCTCATTTGCTGGACCATGAATGGTAATTGACCAAGACTTTTGTTGGCCATATTGTACTAATTCATTTATGCCACCAACATGATCTGCATGATGGTGTGTAATTAAAATATCGGTTAAAATCTTATTGTTTTTTTCTATAAAATCGATGCATACCTTGGCATCACCGGGATCGACTAGCGTAATAAAGTCGTTTTTATTTGAACCTATTGCCCAAATATAATTATCAGAAAATGCGTTAATAGCACTTACGGTGTTGTGTGAACTTGTCATATTATTCCGATGTGGTTTGACTAATGAATAGCAGCTGATTAAATTTATTCCTAAGGCTTTAACATTAGGTTTTAACTTAACTATTTAAATTAGGCATTAATATAAGATACTTAATGCGAAATACTGTTATCAGCTATCGAACTTAAACTTACTTAATTTAGCTCTACTTAAATTAGGTGTATAATATTGTTACGTAATTTTAAATAAATCAGGCTTTAATGAAACCCGCATTAGCATTTAGACAACCTTGTTATCCTAAATCATGGCAATCTCTGCCTAATGGCGAATTAATGTTGAATGAAATTAATCAACAGCTTGAACCATGGTGGCCTAAGTTTTTTGGCTATCATCTATTAAAAATTGGCGCATTAAGCGGCTATCTTAATACAGCTGATTCACCAATTAAACATCAAATCACAATTTCTCACTCGACTAATGATCATGGTACGAGTGAACAAGTGATTGCTGATGTTGACGATTTACCCTTATTAGAAAGCAGTGTTGATGTTTGCCTTTTAAGTCATGTCCTTGAATTTTCACTTGATCCTCATCATGTTGTCAGAGAAGCAAATCGAGTGCTGATCCCTAATGGTTATTTAATTTTAACGGGGTTTAATCCGTTTAGCTTAGCGGGGGTAAATAAACTATTGCCTTTTAGATCAAAACAATCTCCTTGGAATGAACGTTTTTTTTCTCCTATGAGAGTAAAAGATTGGTTACATTTAATGGGGTTTGAAATATTAGCGGACCAACGTTGTTTACCAAGCACCTTAGCGGGTAAAGTTAGCAATAGTTTAATGGCAAATCATTGGCGAAATTTCGCTAATAATTATTTCCCAAATTTTGGCTCTGTCTATGTTATTGTGGCGAAAAAAAGAGTTCATCCGTTAACGCCAATTAAGCCTAAGTGGAAACTTAGACCTAAATTTCAACCAGTAAAAGTATCAACGATGAATTCATCATCACACCTTAAAAAATAACAGAGTTACGACCTTAAAGTGACTAAAAGAAGAATGATCATGTTAAGAAATGAATTAGAACAAATATTAAATAAGTTATTAACCCCTGAATTGATTAAAGATTTTTGCCCTAACGGTTTACAAATTGAAGGCAGTGAACACATAAATAAAATTGTGACTGGAGTAACAGCAAGTCAGGCACTTATTGAACAAGCAATTGAACAAAAAGCAGACGCCATTTTAGTGCACCATGGTTATTTTTGGAAAAACGAATCCTACGTTATTAAGGGGATGAAGTACCGAAGAATTAAAACCTTAATGGATCATAATATTAATTTATTTGCTTATCATTTACCGTTAGATGTTCACGCAGAACTAGGTAATAACGCGCAATTAGCACAGTTGTTAGGTATTGATGTTAAAGGGCCTTTGGAAATCGGTAATCCGTTTAGTGTTGCTATTCATGGAGAATTATCAAAGGCTGTTTCAGGACAAGAATTTTGCCAACGAATAAGTGATAAACTTAATCGCCAATGCTTACACATTTCTCCTGACTCGGATAAAGCTATACGAAAAGTGGCTTGGTGTACTGGTGGAGGACAAGGCTATATTGAATTAGCGGCTGAGCAAGGCTTTGATGCGTTTATCAGTGGTGAAGCATCAGAGCAAACGACTCATGTTGCTAAAGAAATGGATATCCATTTCTTTGCTGCAGGGCATCACGCAACTGAACGTTATGGTGTGAAAGCCCTTGGGGAGTATTTAGCAAAAACGCAAGGCGTTAATGTTGAATTTATTGATATTGACAACCCCGTGTAATTACCTTTTATCAAAAAATTTAATTAATTAAAATAACGACTTAACCCATTGAGCTACACGGCCTAAGGTTTCATACCAAGCGGTCGTTGTTTGGTTGAGCTTATTGGCGCTTGGAAAATAGTGAGCCCAATATTTATCTTCGCCATTGTCTTTCACCCAATAACCTGTTGGCGCAGGAATAGCATCAATGCCTTGCGCTTTAAAGTATTTAATGGAACGAGGCATATGGTCGGCATTGGTGACTAACACTACATGGGTATTTAACACTCTTGGTGCAATCAGCTCCGCTTCTTCTTCAGTATCTTTAGGGTAGCTTTCGGTAATTAATTTATTTTCTTTTATACCAAGCAACATCGCTGCTTGTTTCATTTTTTCGGCATTGGGTGTTGGATCGTCACCAGATGCACCAGACATTATAAGGCGGGCTTCAGGATGTATTCGAGCAATTCTCACTGCTTCGACTAATCGTTGTAATGAGCATGTTTTTAGCTCGCTTGTTGCAGGTAAAGCATTATCTGTTGTGTGACCACAACCTAATACAATTATATAATCAACAGGTTTGTCTGAAACAGTGAAAGCATCGTAATTGTTTTCAAGTGCCGACATTAGCGGGTCAGCAGTGGGAGGAAATGTAGAAAATACTAAAATGAACGTCGCTAAAAACAAAGATTTAAAACTTAAACTCGGTCTTGATTTATAAAAGAACAAAGCTAAAAGTAACAATATAATAATGATATTAATTGGCATTAAAAATTGTGAGATTATTTTTTTTAGAAGAAATAAATCCATTGTATCTGTCTAGTCGAAAGCAATTTTACTCACTATATCAAGCTTTTTCGCAGTCTTCATGTCTTTATCTTATGCATTAAGTAATATTAATCAGGTTTTATTAACGCTTTATATGTTTTTGGGTGTTAATTTGTACGGACGTCTAAAAGTCTATTGTAATCTTAATTTATTTGAGGTCTAATAGCGGTGTTAATACGATTAACCATGTTAATATTTATGTTAAAGGTTAACGGATTAATACCAGAAGAGGTGCGATAACAAGGTAGAAAACACGAGGAACCACAATTCCAATGACTGTTTTTGAGGGGGATTATCGCCGAGGGTGCAAATATGTGTGGCATATTTCACTCGGTCACTAGGGTTGAAACTCTAGGATTGTCACCTGATTGTATTTATTAATTAGTGCAAGTTATTGTCTCGCAATAGTTTGATTAGTTAATAAGAGGTGGAGGGCTTCTGGCTGAAAATGTTTAGTCACTCTGCTTTATGCAAGCCTAACGGTTCAGTCATGCTCTTCCTTATATTTTTTTAGCCGACAATTTACGCTTAAGTTAATAACTAAGTTAATAGTAAAATACTGTCTGCTAATTAGGGAGAACCTAATGTTCATTGAAAACAGTTCAAATCTTATTGTTGCCAAGTTTGGTGGCACAAGTGTCGCCGATTACCAAGCCATGTGTCGTTGTGCGGGTATTATTAAAAATAACCCAGCTAATAGAGTTGTGGTTGTTTCAGCAAGTTCAGGTGTTACCAATCATTTAGTAAGGCTTAGCCAAGCCAATATTAGTGTTGATGAACAATTATCAATTATTAATGCGATTGAAAAAATTCAACTTAATATTAGTCAGCATTTAGCTAATGAAAGTCAGTTAAACAACAAAATTTATGCGTTATTAACTGAATTAAAGTCTCATGCAAAGCAACAATCAGAGCACTATAGCTCACAAACGGCTGACACTATTTTGTCTTATGGTGAGCAACTCAGCTCCTTTTTATTTACTGCTGTTTTAGAGAGCTTACATGTTTCGGCTCAATGTTTTGATGTTCGTCAAGTCATGAAAACTAACAGCTTGTACGGTAAGGCGGTAGTTGATGTTGAAGCCCTGAAAGAGCAAGCACAGGCAATTTTATTACCTCAGTTAGCTAATAGTGTAATAGTTACTCAAGGGTTTATTGGTCAAGATGGACTTGGCAATACCACTACATTAGGTCGTGGTGGTTCAGATTATAGTGCTGCTTTACTTGCTGAATCACTGAATGCAGATAATTTATCTATATGGACTGATGTTGTTGGTATTTTTACGACCGATCCTCGTATTACCTCAAAGGCCAGAGCAATTGATGAAATAAGCTTTGGTGAAGCTGCTGAAATGGCTACTTTTGGTGCGAAAATTTTGCATCCTGCAACACTTATCCCTGCAATGCGCCATAATATTCCAGTATTTGTTGGTTCTAGTAAAGAGCCTGAAAAGGGCGGCACACAAATTAAGCAGCAAGTGGAGTCAAGCCCAACGTATCGTTCAATCGCCATTAGACGAGAACAAACGCTTGTTACGGTAAAAAGCCCTGCAATGTTACACGCCAGTGGTTTTTTAGCGAAAGTGTTTTCTATTTTAGCCAAACATGAGTTAAGTATTGATTTAATTACTACCAGTGAGATTAGTGTCGCGTTAACTTTCGACAACCCAACAGGCTCTACACAAGCAATAATAACTAATGCTGTCGTAGAAGAGTTGGAGCAACTATGTGAAGTAACCGTTGAGCACGGTTTATCTTTGGTTGCTGTTATCGGTAATGCATTAAATACAACTAAAGGTATTGGCCGTAGTATTTTTGAACAGATTGATGAGTTTAACATTCGAATGATCTGTCATGGGGCAAGTGCTAATAATTTATGCTTTTTAGTGGATGAGCAAGAGGCTAACCCTGTAGTTGAAAAACTTCATGGTAGCCTGTTTGTCTAGTTTGTGGGTAGCCTTTTGAATGAGTGATTAACACGCTATAACGAAATCAAAAAACACAGCGCCTTATAAGTATACTAGTCGTTGTGTTTATTAGCTGTTTAAGTTGCGCAATTAAAGCTTATTCAAATTCTCTAACAACTTATCTAACTGTTGATTTAAAGCCGTTAGTTCAGTTAAAGAAAAGCCAGTCACATTAAACATTTTAGCGGGAATATCTTGCGCTTTTTCTTTTAACGCTTTACCCAGAGGCGTTAATTGAATTTCAACGCTCCGCTCATCTTCGACTTTTCTGCAACGACTGATCAACAGTTGTTTTTCCATACGCTTTAATAACGGTGATAACGTACCAGTATCAAGATCAAGCTGTTGACCGATAGCTTTAATAGCGATAGCTTTCTCATGCTGCCATAAAATTAGCATTACCAAATATTGAGGGTAGGTTAATGCTAACTCTTTTAAAACTGGAGCGTACAACCGATTCATTTTTTTGTTTAAATTGTAAAATCGAAAACACAGTTGTTTTTCTAATAGCAAATGATTTAAATCGTTTAACTGTTTGTCACTATTATCACTTTCATTGTTTTTCATCGTTTTTCAATGTACTTATTGTGCGAGTAGTTGTTTGATATCTTCTTCGATATCTGCAGGTTTAGTCGTAGGGGCATACCGTTTAAAAACTTCTCCTTTTTTATTTACTAAAAATTTAGTGAAATTCCATTTAATGCCTTTAGAGCCTAATAAACCAGGTGCTTGTTCTTTTAAAAAGGTAAATAAAGGGTGCGCATTGTCGCCATTAACGTCGATTTTATCGAATAAAGGAAATTTAATATTAAACTGTAAATCGCAAAACTGTTGAATTTCTTCGTTACTGCCTTTTTCTTGTTGCTTAAATTGGTTACACGGGAACGCCAGAACTTCTAGCCCTTGAGTTTGGTAATTAGCATATAAGGTTTGTAAGCCTTTATATTGAGGTGTAAAACCACAAGCGCTTGCTGTATTAACAATAAGCATGACTTTGCCTTGATAATCCGACAGTTCAACGGTTTCGTTTTTATTGTTCACGGCATTAAATTGATAAATGTTATTACTCATTTTATTTTCCTATGGTGGTGATACGTTTAGGGATTGCGTTAGTTAAAAATGTATTGTGCGCAATGTAGTTGTGGTCAATGATAAGTTGTTGTTCAATAAAATGCAAAGAGCTAGAGCAAAAGGATAAAGTTAAGTACACTCTATAAGCTAAAATTTAACTGTTAAGTTAAGCGTATAATTTATCAATGACTGCTTAGCTTAAATTGCAATAACAAATTTTCAGGAGTGGAAAATGAAGGTCGCTTTTATTGGTTTAGGTGTTATGGGATATCCAATGGCAGGGCATTTACAACAAGCTGGTTATGATGTGTGTGTTTATAATCGTACTGTTGAAAAAGCAAAACAATGGCAAGCAGAATATGGCGGCCGTTTTGCTTTAACACCAGCAAGTGCAGCTAATGATTGCGAAATTGTTTTTTGTTGTGTGGGTAATGATGATGATGTTCGTCAAGTTTCATTAGGTGAAAACGGCATATTAGCAGGTTTGCCAAAAGGGGCTACCTTTGTCGATCATACTACTGCATCAGCAGAAGTTGCTCGCGAATTGGCTGATATTGCTAACCAACAAGATAAATACTTTTTAGATGCTCCTGTTTCTGGTGGGCAAGCGGGCGCTGAAAATGGCGTATTAACCGTGATGCTAGGCGGGAGTGAAACAGAATTTGAAAAAATAGCGCCGGTAATGAAAGCTTATGCAAAATTTAGTCAATTAATGGGGCCTGTTGGTAGTGGACAATTAGCTAAAATGGTCAATCAAATTTGTATCGCTGGGGTAGTGCAGGGCTTAGCCGAAGGTTTTAATTTTGCAGAAAAAGTTGGATTAGATCCTGATGCTCTTGTTGAAACTATTGCCAAAGGTGCGGCGGGCTCATGGCAAATGGAAAATCGTTATAAAACAATGTTTGCTGGAGAATATGACTTTGGTTTTGCTGTTGATTGGATGCGTAAAGATTTAGCGATTGCTTTTGCTGAAGCAAAAAAATCAGGGGTAAAATTACCCATGACAGAAATGGTTGATGGTTTCTATCAAGAGATCCAGTCAAACGGTGGTAATCGCTGGGATACTTCAAGTTTAATTTCTCGCTTTAAAAAATAATTATTTGAATAAAAATAAGGGAAAACAATGAAAAAATGTTTATTTATTTTTACATTAATCAACGTATTGTCTGCTTGTGAGGGAAGCTCAAATTCTGCCAAACAGATCACCGAGCCTCTTGAAAGTACTGAGCCACCAGTATATTCAACAGACAATATCGCTATCCCTAAAAATACAGATAAAACTGCTTATAACATTTTAATTATAGGTAACAGTCATGTTTCGGGTATTGAACAACAGCTTCGCGCCATATTTGCTACAGCCGTTAGTGATAAAGTAGTTGAAATTGACACACGAGGCGGACAATTTTTAGACACTATAGTTGATGATGAAAATATTATTGAGCTCATTGAAAACAAAGAATGGACACATATAATATTGCAAGGGCAAAAGTACTCTCAAAGTCAGTCAGTGCTGTATCCAATTGATTCAACAGTCACTTGGATAAAAAGAGCGAAAGCCATAGGAGCTACCCCAATTCTTTTCCCTGAGCACCCTCAAATTGGTAGACCACATGAAGCTGAATATGTTCATGGCATTCATTTGAATATTGCAAAAGAGCAAGCAAGTTGTGTTGCCCCTGTTGGTCTAGCGTGGAATCAAGCATTATTGATATCCCCTGAATTAAATGTGTACAATCCTGACGGAAATCATGCATCAGATATGGGAAAATTGCTGACTTCATTAGTATTATATGAAGTTATTTCAGGGGAGCCAGCAGACTTATTACCTTATATTGAACATTTGCCTGCTGATGTCACTACGCTAGCATTATTTGGTCAAGTTAGCTCTCAGGCTATTGAGGATAATTTACCTTGTAATTACTAAACATCCTCTTTGGGTATGACGTGATCAGTCGTCTTAAGGTAGCTATAATATAGAATTAGCCTTGTATATATTCATACAAGGCCTTTAATATAGCCATTTTACCTTTATCACTCTCATGTTCGTGGGCTAAGTTTTCAATTTTCATCATAAATTCATCAACACTTAAAATGCCTTTACCGCCGTATTGTAATTTACTTTGACTGTATTGTTGCCAGCGCTGCTGCTCTTCACTGTTTAATGTTTCAGGGTAGTTACGTGCACGGTAACGAAATAGTAAAGTAGTTAGGCGCTCATCTTGAAAAGAAAATGGGTAACTGCTTAATTCTTCTGGTGGTAAACTGCGCAAAGTATCCATTTGTGCTTTATCACTATGGCTAAAAAAGTTACCACCGTAAAGCGCTTGTTCGGCATCAACGTCATCATTTTCAAAATCAGAGTTAGCGAAAACATCACTTAATTTGTCTCTCAGTTCAGTATTTTCTTTTAATTGTTTTAAATTAGCTAAACAGTAGTCTCGAGGAATATTCAAACGTTGAGCATTTTCAGGTAATAAAGTTTTAGCAGGAGCAATAACAGGGCATTTGTTAATATGAATAAGCTTAACTGGAATCGGCAGTTCGTCAGGTGCTAATTCATCAAATCGAGTATATAACCGTGTTTTTATTTCTTCGCTGCTAAGCTCAAATAATGGCGCAGGATCTCTGGCTAAATCAATAGCGATTACTGCATTTTTATTGGTCGGATGGTAACTGATTGGCGCAAACCAACTGGTACAGCCATGATCCGATGAAATTTTTGATGAGGTATGAACAATAGGTGTCATGTTATAAACATCAATTAACTCGGCAACTTGACGCTTATTTTTTAAATTAAAAATAAATTCGAACAGCTTAGGCTGTTTCTCTTTAATCAATTTCGCCATAGCAATAGTGGCGTAGACATCACTCATGGCATCATGCGCTGCTTCATGGGCAATACCATTAGCTTGAGTTAGTAGCTCTAAGCGAAAACTCACCACTTGTTTACCGTCACGCTCAACTGTTGGCCATTCAATCCCTTCTGGGCGCAAGGCATAACAGGCTCGAACTAAATCAATTATATCCCAACGGCTATTACCATTTTGCCACTCACGCGCGTAAGGGTCGTAAAAATTACGATAAAAAAGATATCGGCTTACTTCATCATCAAAACGAATGTTGTTATATCCAGCAACACAAGTATCTGGTTGGCTAAACAGTGCATGTATGCGAGCTGAAAATTCAGCCTCTGATAAGCCGTCTCGTTGTGCTTTTTGGGGAGTAATGCCTGTTACTAAACAAGCTTCTGGATGAGGTAAGTAATCTTGGGGCGGTTGACAATATAACATTTCTGGCTCACCAATAATGTTTAAGTCTAGATCGGTTCTAATACCGGCAAATTGAGAAGGTTTATCAAACTTTGGGGCAATACCCCATGTTTCATAATCGTGCCACAAAATACTAGGCTGATGTTGTAATGTCATTATTAATTACTTTTTTGTTATGTCGTTATTATGCTTGTTATTGAATTAACTTGTTTAATATATATTAAATACTGATATAGAGTTAGTTTTTCGTCGCTGCTGTTGGAGTGTATTGTTTGAATGTTAACGTTAAAGTAATTGTACCTGGCTCAGCTTTAACTTTTAGAAAATCTTTAGCATGAGGAGTCACGATGTTTTTATTAAAAACGTCGTCTTGCTGCCACGAAATAAGTGCTATGCCATCAAAAATAGCTTTACCATAACTTATTTCAGGAGGTGACTGACGGATGAATACTCTCACTGCCCGGGCATTAACTGCGCCAGGGATACTTCCTTCTGGTGTGACCACTTCATCAGGCACCGTTAAGTTACTGGAAAAACTTTGCCAATTATAAGTCCCTGCTTCTTTTGTTAAGCTGTTTTCTTCTCCAAAAATCAAATCGCCTTCGCTTGCATAATAACGAGAGGCAATACGAACTTCACCTGCATTATCACCTTTAATATAACCAAATAAACTTAAGTTTTTATTGGGAGTGTCTAAAGCGTCGCCTAAAACTCTTATCCTGTTTTGATAGGCAATCACAGAATCTTGAATATCAGTAGCTGCTCGAGTTGAACAAAGCGCTGCTACACCTTGGTAGCTGTCATCAACACAAATAAAGTTTGCTTCGCTATCAATATGATCCCATCGACTCGCTTCTAGTTTATCGCTATCAGTATCTACATCTTCAAAATCACCGTAGTACATAATATCTTGTCCTAAGCTAACTTTTGCAATGGTATTACTGCTTACATTAGATATAGATACATTACTGGTTACTAATTCTCGAAGGTCTACAATAGCTGAACCACTTTCTGGAATATTGATAGTGATTGATTGTTGCTGTTCTGTAATAGTTACGTCTTCTTCATTGATGGCTAACCAACCTTGTCCTTGATATGGGTAAACTAGACCATTGTAATTGTGAGAAGATTGAGCAATACGGCGTAAAAAAACATTAGCTAAATCGCCTGTAATTAATCTCGGACGATAATCTTCAATATAAATAGGGAGTAGGCGAACTTGTTTGGTAATATCTTTAAGCATGTCAATGCGCGCCATTATGCCTAAAAATGTTTCTTGTCTATCTTGGTCAAATGCCAAATTACCAAGACTGTGAATAGCCACTTTATTTTTATAAATTCCAATACCTTGCGCTACATGTGGATGGTGTCCAATAGCAAGAACAGCGCCATTATCTATTGCTAATTCAAAGCGGTTTTTCACAAAATTATTAGGAGTGTAAGTATATTCATTGCCTGTATGAAGTTGAGCAATAGGGTAATAACCCGCATCTTTTTCTGCTGTAATTGCTTCTATTACTTTTGCGGTATCAGTTAAATCTGCAGCGCCTCCCTTAAACGAAGTTGCAACATAATTAATTTCATGTTCATGTCCATCTATAGAAGTAGCAGAAAATAAACTATATTTTTCACCATTCAACGTTTGACGGTTTGTTTTAAACGCCTCGCTTGAGTTTAAACCTGCACCACTGTGCGGGATTTCTTTGAGGTCAAGATTGTTTAGCGTGTCAACGGTACCTTGTTCTAAATAGTCGTATAAATGATTATTACCTAAAGATACATAGTTCACACCAAGCCAGGTAAGTGCAGGTAATGATTCAACTAAAGTAAAAAAAGCATAGGGTTTCGTAAGATGGGGGGTTATTGGATTATTTGTTACAGGGGTTTCTAAGTTCAGTACACCAAAATCTGCTTCTTGGTAATGTGGCTGAATCCATTGTAGAGCATCTTTTGTTCCTGGTTCAGGATTACTGACTTGAATAAGCGCATTAGGATCGTCTGGCGGTAAAATTCCTCTAGGTGTCAATTCTTTCGAATCAATAAAACGACGACCAAAGGCGACATCTCCACCGAATAAAAATCTCACTTGTTCGTTATTTTTTACCGTTAAAATAATTTTACCTACATCTAAAACAGATTCCTTTTGAGGAAGCATTAAGTTGGCTGTAATATATTCAGAACGATAGCCGTTTGCTGAAATTTGAATTAATTGGTTAGTTCTTTCTAGTGATGAAAATATAAAACTCCCATTATTTGAAGAATTTACAGGTGGAGTAGTTGTATTTACAATTAAAATACTTGCACCACTAATAACGCTTCCTTGAGTGTCAACTATGATCCCTTGTAAGTTTATGAGGTTCTCATTGAATTGCTCTAATGCATTATCTTCTTGTTCTTGAATAGGTGAATCAACTATACCTTCGTTATTACAGCCTACTAATATTAAAAGTAGAAAACCGAAAGGAAAGCAGTGTTTTGAAAGCATAGTTTGTACTCACGATAGTACGAAAAGAAAAAAGCACTAAACATATAATAATGTTTAGTGCTTAATATTTTTAGTTATTGGTAAAATAAAAAAAGGAACCCGTTACTAAACGGTTTAACTATTTTACTTTACTCTTGCTTTGTCTAGTCATAACAGCAATAAGACCTAAAGCAAATAATACAGATGTAGGAGATTCTGGTATTTTAATTGATGCCGTTGCATAAGAAATTTCTTTTGTTAATTTCGTTTCGATACCTTGACCAAATTGGCTCATATTATCGATAGAAATTAAAAATGCATCATCACCGCCAATGACATTATTTTTATAGTGTGTTTGCAAATCACTGTTACCAATAGCAATACCATTAATTTGATCAATACCATTAGCAAGTGCATAATCTCTTTGACTATCAGCGGTACTGTTCTCACCACTACCACTATTACTTATGCCATCGCCTGAGACATCCATAACTTGTGAATTAGAAAAATATTCATTATCAAATTCTGATACACCAAAACGAATAGCACGACCAATAGAAGTAGCTCCTCTTCTAATACCGTCTTCATCAGCTAACCCAAAAGCACGTCGAGTTATGTCAGTGTTTAACTCTAAAATAAGGTCAGCAAAGTTGTTGGCTGATTGAAAGCTATCAATAAAAAACCAGTCAATTTGAACTTGTTGCTCTGAGAATCCAGACCATTCTATATATTGTACAGCAACACTACTATTAGTACCTGATAGCATTGCATTAATAACAGATTCTGAACGGAATGCATCTGCATACCCTTGAGTTTGTTGTGCGTATTCTTGGGTATCTATACTGCCAGAAACATCAACTAAAAGTTGTAGTTCCATATCAACATTGATAAGACTAGCTTGCACATTAGGTATAAATGTAGCTAGTGATAAAAGAACAGCAGGGATCATTTTTTTAAACATTTGGTTTCCTCAATTACAGCAAAATAAAAGGTACCATTAAATAATATCACCTCTTCATTGTTCATATTATACGCGAACTTATACACACATACCAATATATTATTAAGTTTGTAAACGTTTGCTGAGCCAACCTCCTTTTTGTTTCTGTGTTAACTTAAATAATTCATGTGCAGCACTATCTTGGCTGATTTGTTTATTGACTAAATCCTTAATTATAACATTAGCTTGTCTTCGGCGTTTAACCGCATCACCGGCATCTAAAAAAGCTTCGGTTGCATTAATGAATATAGTTAAGAGCGATCGAGTTGGCGCTACTTTTGCTAATGATTGATCTAATATTTGCTCATTTAGTTTTGATTGGGTGACTTCGATTTGTGCTTGGCACAATTCAGTTTGAAATAGCTTGTGTTTTATCGCCCATTCTAAATGTTGCTCTACAGTTTCTAGATCAAGAAGTCCGAAATCCTGTACTTTTGTTAATTCACGCAAAGCTTCACGGGCAATCTCTTCAGAGCTATCTTTTAATTGCTTACATAACTCATAGTTTCTTTCCCATGTTTGCCAACGATAAACAAAATCTAAACCTGTGCCTTTTATGTTTTGTAAGCCCATTACTTGACTATTTAATCCTGGAGGACAAGACCATGTTAGCTGTTGAATTATTTGATTTCCAGTCGCATGATAATCTTTAACTTGAATGAGTTTATTACTAAACCATTGCCATAGTTGCTCTTTAATACGATGAATAGTTTCTTGTTTTTCTTTTTCATTTGAATCTAGTAGTTTTGATAATTCTGCAATAATCGTTGAGTATTCAATCTGATTTTTCAGGTCAATTCTATGTTGTTCAATAAGAGCATTAATCTGTTCTAAATTATCATTTATATGATATGACTCTGGTTGTAAATAATTATTACTTGGTTGGTTGATACTTAATCCTTGGCACATATTATAATGTCTTAATTCTACAAGGTTATCTGTAAAAGGAATGCGAAGTTGTTGGGTAATATGTATAAATTTTTCTTTTATTGCTATAACACTCTCATTATTTGATAGTTGTTGAGAGTCGATATAGGTTGTCCAACTTTGTTTAATAAACCCCATAAGGCCAGAAAGGTTACTTCCAATCAGTAAATGACGATCTGCACTTATGTCTCGTACAATTAAATCGGCAAATACTTTAGATCGCGCAACGCGATCTTCTCGGTTGTTAATAACAGTAATAATCCACTTGTCTGAATCTGTTGCGAGTGATTGTTTGTCTAATCCAACACGACGCCAATTCCCTAACGCACCAAAATGTTCATTTGCAGACATCCCATTAATAAATTGTAATTTTCTTCCTTGAATATTTGCTTGAGGGAAGCTTTTTAAAACGCCAAGATCAGGCACAACTCTGTCAGCCATTTCTTTTAAAGCGTAGGTTTCATCAATGTTCATCTGTTTTGCTAAACTTAAAACCAATGCAACATTATTTGAGTGCTCTTGATAAGGAAACCTAGCCATAATATCAGGTGTGATTAAGCCTGCGTCTAACCAATTAACATTGACTATTTCAGTTTGTTGCTCTTTTGCTGCAAGTGTTAAGTAAGGCAGCATATTTTCTTCAGAGGTTAATAATAAGCTTTTCTTAGGAACGAATTTCATCATCACTTTAGGGATGTCAATGCCAGCTGGTCCTTGTAAGTCTTCATGATCAGGGTAACAATTGGTAATAGTCGAAATATCATCTTTCATCCATTGTTGTTGGAGTATTTCTATATATCTAGGTGTTAAGCCCATGCACTCCCAAAGGAAAACATCAGCTTTAAGTGATTTAGCAATTTGAGTTACGTTGACTTGCTCCCAAATCGTTGCTTTATCGTAAGGTCTAAATAAAAACATTTCAGATAAAGGTTTGCCTTTTGTTCCGTATAAAAACATTGCTTCACAGCCAGTGGTTTTTGATAGCACGCTAAAGCCTAAGCCATTAAAAAGAGCAGCTTTTAACCTTTCAGTGCCAGATTTTCCCCGAGTTCCCCAGCCTCCTATAACAAGAGGGATGCTTTTCCTTGCTTGTTTAAGTTGAATATTTGCTTTGATGTGTAAGGCAAAAAAGCAGCTGAGAATTGCCATTAAAAATATGCCAAGTTGTGATAGCGTATTTTGATATACAGAAAAAAAATAAGATTGGTATTGTTGCCACCAACTAAAAATGAAAGGAGGTAGCACTGACATAGGGAAAAAGTGTGCAACTTTCTTATCTAATGGGTAAGTTTTACCTTCGCTATTTCTATAGGCTTCTATGGAAAAAGTGAAGCCAAGTTTCTTTAATGCGTTAAGGTATTCACTTGGGTCATACTCATCTTTACTATGCCAATTACGTAAATTAGCATAGTAATCAAATCGTAACGTTAATTGTGTTTTAGCGTATAAACGGTGAATGAAACTTGAAGGAGGTGTAGCATAGGTAACACCTTCACTACTATATATTGCTAACGCTTTCGTAGGCCAGCCTTGATCTAGACTAGAAATAAGTTGATCTACTAAAGGTAAATAAGGACGCCATCCGCCTTCCTCTTCTATGTGTAGAGGTTCTCCAGGTACTTTGGTTTTGCTTATTTCTGCTAGGTTTTGGGCTGGCACTTGTTCTAGCCCAAAATAAATGCGTCCTTTAGTATGATTATAGTTTTGTCGTTTATCTGTTGATGGAGTACGCCATTCAAAAAGAAATCGCCAAAGCCTAAATCCAAATTTACTGTCCCTAATGATTTTTTTACTAGCAATATCAAAACCAAATTGATTGTTGGTATTAGCCGCTAGCCATCTTTTGGCCAAAGGGTTCTTTAATTCATCAGACTGTTGAGGCGTAAGCCTTTGTTGTTTCTCTGGGTTAAGCTTGAATAAATTGCTCAGTTGTTCTGAAGCATGATACATACTCGCCCAAAGTTGTTCTCTTGTTTGAGCAGACCAACGTCTTACTTTGACAGTTGAAGCTGTGGTATTCTCTTTTGTTAAAGTTAATTCAATTTGTTGTAGTAACTTGTTGGTTTGTTCTGGATTTAGGTGTTTTATAGCCTGATGAAAACTTTCTACTAAAACGTGCAGGGCAGTTCGGGAAATAAATTCATTGTTAGTTTTTTCAATTACATTAATTAAATGCTCTATATAGGGAGAGGCATTTTGATGGTGAGCAATTAAAGATGGCATTTTTTGAATAGTTGCCGCTACAACCGCTTCACAGTCGTCTGATAATAATTGTGGGAGTATGTCTAATGTAATTTCTATCGGTAAATGAATGAGTATTTTAGAAAAAGCTTTACGCACATATGGTTTAGGATCCTTTAGTAACACAGGCACATAAGCATATAATTCTTGATTTTCGTTAGTGCCTAAAGACAATACTAAGTGATGACGAAAAAATAAATCATCATCAGTATTTTGCATCGAATTATTTAAGCTATGCTCAAATATATCTCCTAAATAATGCTCGCCTACCTTACTAACTAATTGTAAGGCTTCGATCTGACAGCCTATAGGTTGTGATTTATCAATAGCAAATCGATAAATATAGCGCACTAAATCAGTCGGTATTGCAGACATGTCTGATGTTGCAATAGGGAGTAGTAATTGGCCTAATGTTTTGAACGCAGCAACTTTTAAACGTTCACTTGTTTTATGGCCTAATAAAGGTAATAAAACGCTATCAAATTTGTATCGTTGAAAAATAATGCGTTTGTTAGCTTGATCTTCATTACACCATAAAGCATTAACAACACTGCTTAAGCGAGAAGCATAGAATATAAGTTGAGCTTCATTTTCAGCTTGTATATCCTGATAACGCTCAGTAATAGCGTCAATATTAAACCAACGGTCTAACGCCTTTTTATCTTGCTTTAATTGACTAGAGTTTGCTCCTAAGCTTTTAGCAAATTGGAGAATATGTGTATGTTGTTCATTGATATCAGATGCATTTGAATATCTGCGATGAAATTCAATATAAAAACTTTCTAATTTGGGCACCTTTATTAAAACATCATTAATTTTTTGCAACATAAAGACAACATTAGCTGTACGTTCATTTATGTCTTGGTCGTTATCATAAACTAAGTTATGACCTTTCCATTCATTATAATCGTTAGTTAAATCGGCAATTGCAGACTTGTAGAGCTTATCCCATGGAAAAGATAAGTCTTCAGATAAAATGAGTTTGAATAATTTAATATTTGCCATTACTTAGTGCCGACCTTATTTACCGCAATACTATTTTGAGCCTGCTGTTGATATAAATCCCTAAAAGGAATTTCTTGTAGTCTAAAATCCGTTATGTCTCTATCCTGAGTTGAGTTCCATGATATGCCCAGATTGAAAGCTGTTTCTTGACGAGTAATATCGTAACTTACATTGCTGTATAAACGCCAAAGTTGCCCACGTTGTTGCCAGAACCTTTGTTGCACCCCTAACGACCATCTTTCACTATTGTATTTTTTCAATCTCGCTTCATCGGCAAAAAAGTGCTTTATTTGGTAAGCAGAACTTACCGTTAATCCACGCCAATAAAATCGTCCGCTGAGTAGGAGTGAGGCCGAGTCTAGTGATATTTTTTCAAATATTGAATTAGTGGTAGTGTCTACTAAAACAGCTAATTCAGCATCTTGATAAGGCTTATAACGAAAGCGGTTAGAGATTTTAGCCCCATTTTCATGGGAAGCTTTATAACTACTATAAACATCATTATCCCAATATTGTTGGTTAATTGGTAAGTCAGCCACTCGCTGACCAAAAACAGAAATATCTAATTGATTATCATACTTATCCAACCAACTGTTATTGAGTTGCCATCCTAGGTTAAACATAGCCGACCAATTACTTTCTTGTTGCTGCTCTTCAAGTTGGTAATATGCTGCCACTTTAGTGTGAATAAGCTGGTTACTGTCTGTTAATTTCCAATCGATATAATTTTTTAACCCCAAAACTTTATAATTATTATCATGAAGTCGAGCAAGTGCATCGAAACGCCAAAAGCGTTGTTCTTCTTTATTGAAATGACGTTGTTGAAAGGCTACCTCATTATAACGTTCATATTGAGCAGATAAGCCTTCATCAAAATTAAGCCTTTTACGCCATTGATAATAACCGCCCCAAGTATCATGTTCAGAAATGTTTTTATAGGCAAGTAGGTTTGGTTTTATATTTTCTTCTTTATCAATCATATAAAGGTTGCTTGATTGCAGCGGTTCTACAATAGCAGGAGTTTGATAAACGTTACCTACTATTTTTGTCTCTTGTGGTTTATGCAATTGGTAAACACGGTATCCAAATTCAACGCTGTCCAGACTTGGTTCAATAGTGAAGTTTCCAGGTTTTTTCTGATAATGGTATTGGCTTGAAATTTCATTCTGTTGATTAAATTTATCTATTCGAAGTAATGTGGGTTTGGGTAAATAAAAGCTTAGTTCATTATCTTTAGATGTTAAGTAAACTTTTCTTTTTATGTTGTTATTAAGGCTACGCCATACTTCATTTTTACCTTTAACAAGTATTTCAGCTGTAAAAAAATGCTGCTGATAGGCTTGACGTAAATTCAATGCAATATGATTTTCCCCAAATTTTAATTGCAATGGTATTTCTGTTAAACCGCTTTTTTCAAGTGGAATTTCAGAGATGTTTTTATCGTTAACACTTATATCGATAAAAGTTGTGGGTAAAGTGATATATGAACTTTCATAACTTCTCACTAGCAATTTTACTTGTTCGTGGTTAACTAAATTTACGTCAAAATTTAATGTTTCATAAGACTTAAATAACTTACCGTTATCGAGCTTTTCATTATAATTTTTACTAATGGCATTAACCATAGCGGTTGGTGATTGAAAAGTTAACGGTGTATTGGATAGTGTTTTATTGCCCGCAGATAATGTAGGTTGCAATAAGTTCCAATTAGCGTACTGGTTCATTCTGTTTTTTAAAGCGCTGTATAAAGGGTTGTCTACATTGGTCAGTAATTCTTTTTGAATATCGACTAATTCAGCGTTTTCAATTTTTCCTGATTTTTCCCATGAGAATATTTTTTGACTCAACTTATTAACTAAATCTACCGGTAGGGGGGATTGCAGAGTATTAGTAGGTGAGCTAACTATAGATTGTAATAAACAAGTATCCACAAGTTGAGCATTCGAACTCACGAGGCTCCAATGTTCTGACTTAATACAAATACTCTTTTTATTCATATTTTTTCTATTAGGTAAGCTGTTGGTTAAGCTATTAACAGAAAATAACATGTCATTATTTTGTGGCGCTATTGTTATTTGATGTTCACCTGCAGGTAGCGAAAATTCATTATTGTAGCTTTTTCCTAAACGTAAATGACTCCCTTTAAGTTTAAGGGGGCTGGTGAAACTACTTTTATTAATTGGAAGGTAATGTACATCGTCATTGATCGTAATTAACAACCAATCATCTTCAATTTTTTGCTCAGAAGTTTTTAATTGTCTGGCGGTTAACTGAAGAGTTAATGGGCCATTTACTGTCATTTTTATCGCTTGAGCTTTGCTCGCTTGCATTAAATTGAAACTTGAAAATGCTTCAGTAGTGTAAGCTGAAAACATGCCTTGAGACGATAGTGTTTGTAAAGCTGTAAGATCGCGAGTTTCAGGTACTAAAATATTTGAAAAGTCTGACACGTTAAAAGGAAAGTTTACATGGCTATTACTACGTGCATCGTTAGTTTCATTTAATTGCCATAAGCTTAAAGCTTTAGTGTAATTTGTTTGTTCAAATGCTTGTAAACCTAAATAGAAATTTTGATGTTCAACATTTACGAAGGCTAATAAGTATTCAAATAATTGCCAGTAATTTAACTTTTGAGCAAGCCATAAAGAGAGTTGTGCTGTTTTATCTGTTAACGGTAATGTGGCTAAATTAGCTAAAGCAATGCGATATTTTCCCTGGTTAAATAGCAGTAGTGAAAATTCATAAGTAATGTCATCCAAGTTATTCATTTTGAATTTAAGCGTTGATAAATTATAAGCAAGTAATTGTTCATAACCCATTAAGTTATTACTTTGAAGCATATAATTAGCATATGCTTTTTGTGCGAATAGTTGTAATTCCACATTGCTATTATTACACGCAAGACCTTTCAATGTTTGCGAATAGGTTAACCATAAACCGTATTTTTTTAGTAAAGTTAAGCGCCATTGCCATAAAGTTAATTCATTACTTTCTTTAGTTTCTTGAAAAAGTAAGTAAGCGAGTTTTCTTGGAAAACCTTGGTCGAAAAGTTGTTCTGCTTCCGCTAACCAATCCTTATTTTTTACAATTGCCGTCGTATTGTTTTTTGTTACTTCGCACTGTAAGCCGTGGATGAATTGTTCACTTCTTTTTGTGATCAATTTTTGTAAATAAAAGGCATCTAAATTGATCGTTTTATTCTGTGTTAATTGTTCTTTCTGTTGATTAGCGTTCATAAACAAAGCCAACCATTGTTGTTGATTATTGGTTGTTTTTTGGGGGGTAAGGTAGCTAAGTGAAACGTATACCGATTCACTATTAGGTGAACTTATCGTGATAGAGTTATTGTCGGTATGGGCTTTAAAGTAAATTTCACTGTGTACTTTTTGGTTGGTTAAATTATTATTTAATTCAACCACTTCTATCTGTTTTTTACTGCGTAGTTGTTTTACTATTTCCTTTGCGTTGCTCGTAGCAGACCATTGATTATTGTCGTTAGGTTGTAAATAGGCCATAAAATTATGACGGTTGCTATTCACTCTTATCGACTCTGTTAATTTATTTGGATTATAAAATTTTATTTTAATATCAGCTAATGCTCGGTTGTCAGGTAAATCAAAGGTAATAGTTTGTTTATTAGTAAGCTTGTAAAAAGGCTGTGAAAGCTTTGATGATTGGTTATCTCGTATCTCTTTAAGTGAAATATACTGAAGATCAGGCGAAGGAGCATTTTGTGTTTGATTAGCTAGCCAAAATTGAGCTGAACTATCTTGGTTAATTGTTTGTATTTGTTGTTTTTTATTTGGGGGTATTGCTTGATAAAACAGATCTGAATATTCTTTAATTGCCCATGTAGCTTCATTTTGAGACAAACCTGCAGTTAGTGTGTCGAGAGTCGACTTAGCATCTTCAAGCCAATGTGGTTTACTTAATAGCTTAATAGCAAATTGTTCTTTAGATTGTTGTGATAAAAGTTGCTCAATGGCTGTTTGTTCATTATTGATTAAATAACTATTATTACTGGTCAATAGTAAATCACTTGCAACTTTATCAACCTTAATCCAGCTATCTGAAGACGTAGTAAGAATAAGTTGTTGTTTACCTTTTGGAATCTTTAAATAATAACTTTTCTGAGCTGTTGTCCAAATAGGAGTATTTTCAACAACATAAAAGGATAATTTATTCACTGAGGCTTTATGTTGCCAACTTCTGAATGGTTGTTCATTAAGTGTTGCGTTAATTTGCCAATCAATTTTTTTAGTCTTTGTAGAGCTACTTTCAACTAAACTCGTAATTTTAATTGTAGCAGGGCCTTCGACAATGTACTCAGCTGTTTGGTTAGTGTTAATTTGGCTAAAGTTTAGCGGTTGGTTTAATGGTTGTTGTATTAATTTAGGGCCCGATAAGTTTTCAGAATATATAACATGATTATAAAAGTTTTTAGCTTGATTAATTTTTACGCCATTTAATAGCGTTAACTGAGTGTCTTTTGTTGAAAGATTAAATAGGGTAATTAAACGGTTTTTTGATTCAGGCAGAATCAATACGGCATTTTCTGATACTCTATTAGGAAATATCTCATATGCAACACCTTTACTTACAGAGGCTTGATATTTAATAGGTGAATCAAGGTCGCTTATTGAGTTTATTATTTGTAAGTAGTTGTTTTTTGGTAAAAATATTATTTCTTTTTCAGTCGGTTTTATCTTTATTTTACCATTTTTTAATGGTTTATCACTCTTTGATAACGTTAAATTTGTCTCAATAATTGGTGACCAATCAATGATAGTTTCATCAAGATTAGTTGTTTCGCTTCCCATACAGAATGCAGAGAAGCAAATAAAAAAGTAAAAGCTTAACGTTCTTATAAGCATGTATTGAAACCTCTTAACCAAGTCTCATTATTAAAATTTAATCGAGTATGTTGGGATAGTTCAATGTGGATAAACTGGCCTTCGTTACTTCTATTTAGTCTATGACCTATTTTATTTGTAGTGGCGCCAAGCTCAAATACATCATAACCGTATATGCGGGTTACTAGCCCAAGCTCGTTACGATGACAATTTTGTAGCTCTCGTAAATAGTTATCAGAGTAATAGGTACCATTACTGATTATCATATCTGCATATCTACCAGCATTTGTTGAGCGCTTTTTAGTGCTATATCCATGCAGTTGAATAACTTTTGATTGGCTATTTTGTTGGGCAAACACCTCAGCGAATGCAGAAAAAATTGTTAATCGTTGTTGAACTAAGTCGGCATATTTACTGGAGTTTCTTTGAGCACTATTAAGTATTTTTACTTGATACTTAGAATTCTCAAAAAGTGCATTAGCTATTTTTCCTGTATTTTTATCGTAAAATTGATGAGGGGCTTGAATCATCAATGGGGCCGTTGTTGAGTAGTCTTGCTTTTTGATAACCGTTTTCCCTATGGAAAATAACTTTTTATTATCAGCGACTAAAGTAATGAACTTTTTATTTTCAGTCATAGTGATCCCTGCTAAAGCCCATTGTTCTTTAGTAGGAGAATTTTCACTGGAGATGAGTTGTTTAAATAAAGCTTGTAACTCTTTAAATTGGTTATTATCTAAATTAGTTACAGCAGGGGCTGCATAGGCCGACAAGGTGTTAATGAGCAATGCCAATAATAACGTTTTATATATAAAGTTAATCATGAGTAGTTTCCACCTCTTTATAGCTTGTTAAAGAGGTCTGTGGTTCAGTGGTAAGTTTATTAAGTGCAATAAAACCTTCAGATTTAGTCATTAATTCTACCTCTAACTCATACTCGCCACTAGGTAAGTCAGATAACAAATTGAGGGGGATCTTATGTTCTTGGCCAATACGATGTTTACTTTGCATTGCATACCCTAAAGCTTTATCCGTAGATGTTAATTTATAGCGTTGTATTAATCGTGTGTGTTCACTAAAAACACCTGGAATTCTAGGGACTTTTATTTTAATGGATAACTCAGCAAAGTGCTTATTAACGCTAAAGTAACGTAATAGGAGAGAGGTAGTTTCTGTTGTTTTATTTACTTTAAAAGTTACAGGTGATTGTTCTTTTATCAATATGCCTCTACGAGAAATATAACTGTCTTTTTTGATGGCTTGCTGATTGAGATACCAATGAATGTCAGTGTCATTAAAGTTAATTTGGTAAGTATCCGCTTTTTGGAATAAGTTAATTCGTCCCCACATTCCTGTAACTATGTTAGGTTTTATGGCTGTATTATTAATGGTTAAGTCTACTTTTTTAGGGGTAACTGATTGACGAATAAAGAATAAACTTGGCGGGTTGTTTTCTTTATTATGCTCAGCTAAATGAGCCACCTGTGTATTTGCTTCTACTCGGCTAAAAGTGTACTTCGGATCAGAGCCTGTCACGTTATTGAGACTAATGTAAGGAGTCATTAAGTCACGCCAAGTAAAGCTATTGTTTATTGTTGGCACACTGTTGCTTTGAAAATCACCTGCTAATATTTCAGGCGCGATAAAAATGGGTTTATGATAAAAACGTATAGGGAATCTGTAACCTAATTGCTCTAATTCAAGCCAATTGTGTGGTTTTAGTTCATGCCAGTATTTAACATTAATAGGGGAGTCAAACCAATCTCTCGTTTGTTCTGGTAATGATTTAGAGTTATTTATTTTGTCAAAACTAATCGATAATGAAACTAATACGTTTTTAGGGGATGTTAGCCTAATTTTGTACACGTTAGGGGGTAATACAAAGTATTTTGAGCTAGGAGTTGATACTTGATCGTAAATCTCATCGGACATTATCTGTTGATAAGTATCTGATGCGGGATTGGTTACTATCGTACCGGTTTCAATAACCTCTCCTTGTTTATCTAGCCATTGATAGTATACAGGAAAAGGCTTTTCATCACTTGGTTGATGTAAAGCGTTATATTGTCTTACGTTCACTCGAACAGGGATAAGTTCTTTGTTGAAATTATCTATGTCGAAATCTATTGTTTGCGTTTCATTAATTAAATAAGTCGAAAGAAAGTGCTTTTCATTAGGAAATGCGCTTTCCTTGTAGTTTATTGCTGAAATATCGACAGGTATGCTACTTGTTATTTCAACCAAACCTCGTTTATAAAATTGTTTGATTTTACTTGTCGTGCTTGAAAAATAATATTTTTTTACTTGTGGTAATCCCGCAAAAGGTGGATACCATTTAACAGTGACTTGAAAACTTTTATTGTCTTTATAGGCGTGAGTAATATTAAAGGTTATGTCGTCACCTTGATGCACAGCAAAAGTAGTTGCTTTATAGTTGTCAGCAAGATTTTCTATTTGATTACGCCATAAAAGCGTTGGCCAAAAACCTTCCGGTTTCGTTAGTTTAAATAGGTTTAACTGTTTAAGGGTTACGCCTGGAATACCATTGGGCGCTATTGGGTCCCAACGATATTGTGCATAGGCGAACTCTTCACGATCATCAATAAAATCAGCAGGTAAAGCATGCCTTTTTGCTGTTCTTTTTTGTTCGGCTACTGACATGCGCTGCCACAAGATAGTTGGACTTAATTTACTATCTCTTAATTGTTGCTGATAGAAGCTGATTGCTACATCTTTTATATTTTTATTGATTTTTTTAAGCGAGACTTTGACTGTTTTAGCGTCTAAAAATTTATTTTTGTTTAAATAAATACTACGAGTTTTAGCCGCTTTAAAGTTAATAGTCTCAAAGAAGCGTTGAGGAATAGGTTGTTCGTTAATTAATACCTTGTCTACTACTTTTGCTTGTGTACTATGCACATGAGAATAAACAACCTTATTGTTATTGTCTAAAAAATCAATTTGTAATTGGTAGGCTTGAACTTCTTCAAGCATGTTTTCATCTATCAAACGAGCAGTGCTAGATAACCATATTTTATTTGGGGCTTGAGAAAGCTTGAAATATAGTGAGTTGTTTTCTTCTATTAAATAGGTTTTAGATATATCCGTATCAATTTCATTAGGTATAACGTAAGGCGTTTTCGCGTCCGTTAGTAATTGTACAAAATTATCTTTTACTAGATAACCAACCACAAAAAGAATGACTAAATAGAAAAATATATTACCGATAACTCTCATTATTTTCCTGCCATTAGTAAACTATTACGTTGATTGATAAAGCTTGCAATATTTTCTCTATTCGTAAACGGAATATTATTTGCGTTAATTGCATTTGGGTTGAAAAGGGCTTGCCATTTATTATTTTTATCTAATAGCAATAAAAACTCTTGACCAGAATCAGAATCAAATAGAACTTTAATTCGGTTTAAAGAGACATCGTGAACTAACTGACGCAACTTGAGAATGTTTTGTTGTTTTTGATAAGACTCTAATATATCAATATTTTGTTGTGTTAAAACGATACTGGAAAATACTTGATTTGCTAACCAGTCTTTTATATCTACAGTGCTTGCGTCGATACCTAAGGCCTTAGCATGATTTGATAGTGTGCTATTCGCACCTTTATGTTTGTAACGATATTTAATTTGAGGGCTCAACCAGATACTTGCAAAAGCCTGACTATTACTTATTTGACTATAAAAAGACTGTTGACTAAAACCAGCATCATATTGTGATGTTTTTATATCTCCATCAAATAAACTTATAGAAAGGCCTGCTAAGGATAATTCGTTGAATAGATCATTAGCAGTTGCAGGCTCGGTTGGTACACCGATAGATTGCCAAAAACTTAATTGAATGTCTTCTTTAATGTGTGAGGTGCCTGGAGTCGTTTTAAAGCTTCGGACCTGTACAGGTAATAACTCTTTATTTTGATCGTGACGTTGTACAACTTGATGAAATAATTGAAATATAGTTTGATTATTACCAAGTCGAGACATGTTAGAATGCTCAGATTTATTCGCGTAAATATGACTACCTGATAACAATAAATATTGTGCTTTAAGTTGAGTAAACCAAGCAACAGCAAATTCAAAGGAGCTTACCTCAAAAAGAGGGTGAGGTACTTCCAAAAAGTAATTTTTTGAAGGCGTTAACCTTATGACAAAAGTGCCCCAATGTTTCATTGTTTGACTCGGTATTTCTGCAAGAATTAGGAACTCTGAAGACTGTCCTTTTTCAATATACCGAGTTAATTGATAATCATAAGCAGAAACTATATTACCTAAACGTTTTAACTCTTCTAAATTCGCTGTTGACCAATTATCACGTTTAAAGTCTCGAGTTAAGTTAAGTAATGGAGTGATAATTTCTTCATCCCAAAAAAGTAATTCACTTAACTTTGGATCTTGATATGATTCGCTGCCTTTTCTGGCAATCATTGCCTTATTGTTTAATAGCCAAGACTGTAAGTAACCTTCTATTTGTTGAGAATAAGCAAGTTCTGTTATTGAATTACTTGGAATAACATCCGTTAAAATTCGTTTTATGGCTTTATCTGTTAATAATATTTCAGCGAAACCAAACAGTGAGTTTTTTCGTTGGATATTTTCAAATGGTGGAGGTGAAAAATTAACTTCAATGTCCTTTAACCAACGTTCAATTTCTTGTAACTGTAAATCTTTAGGTAATTGGTTTTTTGTCCATATAATGTTACGTGCTTCCACTTGATTGCTATTTATTTGTCGAACACCCATGGTTTGCCGACTTAGTTCTGCAGAAAAACCTCTAACTTGCAATACGTTATTATTCGCGACAGTATTATGAAAACTCTGGAATAAGCTTGCGGGGTAAAGGGTGACATCAGAAGTTCCACTTTTATCTCGAGTAAGTTTAGACGTTGAAATAGCAATCGCATTTGTTTGAAAGTGCTCAAAAATTTTCAATGAGGCACTATCAGCGTGCTTCTCAGTTAATCCATTAGGAACTTCAATAACTAATTCATTAGTTGGTTGTAAATTCATCACATACAAACCCCAACCTCGTTGAGGGTTCACTTCTGAAATTAACAAGTATTTTTCTTCAAGTAGGGTGACTCTGTAGTCAATACGTTGAAGTAATTCTGTGGCTTGAGCTAATTGAAATGAAGTTTTTTGTTGTTGATACTGCTTTAGTAAAGTCAGAGCTTCAATGAATATTTCCTGTTCATTGATTGCTGGTGGTTGATAATTACTTAAGGAAGATTTAAACAGTTCTGGCCTAAAGTCAGTATAGAATTTTTGTAGTGATTCTGTTGTTATAGCTACGTTATATTCATTTTTAGGTACAAACGGTTTATTATCGAATGTATTAGTTAAAGAAAGAGCAAAGCCAATAATACTTGCTAAAACAACAGCAACAAAGGATGTTTGTATTGTTGCTCTGGTCATTTGTATCGCAATATCTTTCTGGAACATTTTTATAGCAAGCAGTGTACTTATTAAATAACCAAAACCGTAAAAGTCGGTTACTTTTACGGTTGGGAAAAATTCTATCAATGTAAAACCAAGAACTATTTTATAGACAAAGGAAATATTGAAAAATAATAAGAATAACCTTCCTCCTTCAAAACTTGTATTGCGAAGTAAAGGGAGTTTGGTCGCTGCATGCCCCATTAATAATATAATTAAGGTTTCAACAAAGGTGAAAAGTAACTTTTCAGGTTGATACCATTGCAGGGCGAGTAAAGCAGGAATAAGGATGCCGCTAAACTCCCAGCCATAGAACAAATTCATGCGTGAAGCTATAAAAGCGGTTGTTATTAAAATAATGTAAGCTTTTGGGCTTGCTAAAAGAGACTGAGCAAGGTTTTCATACATATAACCAACTTCAGAAATATTAAAGTTCGTATAAGGGATTAATATAAATTTAATGACTAAAAAAGTTAAAGATAGATAAAGTGCTAAAACAGTAGAGCCTGTTTTTATGCCACTATTCCAGAGTTGGTTAGCTATTAAAGAAACAATGATTAAACCAAAACTTTGCAAATGGTTTTTATAATCAAACTGCCAGCCTTGATCTGACATCCATTCACCAAAAAAGGGCAGAGCCCAGTAATCGAAAACTATACGAACCAAAACAGAGACAATAATTAAGGCAAAGAACCTATCTCGTCCAAAAAGTTCGCTATATCCAAAGCGTTTCATAGCAAATTGAGCGAGTAATAAGGTAATGAAGTAGGTGATTATCCCTTCAAAAATAACTACCCCAGCACTAATGGGTTTGATAAAGAAAATGGGTACTAAATACCCAGGTATCACGAGTCCTGAAAGTGTAGTACCAAACCTAAGGTTTAATAAAACAACAATAAGTACACCAATCCATACAGTAGTAATTACGGAGCTGGCTAATCCTCCAGCGGGAAAAATATCAAATATCATTATAAAATTAATTCTTTTAAGAGTGTTGCTTTAATGTATTAACCAAAGCTAATAAACACGCTTGACTATAAGGTTTTTCGAGGGTCAATATTATATTTTTTACATTAGGCAATGGGAGTAAGTCAAAATTAATACCTGATGTAACGACAACTCTAACGGGTAGCTTTTGTAGATTTAACCATGATAATAATTGTAAACCATCAACTTCTGACATCATTACATCAGTGATTAAAAAGTCAAAGGACGTGGAGAGGAGTTTTTTCTTTGCGTGAACACCGTTAGTTGCAATGCTGACCTCGAAGTCGTGTTGAGTAAGATAGCTTGCAAGTAAATTAGCTAAATCAGAAAGGCTTTCAACGAGTAATATTGATTGTTTATTCATAATAATTGAACCTATACTCGGGATAAGATTAAACTAAATCTTATCCCTTTACCTAATTTAGAAAACACTCTGGGTTTGGCATGCCAATTGTGCGAATTTTCAATGACCTGTTTAAGCTTCACCACATCCCCATTAATATCAACACTACTTTGAGGTTGTGTGATATTCATTAAAGTTTCTTTAGGTATCCCAAAGCCAGCATTACTCATTGAAAGATAATAAACTTTTTCACCTGAAACTATTTTTTGTTTCTCAATAACCCGTATTTTACTGTTGAGTTGGGCATCATCAATTAATACCGTTAACATTAATTTTAACATGGTAATTAATTCATATTGATTAGCGTAAACCAATGTTGATATTTTAGGCGCATTAAAAGTAAGCTGAATATTTTTGGTTGTTAAATTAGTGTTTAATTGTTTCTTTAACACGGTATAAATATTAATAAGATCTACGGGTACCTGATTACTTTCATTTGGATCAAGTAATTTATTAAGCACTTGGTTAGTGTCTTGAGTACTTTGAACTACGCTATCAAGTTGTCGTTGTAAATTTAACAAAATAGGGCTTAGTACAGCATCCTTATTTAATCTTTCAAGCTCTAAATTGCATAATTGAACTACCGATAATGCGTTGTAAACCTTATTAAGATAAAGCGCGTTCACTTTTCTTTCAACGGTAATAAGTTGTTGCATTGAAGCAACATCAACAAACTCTACTAATAAACCAATAACATTAAAAGGAGGCTGTGTTTCAAGCAGCACATCAGACTTATTTTTATCTTCTAAAACTGGAGTAACCGACACCATGTAGGTGTGATTATCTAATTGACTGGTAGTAGTGAAATTAATAACCTGTTGATTGAGAATAAGGTTTTTTAATTTCTTTTTAATTTCATCTCTTTCTATTAGGGTTATTTTATGTAATAAGTCCAGAGCATTTAAATTAAAAACATTAAGATGACAACGTTCAGCAATTGTTTCCATTGTATGATTTACTTCAATAACTCTTCCAAATAAGTCATAAATAATGGCTGAAGAATGCATCGTATTAAAAATATTTTGATATAAAGAGAGCTTCTTTAACGCATTGTGAACATTAAACTTTAAATTAATATTATTTTTCTTTGGTGCTAATAAAGTCAGGGACTTTTGAAGTAAAGATTGATTTTTACCTTCCTCCTGAAAAGCTTGTCGATGATAAAGTAAGTAAGAAATTTGCTCTGAAAAACTGTGAACATTTTGAATAAATTGATTTTTGTCCCATGTTTTATCAGGCACTATTGTCATTGCCCAGAAGCCCAAAACTTCATCAGCAAAGAGTAAAGGCACTATAAATTCTAGCTCACCATCAACTTTATTTTCAAAATATGGACGATTAATCTCAATAGGAGCATTTTCTTTTATCGCGTTACTATAAGGTTCACGTTTAAAATCCCTACGCATCTCTTTAATATCACTTAGAGAACAATTTAATGCTTGTATTTCTTTTACCCGATGATCTTCCGGAACCTTTTCTAAAAATATGGTTTTATTTAAAAGTAAATACTGTTGTACCAGTGAGGTGATTTCTAACCATGGTTTCTCTGCTTCATTAAACGTTTGTTCTTTTGTGGTTGAGCTTAATTCATTGCTAATTGTAGCTGATAGTTTATTTGCTTGTTCAGTCATTCGATTTTGAAGAATATGAAAATAAATCCAATAACTTAACAAAGACGTTAGAATGAATTGACCAATGGGAAGTATATTTTCAATTGCATGGCTAAGGACTGTTAGTGCTAATATTCCAATGATAATGATGCAAGTTAATAAAAATAAATTGGAATAATTTGATAATTTTTGCATCACCAAGAGAATCAAAAGTAGGCTGAAAATAATAAAAAACAATTGATTGATGAGTGAAGGGGAGTTTAATTTCGCATCATTTAAAACAGCATCTAGAGAAATAGCATGGAACTGTAATAAACTAAATCCTAAATCTGTGTCACGAAATGGTGTTTTTAAAATTGCTGGTTCAGCAAGACTTCTGTTGCCTAACATCACTATTTTATTATTAAAAAGTTGTGCTACAGTTTTACCTTGAAGAACTTGGTCACTGGTTAATTCGATTAAATAAGGCGTTACTTTATCAAAATTTATAGGGAAATTTTTCTCAATTAATGTGTTAGTTGCAAAGTGATGTAAAAAGCTATGAACAACAGCGCCTTCATGTGTTGTAAACTCAAGAGAGGCCATTCTAATTGTACCATCATTTAATGGCGGAGGGATGGCGGCACCAATATGCAACGGTTTATTGAAACCTTTGGCTAATCCCAACTCAATTGATTGATTATTTATTACTTTTTTATGTGCTGTAGGTACAATTTTAATCGTGGTTTTTTTCTTCTCTATGCTAGAAAATTGCTCAGGATACTCTTTAAATAATAAAATATCTTTAGGTGAAAACTTATCTATTTCATTTATTAATGCTGTAATATCGCTTTCTTTCACCCAAGATTTATCATTGATTGTAATTATTACTACAGACGATGTAGGGCTTTTTGAAAATATACTTGGAAATGATTCATAAAAGAAATAATTAACGGCTTGAAATAGCCCTAAAATTGAAAATGTTAATACTAATAAAATAGCAGCTAAAATAAGTGTGAAAGGACTTTTTTTATTAATAAATGAATCATCATTTATGTGATTATTATTTGAATACATTAACAGCTCATTAAAATGTTACAACATTGTATATTTTAAATGAAATTGGTTGCAAATGAAACAAACTAATTTTTCTTGGATGATGATTGTAGAGGAGAAGTATAAATAGGATAGAATTAATATTTAGCAGTAAAGATGAATATATCGGATTGTTTATAGCGTATTAAACACTTGCTGTTTTTAATGGTAATTAATATTCAGCTTTAGGTAATTTATAAGCCTCTTTAATAGTTAAACGCTGTTTTGAAATATTATCAAAAGCCTTTTGATAATTTTGTATTACTTCATCAGGGGTATTGAGATTAAAAGCAATATAATTACCTATTTTATTCACAGACCAAACTTGTTCATAATCATTTTCATCAAAGTTAAGTTGATGAGCTAAATACGAAAAACCATGAATAGAAACAACTATCATGTCTACACGGTCAGATTGCATCATTAAAAAGGCTTGTTTTAATTGAGATACTCTCGCCATATTCGATGAAGGAAAACCCACTTGATGAAGTGAAATTTCTGAAATATCGCCTTCAACGGTTGCAACACTATGATAAAAAGCTTGGCCTAAACTCGTGAAGTTAAAATTCTTTGATTTTTTTGCCATTAAGACATGTGTTGAATGGAACACAGGGCCGACCCATTTAAATAGGTTTTCACGGGCAGGGGTTCGCGACATGGTAAATAAAGCCGTATTGCTTTTATCTAGTGTAAACCGATAACCTCGCGCCCAAGGCACTAATAATGTTTCTTGCTCTGGTAAATTTAAGTGCTGCCAAATGGCTTTTAATGTATCTACTGAAATGCCTTCAAGCTTGTTATTTACTAAATAATTAGCTGGGGGATAGTTTTCAGTATAAAAGGTAATATTTTCTAATGAGGACGGTTGCTGAAACGCCTCAAGCTTGGCAAGCATGAGAAAAAATAGTAGTGCTGATTTTACAATAAATCCTTTCATTAAAGATATCACACATTATTAAATAGAGAGTTTGAGTTAACATTAAAGTTGTTAGTTATTAATGAGTCTAGCGTAAGTCCCTATAATTTCCTAACTTATTTACACGTTTTCAATTAATTTACAAGCTGTAATAAAGTTGTTAACGGCAGTTAAATATTCTTAACAACTTATTACTAAAAAATAATTTTTTGCTTCATTATCATTAAAAAGTAAGAGGGAATAATTGTGATGAGCTTTTTAATTTGCTTAAAAATCAATCTTTGTCTAACGTGAAGTAAAGCAATTTTATCGTAATATTTTGAAACATATTGCTACGTATTTTATTTAAATAAATTGTTATACACTACTTGAATAAGTTATAACCAATTGACTTATCAAATATACAAAATAATAAAACTAAAAATAGGGATTACAGATGCAAAGACGTGATTTTATTAAATTTACTGGTGCGGGTATGGGGGGCTTAATGCTTCCTATGTCAGGTATTGCCATTTCAGCAGATCAGTTACTCGATAAACCTATGGATGTCGCTTACAAGAAAAAGTTAGCTGATATCGCATTAAATGCAGCGAAAGCGAAAGGCGCAACTTACGCTGATGCTCGTATAGGTCGTTATTTAAATCAATTTGTTACTACACAAGAAACTCGCGTTGATAATATTGTCAATACAGAGTCTGCTGGTATTGGTGTGCGAGTTATTGCTAATGGCACATGGGGCTTTGCATCTACATCTAACATGACACCCGATAGCGTTGCTAAAACAGCAGAAAAAGCGGTGGCTGTTGCCGTTGCTAATTCTAAATTTCAAACTGCACCAGTACAATTAGCTCCTGTTAAAGGGGTTGGTGATGTGAGTTGGCAAACACCTATCAAGAAAAATGCGATGGAAGTGCCTATAAAAGACAAAGTTGATTTATTGCTCTCTGCCAATGATGCAGCAATGTCTAACGGTGCTAACTACATTACTTCTATTTTATTTTTAGTGAACGAACAGAAATATTTTGCTTCAACGGATGGCTCGTACATTGATCAAGATGTCCATCGTTTATGGGCACCATTCTTTGCTACAGCTGTTGGGAAAGAAGGTTTTAAACAGCGTACCGGTTTAGGTAATCCAGTCGGTATGGGCTTCGAGTACTTAGACGGTAAAGAAGAAGACAAAATTAGAATTTCAGGTGCCAATGTTGGTTATAAAAACTCTTACGATATTGTTGAAGATGCAGCAGCAGCAGGTAAACAGTTGCAAGCTAAATTAAAAGCAAAATCCGTTGAACCTGGTAAATATGATCTTGTGTTAGATCCTGCACATTTAATGTTAACGATTCATGAATCAGTTGGTCACCCGCTAGAGCTTGATCGCGTACTTGGCTACGAAGCTAATTATGCTGGTACAAGTTTCGCTACGTTAGATAAGTGGAAAAGTGGTAAGTTTCAATACGGCTCTGATAAAGTTAATTTATTCGCCGATAAAACACAGCCTTATTCACTAGGTAATGTTGGTTACGATGATGAAGGTGTTAAAACCAAAGAGTGGGACTTAATTAAAGATGGTGTGTTAGTTAACTATCAAGCCACACGTGATCAAGTACATATGATTGATCAAAAAGAGTCACACGGTTGTTCTTACTCGCAAAGTTGGCGTGATGTTCAGTTTCAGCGTATGTCTAATGTATCGTTAAAACCTAATGAAAAAGATATTTCGGCTGAAGATGTTATTAAAGATGTTGAAAATGGTATCTATATTGCGGGTCGAGGTTCATTTTCTATCGATCAACAGCGTTATAACTTCCAATTCGGTGGCCAGTTATTTTTTGAAATTAAAGATGGCAAAATCACTGAGCAAATTGAAGATGTTGCTTATCAGTCAAATACACAAGAGTTCTGGAATAGCTGTACGCAAATGGCAGGTAAGTCAGATTATCGTTTAGGGGGCTCTTTCTTTGATGGTAAAGGTCAACCATCACAAGTGAGTGCTGTTTCACATGGTTGTCCAACCACACGTTTTAATAATATCAACGTTATTAACACCGCACGAAAAGTGTGATGTGTAAATCTCGTTAATCAAAAAATAAAAATTAAAGCATCAAAGGAAATTTACAATCATGACTATTTTAACTGAAGAACATGCAAAAAAGTTACTTAAAAAGGTTATCGCTTTTTCAAAAGCGGACGAAGTTGAATGTAACTTAGACGGACAAGTAGGCGGTAACATTCGCTACGCTCGAAATACAGTATCAACTGCTGGCGAACAAAGTGATTTAGTATTAGCCGTACAATCGACTTTTGGAAAACGCACCGGTGTAGCAACCATCAATGAATTTGATGATGCTTCACTGGAAAAAGTAGTTCGACGCTCTGAAGAATTAGCAAAACTAGCACCTGAAAATCCAGAGCATATGCCTATTTTCGGCAAACAAAAATACACGAACTCTAAAACTCACTTTGACTCAACGGCGAAGGTAACACCGCAATATCGTGCCCAAGCTGCTGAAGACAGTATTAAGCCTTCTAAAGCTAACAAACTTGTTGCAGCAGGCTTTTTAGAAGAGCAAGAAACCTTTACTGCAATTATGAATAACAAAGGTTTGTTTGCTTTTAATACCTCGACCAATGTCGACTTCTCGGTAACAATTCGTACCGAAGATGGTAAAGGTTCAGGTTGGGCAACACGCGATTATAGTGATGTTAAGCTACTTGATACGAAAAAAGCTTCTCAAATTGCGATTAAAAAATCGATGGGCTCTGTTGATGCTAAAGAAATGGAACCCGGTAAATATACCGTTATTTTAGAACCAGCAGCCAGTGTTGGCTTGTTAGGTCGCTTAATGGGAGCAATGGATCAACGCCAAGCAGATGAAGGTCGTAGCTTTTTATCCAATAAACTAGAAGAGGGTGAAAAAGGACCTAAAAATAAACATGGTCAAAAAATGTTTGATGAACGTGTCCATATTTACTCTGATCCTAATCATGCCATTGCGCCGTCAGCACCATTTTCTGGTAATGGCTATCCTCGCAATAAAACGGATTGGATAAAAGGTGGTGTTGTCACAAACATTCCTAATTCACCATACTGGGCCAAACATACAGGTACAGACTATATTCCTCGCGGTGGTAGTTTTATTATGGCAGGTGGCGATGAGTCACTTGAAGACATGATTAAAAACACACGTCGTGGTGTATTAGTGACTCGTCTTTGGTATATCAGAGCATTAGATCCTCAAACTTTGTTACAAACGGGTTTAACACGCGACGGCACTTTTTATATAGAAAACGGAAAGATTAAATACCCAATTAAAAATTTCCGTTTCAATGAAAGTCCAATCATCATGTTAAACAACATTGAAGCACTCGGTAAACCTGAGCGCATTAATGGCAACATGGTGCCGCCAATGAAAATTCGTGATTTTACCTTTAGTAGTTTATCTGACGCTGTTTAATGAGATAAATTATTATTAATTATTAGCAAGTTAACTAATGTTAACTTGCTAATTTATTTAATCACTTTCTACATCAACTAAACTTTTAACGTTGTCTTTTAAGTAGTCGCTAATCCCGATGTGAGGTTATTTAACTGGTTATGAATAGACGCCGTTTTATACAAGCGTTATCTGTCGCTCTTGCTTCAACTAGCAGTACAGCCTTTGTAACTAAGGTGTTTGCTAATGATTATTATGACTTTTATTTTACTCGCTTAAGTTATGAGTCAGGAGACTGGGAAGTTGATGAGCGCATGCCAGCGAATGTGCTTAATTCGCTTATTGAATACACAAGTTTACGTGTTGACTTAAAAGAACATATTATCCCATTGTCGGATCCTCAAATGCTAAATTCACCATTTTGTTATTTGGCAGGACATCGACTAGTACAATTTAATCATCAAGAAAAACAAAACTTTAAACAATACATCAACAATGGTGGCTTTATTTTTGTTGATGATTGTAACCATGATATTGATGGTATGTTTGCTCGCACCTTTGAACGTCAAATGGCAGAAATGTTTGGCGATCAAGCCTTGAAAAAAATACCCAATGATCATGATATATATTCATCATTTTTTGAATTTGATGGACCGCCAAGAACCTCTATTGAACTTAATGGTTGGGGGGACGATCTTGTTCATAACTACCTAAAAGCAATTGAAATTAATGGACGAATTGCTGTGTTATACAGTAATAAAGATTATGGTTGTGAGTGGGATTACGATTTTAGAAATAAGCGATGGCTGAAAGTTGATAATACACGTTTCGCCGTTAATATTGTGATGTATAGCATGACCACATGACCACTGACAGACACTTGGAAATAAAATGAAAGAACAAGAAATTACAGAAACTTTAACTAAGTTATCCTCAGTGATTGATGAGGTAGGTAAGGTAATTGTTGGACAACAGCAAGTTATTGAAGAGTTACTAATTAGTATTTTAGCTGGTGGTCATTGCTTACTCGAAGGTGTACCTGGTTTAGCGAAAACCTTGATGGTAAGTTCATTAGCTAAAACGTTAGAGCTCGACTTTAATCGTGTTCAGTTTACCCCTGATTTAATGCCAAGCGATATTATCGGAACTGAAATTTTAGAAACGGATCATAGTAGTGGCGATCGCTTTTTCAAATTCCAAGAAGGTCCGGTATTTACTAATATTATGCTCGCCGATGAAATAAACCGAACCCCTGCAAAAACTCAAGCCGCGTTGTTAGAAGCAATGCAAGAGAGAAGCGTAAGCTATGGGGGCACTAGTTATTCATTACCGCAACCATTTTTCGTTTTGGCTACTCAAAATCCCGTAGAACAAGCGGGTACATATCCTTTACCTGAAGCACAATTAGACAGGTTTTTAATGTTTGTTCGTGTAGGCTATCCAACAGCTGAAGACGAAGTAGAAATACTTAAACGCACCACTGGAACTGAATCAGCTCAACTCGAGCCTAAATTATCAGGGCAAGACATTTTAGCACTACAAGCACTGGTTCGGTCTGTAGAAGTTTCTGCTGCTTTACTTGATTACGTTGCTCAGCTAGTGAGAACGACTCGGCCTGCTGCTCAAAACCAAGCTCAAGACTCAGAACAGAAAAACACTTGTACAGATGTTAACGATTATGTGCGTTGGGGAGCTGGCCCAAGAGCGGGACAAGCCTTAGTACTTTGTGCTAAAGCGAAAGCTTTATTATCTGGGCGTTATGCTATTACCTTAGAGGATATAAAATTTGTAGCCCCTGCAGTATTACGCCATCGTATTTTATTAAATTTTCAAGCAGAAGCCCAAAATGTGTCGACTGATGATGTCGTTAGGTCTTTAATAACTTCGATTAAAGTGCCAAACAGCCCGCTTGTTTAATTAACCTGTTATTGAAAATTATGACGCAATTTATTGATCCTAAAACATTGTCACGAGTAAAAGACTTACCTTTGGTTGCAAAAACCCTTGCCCATGGCTTTTTACAAGGACTGCACGATAGTAGACAAAGAGGTGTTGGTATTGAATTTAGCCAGTATCGTGTTTATGAACCTGGTGATGAATTATCAAAAATTGACTGGAAACTCTTTGCCCGTTCAGATCGATACTTTGTGAGAGAAGCTGAACGAGAAAGTGAAATTAACGTCTGGTTTGTGCTCGATTGTAGTGAGTCAATGCTGCAAGCGAATAGTCAACATGCTAACAAAAGTAATAAAAAATCTCGACGCTCGACATCACAAGATTCTAATGAGGCATCTGAAGAACGTGTATGGAGTAAACTTAAGTACAGTCAGTATTTAATTGCTACTATGGCTTATTTAGCACAAAAACAAGGAGACAGTGTTGGCTTACTCGCTTTATCGTCAGGTAAAAGTCAATTTACGCCCGCTTATGCAGGTGAGCGACATTGGCAAAAGCTTTTAATTGAGCTGACGCAAATACAACCAAACGGAACATTTCCAGAAATAGAACAAGTTAAGCACCAATTGAGCTCACTTAGAAAAAATGGCTTAATTATCCTATTAAGTGATTTCCATCAACAACATGATGAAATATCTCAATTAGCTATTAACTTAGCGAATGATCGTACAGAGGTGATCAGTTTTCATTTATCAAGTCATGATGAAATTGATTTTCCGTTTACCGGTGCTATTCGTTTTGAAGATCTCGAAACTAAAGAGCAGCGATTAGTGTCAGCTGAACAAGTTAAAGACGATTACCTTGCTGAGCGTCAAGCTTATAATGACCAGTTAAAAAGTAAATTAATCAAACACCGCGTACAGTACGTGCCAACCAATATTGATCAACCATTAAACGATACGCTATTTACTTTTCTTAACGCGAGAAAAAAGGTGATCCGTTAAATGACAGCATTAACCTGGGGATTTCAATCACCGATACTGCTTTGGGCATTGCTCTCAATTATTGTTCCGATAGCTATTCATATTTTCAGTAAAAGCAAAGGTCGCCTTGTTGCTTTTGGCAGTTTAACGTTTATTAAGAAAACCAAGCCAATTAAAATGACACAATTGCGTTTAGTTGACCGACTTTTGCTTGTACTGAGATTGTTATTAATGATTGTTTCGGTATTATTTTTAGCTCAGTTATATTTATCGTTCGATCAAAAACCCCAAGAGACGATGCTGTTTGTTACTGAAGATTGGTTAAATACCTCAACTGAAGAAGACAAAAAACAATTTCTGACTAATGTAATTGAAAAAAAATCGATAGTGAAAAATGATACGGGCAATGACACGCTAATTTATTTATTAACCCCATCATTTAACGACAGTTTAAATAGAAACACTCAAACTTTAACAGCACAAGCCATATTAAACTGGAAGAAAACCTCAACTCCTGCTCATCAATTAAAACACACGACACAAATAAATTTATGGGCGATGCTCGATCAAGTTATTCGTGATAACTCCGAAGTTAAACATTTTGTCATTTATACAACAGACCGATTAAATCAATTTTCTGGCGATAAACTTTCATTAAAGGCAGATATTCAATGGCACATTCTTCCCATAACCCCGACAAATAATGATCTTTTTAACGTAGAGGAGGTTGCGCCATTACACATTGTTGTTATAGACAACTTTGGTAAAAAAGATGCTGAGCGAGTTAATGCCAAACTTAGCAAAGCGTTAAGCATCATCTCACAGCAGTTCACACAAATAACGATTAGTTATGTTAATTATCAGCAGTATAGCCAAAAAACTCCTTTAGCGTTTTTTGATGATAAGTTAGGGGAAGCACCTGATTGGATTATTTATCTGGCCCAACAATCGACACCTCAAAACATCACACAATTAAGTAATGAAGGGATATCTTTATTGGTTTTTGATGATCAATGGTTAGCGTTATTAACACAAAATTACTTTCCTCAATTGTTATTAAATCGATTAGTAGAGCCGCAACAACAAAGCTATTTAACTGCCCGTAATCGTTTAACCAAACGACAAATCACACAGCCTAACTATTTTAAAGCTGATATTAATCAAGAAGATAACTCTAGAAGTGCTCAACTGAGTGATTTCGCTAATAATCAACACGGACAACACGGACAAAACGAGACAAAAGGGTATTTTAATTTATTTATTGTAATGATTGTTCTATGGATGCTTGAACGTTTGCTTTCTGAGTATTCCCGTAGCAAAGTTTTACTTACATCTAAGGGTAAATAATGACTTTGCTTAATCAATTAAATAAAGCTGCACGAGAGGGGTTAACGTCATCGCACATTACTCTGTTATTGCAACAGTTAACGACAGGTTTTAAACGACGATTTTTTATTGAGCAAATGAGCCAAGCACTCCCGGTAGTGTTATCGATTAGTTTTATTGTTTATTTATTGATGTTAGAACAGCCCAATGCCTTTATTTTTGCACTTGGTGTGTTTGGTTTAACTAGCAGTTTTGTTTATTTATATTTAATTAAGTCGGCGGGCTATCGTGCAATAAATGATGAAAATATTCTTTTTCACCTTAATCGCCAATTCCCACAATTAAATGAAAGTGCTCAATTAGTCATTAAAAAGCGAGAGCAACTTAATGTTTTACAAAAACTTCAACAACAAAGAGTCTTAATATCTTTAGCTCATATTGTTAAAAGCTCTGAAGAAATTATCCCTAAACCCAAAGTAAAGTCTGCTTTTTTATATAGTTGTATAAGTGTCATATTATTTTGCTTTACCTTACACTTTCTCACTAACAAGGCATTGTTAGAAACGCAATATTTACCCATAGTAAACGAGCAATTAACTGAACGTTCTCAGGCTAAAATACTATTACAATCTCGTCAGGTTACTGTTGATGCTCCGGCTTATACTCAACAAGCTAGCGTTGATACCGATAATTTAGATATTTCGCTTATAGAAGGTTCATTAGTTACTTGGCGACTCACATTTTCTCATACTAAGCTTTCATACAAGCTCATTTTTTCTGATGGTTTAGAAGTCGCGCTAGAAAAACAAGCGAATGGCGATTTTATTGCACAGCACAATATTAATCATACCAGTTTGTATAAAATTGTATCAATAGATCAAACGTTTACTTCTGTGCATACCCTAACAGTGACCCAAGATACCGCACCTAAATTACGTATTATCACGCCTAAAAGTACCATTAGTGAAATTGCCAAAAATGCTATCCCTCGTTTTAATACACAAGTGAGCATTAGCGATGACTTTGCACTTTCAAAAGTTGAAATACTTGCCTCCATTGCAAAGGGGTCTGGTGAATCAGTGAAATTTAGGGATCAAACGTTTAGTTTTGATAAAGAAAAACAAGGGGATAAAGCTGATTTATATACAAAACAATGGCGACTGGATGAATTAGGTATGGCGCCAGGAGATGAGTTATATTTTACTGTTAAAGCTTGGGATAACAAAACACCTAAGGCACAATTAACTCGTTCGTCTACTAAAATAATTCGCTGGCTTGAAGATGAAGAACAAGATGTGTTGTCAAGCGGAGTGTTAATTGATTTTATGCCTGAGTACTTTAAAAGCCAACGACAAATTATTATTGAAACACTTGAGCTGATTGATGATAAAAAACAATTAACTCCTGAGAAGTTTGCTGAAACCTCGGAGTTATTGGGTGTGGCTCAAAGTAGCCTAAAAGAAAGATATGGCCAGTATTTAGGTGATGAAGTTGAGTCGGGTAATCTTGAGAATGCGGCAATTACTCATGATGTGCATCACGATGATGAACAAGAAGATGATCATGAAGAAAACCTTGAAGAAGAACACGGGAATGAACATGTCGAAGAACCAGCTGAACTTGTAGAAAGTCATCATCACCACGAAGCTGTTTCAGACAGTTTTGAAATGAAAAATTTTGGTACAGATCGCTCCGGTTATACCGAGCAAAGGGCGCGATTTGGTCATAATCATGGCGATGCCGATATCGGAATAATCAACAAAGAAGATCCTAAAGCGTTAATGAAACGATCGATCGCTAATATGTGGCAAGCTGAGTCACATTTAATGTTGTCTGAGCCTGAAAAAGCTTTGCCTTATGAGCAACAAGCACTAAAGTTCTTAAATATGGCTAAAAAAGCAGAGCGTATTTATGTTAAACGCTTAGGTTTTGAACCACCACCGGTAAGCGAACAACGACGATACCAAGGAGAGCTTGATGAGATCCTTAGTTATCAAAAAGAAGAGGATATTTTATTACCACCTTCTGATAATCAAATACTCAGCACTTTTTTTCAAATGCTTAACCAAACCAATAAACGAGACTCTGTTTATGTCGATAGTAAGGGCAACAACGGCTTAACCAATAACGTTAACTCATACTCAGCTTCTTTATCAAAACAGCAACAAGACAGTTTAAACGCTGCCAAAGAAGTTATCAGTAAGTTACTTAATAAGCGCCCAAGTTTAATTACTGCACTCGGCACTATTGAAAAAATTAGTTTGGCGAACAGTTTGCAAATTCCCGATTGTCAGCAGTGTATATTTCATTTAAAAAATAAATTATGGCAATTAATAACGCCTCAATTAAGCCAACCAACAACTCATCAATCTAATTATTTTGATGGTAATACTTTATTGCAGCACTATGGTGAGTATTTGGAGCAAACTAAATGACCTTTACTTTTTTAGACAGTTGGCAACTATTAATCCCAACTAAAAGCTGGCTTTGGCTTTTTGTCCTTGCGAGTTTGATAACTCTGATTATTAGTTATGGTGCTTATAGAAATATTGTTCAACTTGGTGCGAAACCTAAACGTTATTTTGTGTATATAACAAGTATTAATGTTGGCGTTATGTTGCTGTTGTTTGCCTTAGCACTACCAATTAATAAAATAGGTAGCCAAGTGCAACAGACTGTTTTGCTAACGCCAGGTGTTACCCAACAACAAATAGAATCTTTAAACTTTAATAATATTAAAGAGGTTTATTTACTAATAGATGATAACGAAATAAACGATAGTGCTTTTAAAGCGGTAGATCTTAAAAGTTTACCTAAGGACGTAATTACTATAAAAGCAATTGAGCAATTGCCCATCGATCAACAACAAATGGCAAATTTATCTATATATGGCAATGGGTTAACGCATCAGCAGCTTAACTTGTTAGAAAATAGCTCAATAGATTTTTATCCTAGCCCCAAATTGCTTGGCTTAATTGAAGGCAGTTGGCAAAAAGAACTCGTCCTAGGTCAACCCTTTATTGTTGAAGGGGCCTATCAGCAGGGCGAGCAAAATGCCCCGTCAACTCTGGCGAAACATAATATTGTAGAAATAGCACTGTTCGATCCTTTTGATAAAAAAGTGGCTAGTGAAAGAGTCAAAGCAGATGAAAAATTCACCTTACAAACTCAAATTAAAACTCAAGGTAACTTTGTTTACACCTTAAAGGTTATTAATAATTTGGAGCAAGTAATTAGCCAAGAACATGTCGCCGTAAGTGTGAAAAAAGATCCGCTAGTAAAATTACTGATCAGGCAATCATCTCCCTCATTTGAAACACGACAATTGAAAAACTTACTCACAGAGCAGGGAGCTATGGTGGTAGTGCAAACTCAAATTTCGAAAGAGAAAACCATCAGTCAGAAATTAAACGTTCGTGAAAAAAGTGTAATTAATGCCAATAACTTTGATCTGGCGCTTTTAGCACAATTTGACCTATTGGTTATTGACGGTCGAGGTTTACTTGGATTATCTGAACATGAAGTATCGGTATTAACAGCAGCAATAGAAAAGGGGCTAGGTCTTTATGTCATGGTTGACTCAAGTTTAATAGCAGCTTTGTCGAAAAACCTTTCGGCTGAATCTTCTAATGATATCGGTTCAAAAGTAATTAACACATTACTAAAAGGCTTTAGTTTATCTGGTGCTGACCTTAAAACACATAAAGAGGTACAACAATTGTTTTGGGTCAATGGCTCAACAATGTCACCGTTAAAAATTATGCTAGCGACACTTAATGTCGAACAAGGCGAGGTGTTAGTAAAAGGCAATCAACAACAAGTTATCGTTGCTACTAAACAAAAGGTCATGGGCAATATTGCACTGTCTTTATTTAACCAAAGCTATAGCTTAACCCGTCAAGAACAAGCGCTTGTTTATAGTCAGCTTTGGCAGTATCTCATTGCCAAAATATCAAGAAATAATCAACAAAGTTATTGGTTGCCGCAGACAAAAAACACGCTTAATCATACTAATGTACAAAGCTTGCAGTGTGCAATTGCAACGCAATCATCTGTAAATGTTGGTCAAGGGGTATCATCTCCTCAGCTTTATTTATCTGCTAACATTGCAGAAAAACATAAAGTGTGTGGTTATATTTGGCCAGAGCAAAAAGGTTGGATGGCGCTTGAGCTGAACGATGCCAAGAATCAATTACTTGATCATCGATGGTTGTACAGTTATAGCTATCAAGATTGGGCCACTTGGCAACAATCATTAACCCATAAAGCGACGAAAAAAGCTATGAGCTATGCTGTAGCTAAAAGCGCAATTAACACCTCGACACCTATCAATAAAACGGTGCTTTGGTTGTTATTATTTATGGGATGTACGCTGTTGTGGCTCGATCATAAAAGTCGTCGCTAATTATTTTTAATACGCTAAGTTTAATTTATCGTTATGTCTATGAATTAATGCAATATCTCAAATAATACCTTAGCATCAGTTCTGAAAATCACGAGATTTTACCCGCAAGATGCTACCCGCAAGTCACACCTATCTTTAAGGGCCTTTAAAGCGGTTCTTAAAAAACTCTTTATCAATCTAACATTAGTTTATTTCATTCTTAGTTAGTTTATTTCATTCTTAGTTAGTTTATTTACTGGCTAAATCGTAATTATCTACAACAATTAAAGCAGCCCAAATGATATTGAGCTTTTGGATTGTTTTTGTTGTTTGAAGCTTTTTAGCTAAGTTATACCAATTTCACTAACGAAGTGATTATTTCTACTGGCTAAAATAGCCAGCTACTCGGTTATTTTATCTGCGTGTTATCTGCGTGTTATCTGCGGTGAAGAGTAGACCACTAAACTAATGATATTGGCATTAAATACTATATCTTGAAAATTTGACACTTGTGTCAGGTTTTTATTCTGTTATATTAATTTGATAAATATAGACATGCTCAGCCTGAGCGCACACGAGTTTATTGGCCGAACTCCGGAAATGATTATGACCACAAATACCGTTCGTTTTTTATTGAACAACGATCTTGTATCGATAGAAAATATAGACCCCAACTTAACAGTATTGAATTACCTTCGAGAAGTTAAATTTAAATCGGGCACAAAAGAAGGTTGCGCTTCGGGTGACTGCGGTGCGTGTACCGTTGTAATTGCAGAGTTAACTGCCAATGCTGAACAATTAAACTATCAGGCAATTAATGCTTGTATAACCTTTGTAGGTAACTTGCATGGCAAACAGTTAATTACCGTAGAAGATTTAAAAGAGAAGGGGAAGCTGCATCATGTTCAGCAGGCTATAATTGATAATCATGGAACTCAATGTGGTTTTTGTACTCCAGGTTTTGTGATGTCCTCCTTTGCATTGCACAAGCACAACCAAGCACCAGAGCGCGCAGAGGTACTTGAAGCATTAGCGGGTAATTTATGTCGATGTACAGGGTATCGTTCAATTATTGAAGCGGCGACCACCGAAAGTAAAAATACTGAAAAAGATTCATTTGCTAAGCATTATCAACAAACAATTGCTACATTAAGCGAGCTTCAACAGTTACCCATGCCTCAATTAACAGGTAATAATCATTGTTATGTCGCCCCTAAAAATATTGATGAATTAGCCATTGAACTAGTTAAAAAGCCATCTTCAACCATAGTTGCAGGAGGCACTGACTTAGCCCTATCAGTGACGCAAAACTTAGCAAGTATCGATCACCTTGTTTATGTAGGCAATGTAAAAGAGCTAACTCAAATTGAAGAAACCGATACTGACATTCTACTTGGCTCTGCACTTCCTTATAGCCAATTTATTAAAACCTTACAGCACTATTACCCTGATTTTGGTGACATGATTGAGCGTATTGGCTCTAAACAGGTTCGCAACACAGGCACTTTAGGAGGAAATATTGGCAACGCCTCGCCTATTGGTGATATGCCTCCGGCTCTTATTGCATTAGGAGCTACTGTAACTTTACATAAAAATGGCACAGAGCGAACAATATTAGTCGAAGACTACTTTATCGATTATAAAAAAACCGTGCTTCAATCGTCCGAATTTATAAAAACTATTCAAATACCAAAACCTCAGAAGGGCCAAAGCCTCAAACTTTATAAAATATCTAAACGCCTTGACGATGATATATCTGCAGTATTGGCTGCATTTTTTATTGAACAAGATAATCAACACAGAGTGATCACTGCACGACTAGCTTTTGGAGGGATGGCAGCGATCCCCAAACGGGCCTTAACAGCCGAAGCTGCATTATTAAACGGCTCTTTTGATATGTCCTCAATTGAACAATCAAAATTAGCACTTAACCAAGACTTTAAGCCAATGACAGATGTGCGTGCATCAGATGAATATCGAATGAAAGTAGCACAAAACCTGCTTGAAAAATGCTATCTAGAATTAAGCTCGTCGATAATTGAAACACGGGTGGTTAATTATGCGTAGCCTCACTAACATAGAAAACATTAACGGTAATGCTAATTGCCATAAGCAAGCTCGCATTAAACCTGAACTCGGTGGTGTTGGGCGTTCGATAAAACATGAAAGCGCAGACAAGCAAGTGGCAGGCGAAGCTCTTTATGTTGATGATAGACCAGCACTTCGAGGTGAATTACACGCCGCCGTAGGTAAATCTGAACAGGCGCACGCAACCATTATTTCAATGGATTTATCAGCGGTAAGATCATCGCAAGGCGTTATTAGTGTTATTACTGTTGATGATGTGCCTGGCCATACCGACATTGGTCCAGTATTTCCTGGCGACCCAGTACTTGCCATTGGCAAGGTTGAGTATGTAGGACAGCCTATTTTTGCTGTTGCTGCAACGAGTTACGAACTTGCTCGAAAAGCCGTTAAATTAGCTAAAATTGAGTACCAAACACACGAAGCTGTGTTATCGATAAAAGAGGCTCTAGCAAAACAAAGCTTTGTTAGACCTCCAATGACAATGAAACGCGGCGATTCAGACTCAGCAATTGCTAAGGCTAAACACCAATTGTCAGGAGAGATTGCCGTAGGTGGCCAAGAGCACATGTACTTAGAAGGGCAAGTCTCTACGGCTGTACCAACAGAAGATGGCGGTATGGAAATTTATACCTCCTCGCAACACCCAAGCGAAGTACAAAAGTTAGTTGCAGAGGTGTTAGCCATACCACTGAATAAAGTCGTTGTTGATATGCGCCGTATGGGAGGAGGGTTTGGTGGTAAAGAAACTCAGGCGGCTCCGTGGGCTTGTATTGCTGCTTTACTTGCTAATATTACCCAATCTCCTGTTAAATTTAAATTGGCGCGTATCGACGATATGGTTATGACAGGAAAACGCCACCCTTTTGAAAATAACTATACCGTTGGTTTTAACGATGAAGGCCAAATACAAGGTATTAATATTGAAGTAAATGGCAATTGTGGATATTCGCCAGACTTATCTGATGCGATTGTCGACAGAGCGATGTTTCACTCAGACAATGCGTATTATTTAGATCAGGCAAAGATCACCGGAAACCGATGTAAGCTTAACACGGTTTCTCATACTGCTTTTAGGGGCTTTGGCGGCCCACAAGGCATGATGACTATTGAAATGGTGATGGATGATATTGCTCGATACTTAGGTGAAGATCCTTTAGCTGTTAGGAAAATAAACTTATACGATGATGAGAGCGCTATCGGAAATGAAGTGAATAGCGGTACTCAAAAATCAAATAAACTTAGCCGAAATACTACGCATTACCATCAAAAAGTTGAACACAATAATTTAAATTATATTATTAATACCCTAGAAAATAGTGCTGATTATCAGGCTCGTCGAAAATCTATTCTTGAATTCAATTCAAACAATAAGATTTTAAAAAAAGGCATCGCTTTAACACCTGTTAAGTTTGGTATTTCTTTTACTGTTCAGCATTTAAATCAGGCAGGGGCACTAGTTCATGTTTATACCGATGGCACGATTCATCTTAGTCATGGTGGTTGTGAAATGGGGCAGGGATTAAATACAAAAGTTGCCCAAATTGTTGCTCAAGAATTTCAAGTTGATGTTGAATCTGTCGCTATTTCTTCAGCACGTACAGACAAAGTCCCCAACACATCGCCAACAGCAGCGTCTTCTGGAACCGATCTTAATGGTAAAGCCGCACAAGTGGCAGCCAAGATTATTAAACAACGGTTAATTGATTTTGCCTGCGAACAATATCAAGTCACTGCGCAGCAAGTTACGTTTAAAAATAATACTGTTATGGTTGGCGAACAAACGTTTAGTTTTGCTGAGTTTTCACAAATTGCTTATATGGCGCGTGTATCGCTTTCATCGACAGGTTTTTACAAAACACCTAAAATTTATTTCGATCGTGCCAGTGGCAAAGGCCGTCCATTTTTTTATTATGCAACAGGTGCGGCCGTCTCTGAAGTGATTATTGATACACTTACAGGAGAATACAAAACTTTACGCACTGATATATTACAAGATGTCGGTCACTCTATTAATCCAGCAATTGATCTTGGTCAAATCGAAGGCGCTTTTATCCAAGGCATGGGATGGTTAACCACTGAAGAACTTGTGTGGGATAACACAGGTCGCTTACTTTCCAATAATCCAGCTACTTACAAAATTCCTGCAATTAACGATACCCCACAAGATTTTCGTGTTGCTTTAGTCCCCGATGCACCTAATCGCGAACACACTATTTATAATTCAAAGGCAGTAGGCGAGCCTCCGTTTATGTTAGGCATGTCAGTTTGGTGTGCCCTTAAAGATGCGATATCTAGTCTTGCCGATTATAAACTAAGCCCCGCGCTTGATACACCTGCAACGCCTGAACGCGTGCTCTGGGCGGTAGAAAAGATAAAAAAACAAGCAAAAGCGAGAAAGCAGTAATGACACCGGTAATAACCAATAACTGGAACAATGCTATTTATCATTTAAGCAAGCAAGGTTGTGCTTATGTATTAGTTACGCTAGTGGGTGTGTCTGGATCTACCCCAAGAAATAGCGGTACTAAAATGGTGATTAGCAAAGATCAAATATATGACACTATCGGTGGGGGACACCTTGAACATAAAGTCATTAAACATGCGCATAAGCTGTTGGACAAAGGAGAGAACAGTCAGCAATTAGAGCACTTTCAATTAGGCGCTAATTTAGGACAATGCTGTGGAGGTAGTGCAAGCGTGTTATTTGAAAGTTTTGCTGCTGTTGGTGTCAACATTATGTTGTTTGGCGCAGGGCATGTTGGCAAAGCCCTAATGCCAATTTTAACGCAACTGCCTTGTAAAATTACTTGGGTAGATAGCAGAGAGTCGCAATTTCCAGTTAATGTCAGTAGTCATGTTAATAAAGTCGTCAGCGAAGCACCAGAACTTGAAGTGGCTAACATGCCTGAGAATAGCTATTACATTGTAATGACACATAACCACCAATTAGATTTCGATATATCGCAGGCCATTTTAAAACGCAGTGACTTTAGCTACTTAGGTTTAATTGCTTCGGATACCAAATGGCGTCGCTTTCAACAACGATATAAACATCGAGACATAGACCCAAAACAAGTAGCACGCATGAGCTGCCCTATTGGGTTATCAAGCGTTGGCGGAAAGCTACCTATGGAAGTTGCGGTTTCTGTTGCTGCGCAAATTATAAATGTTTATCAAAGCCAACAAGCGGTTGAAAATAACCTAAAGAGATCGCCAAGTAATGATCGCTCCCGTCCTAGTTCACAACAAGGTGTTTACTGGAAAGAATTTAAACAACTACTCACAACAGATGAATTTTAATGTCAGTTTTTATTAACGTAAGTGTTTCGCGAGTTAACAGTTTTAACACAAGCCGCTTAAAAATACAGGAGCCTGAAAGTGTCACATTTTGCTTTACAAAGTAAGAACGTAATCATTGATGCAGCTAATGCAGAGGGCGGAAAAAGTAAAATGACAGCTGCTTGTATCGAAGTCAAAAATGAATTAATTCATGCCATACATCCTTATGGACATGCTTTAGCTTGCGAAGTACTCGATTATGGTGACTACGTTATTATGCCGGGGTTAGTCGACTCGCATGTGCATATAAACGAACCAGGACGAACCGAATGGGAAGGTTTTAATACAGCAACACAAGCCGCCGCGGCAGGAGGCATTACCGCGCTAGTTGATATGCCTCTAAATTGCATACCTGTAACCACCACCAAGGAAGCGTTCCAAGAAAAGCTAGCGGCAGTTGAAGATAAATTATGGGTGGATTGTGGCTTTTGGGGAGGCGTTATTCCCGAAAATATCGATGACTTAGACGATTTACTTAATGCGGGAGTTTTAGGGGTAAAATCATTTTTAATTGATTCAGGAATTGATGAGTTTCCTAAAGTCGAAGCAAAAGATATTCGCGCAGCGATGCCAATTTTAGCCAAACATAATGTTCCCTATTTAATTCATGCTGAGTTAGATTGTGGTAATTTTGAGAATGTAGAAATTACCAATAAATACAATAGCTTTTTGGCATCACGCCCGAAAAAATGGGAGAACGATGCCATATCACTTATGGTGGAACTGGCAAGAGAATCTCAAGCTTTAGGCGATAATTGTAAGGTTCATATTGTACATTTATCGTCTGACGAAGCATTAGACTCTATTGCTCAAGCAAAGGCGGAAGGTTTGCGTTTTACTGCTGAAACGTGTCCGCATTATTTAACAATTGCTTCGGAGGATATTCCCGACGGTAAAACCTTGTTTAAATGTTGTCCACCAATTAGAGAAAACAATAATCGCGAGCATTTATGGCAGGCTGTTAAAGATGGTCGTTTAAGTTTTATTGTGTCAGACCATTCACCTTGTACGCCTGAATTAAAACATATCGACACAGGAGATATCGAAAAAGCATGGGGTGGTATCTCAGCTTTACAATTTGGTGTTTCGTTAATTTGGACCGAAGCTAAAAAACGCGATGTTAGTTTAGTCGATATTGCGCGTTTAATGTCGTATGAAACCGCAAGTTTTGCAGGGTTATCGTCAATAAAAGGGGCAATAAAGCTTGGCAACCATGCTGACTTTTTAGTGTTTGATCCCAATGCAGAGTTCACTATTACTAATGAAATGATTAAACACCGCCATAATATTACGCCTTACGCAGGCAGAAAAGTGTTTGGACAAGTACTTCACACCTTTGTTCGAGGACATCATGTCTACCAACAAGACGAATTTATCAATACCACTAAAGGGCGTCCTTTATTGAAAGGCCAAGGGTAATCTTGAATAGGAAAAACAAGCTATGATGCTAGATATAGATACGCAACAGCAAAATAAACTTACGGGTAAATCACTCGAATTAGCCATTAAATTAAAAACTAACTACGTCGATTTAGCTAGCGAACGTATGGGGGGTGAAACATTAGAATGCAGCGACGACTTTTTTGCAGGAATGGAGAACTTATTAAAGTCTGGTCGTGGTGTTTTTATTGATGATAAATTTACCGATCGCGGAAAATGGATGGATGGCTGGGAATCACGCCGTAGCTATGGGCGTATACACCGCAAAGAAAGTGGCCTTGAAGGCGATTGGTGTATTATTCGTTTAGGGGTAAAAGGCGTTATTCGTGGTTTTGATATTGATACCAATTACTTTCGAGGTAACGCACCTCAAACAGTATCAGTTGAAGCTTGTGTAAGTGAAGAACAGCCAAACGAGCATACCCAATGGCATACTCTTTTGCACCAAGTTGAAGTGAATGCACATAGTCAAAATATTTTTGAAATTGATCAAAACACGGTTTGGACACATGTTCGATTAACTATGTTTCCTGACGGCGGTATTGCTCGTTTTCGTGTTTATGGTGACGCTGATATTGACTGGAGTCATTTTATTGAAGGTGAATTAATCGACTTAGCTTACATAAAAAATGGAGCGAAAGCCTTATTAGTCTCCGATATGTTTTTCAGTGATAAAAACAATTTAATTATGCCCGGACGCGGTAAAGATATGGGCGATGGCTGGGAAACTAAACGGCGCCGTGACCCAGGGCCTGACTGGTCTATTATCAAACTTGCTGCACAAGGGAGTATTGAAAAAGTGATTGTGGATACGTGTCATTTTAAAGGAAATTTTCCTGATAGCTTTACCTTGGAAGGCTTAGTGTCAAACAGTGACGATTTTACGCAAGGTAACCAAGACGACAAGTGGCAACCTATTATTAATAAAACACAGCTATATGCTCATCGAGAGCATATATTTATGGGTGAAATTATTCCTGAAAACAACCAGAAATTTACCCATGTGCGTTTAAATATTTTTCCTGACGGTGGGGTTTCTCGTTTAAGAGTCTATGGAAAAGTGTAACGAAATTACTAATGGTTTAATTATCCGATCATTAACAGTATTAAGCATGTTAAAAGCGAATTATATATGAATATTGAACAACTGAATCAGTTAACTGCAACGCAGGCCGAACAGTTTTTTATGCAATGTTGTACCTCTTCACAGTGGGTCCATATTATGGTTAAGTCACGCCCCTTTGCTAATCGACAAGCGATTACTGATAAAGCTAACTTAGCATGGTTAAACTTAGCCGAAACAGATTATTTAGAAGCTTTTGCAGGGCACCCTAAAATTGGAGACGTCAATAGCCTTCGCGACAAATATGCTCACACTAAAGCGCTAGCAGGCAAGGAGCAAGGCTTAGTTAAAGAAGCAACAGAAGAAGTACTTGCGCTATTGTGTGCTGGAAATAAAGCGTATGAAGCTAAGTTTGGCTTTATTTTTATTGTGTGTGCAACAGGTAAAACTGCTAAGGAAATGTTTGATCTTTTACAAACCAGACTCGAGAACAGTAGAACACAAGAGTTAATTAATGCTAGCGAAGAACAACGAAAAATATTTCAACTGCGGATCGAAAAAGCACTTTATTAAACAGCAGTAATTGTTATTGGTGCTACTAAAGCAAATTAAGAATTTATCATTTTACCCTAGGGAAAGCTAAGGAAATACAATGAGCCAAATTACCACACATATACTCGATACTACACGAGGATTACCCGCACAAAATGTACCTATTAGTTTATATGTGCAAAACGAGAATAACTGGGAAAAAATAGGTGGCGGAATCACTAATAGTGACGGTCGCTTACCTAATTTATTAGCAGATGAACGTAAACTGCCAGCAGGCATTTACCGAATGAATTTTGAAACAAATTGCTATTTCGCAGCAAATAACGAAACAGGTTTTTACCCTTATGTTGATATCGTTTTTCAGTTAGATGACAAGGGGTCGCATTACCATATACCTTTGTTATTATCAGCGTTTGGTTATTCAACTTATCGCGGTAGTTAAGTGATGAGTGATAAGGCAAATAAAAATATTCGCACACTAAAACCCAAGCCATTAACACCAGAAGCATTCGCTGCATTTGGCGATGTTATTGAGGCGAGCACCGCTGTAAATAGTTTTGCTATTAACGATGGCTACACTCAACGTTTTCATGATTTAGCACAAGTTGATGTTAATGATAATAATGGCCGAGTGTTGGTTAATATTTTTCGTTCAACACCATTAAACCAACCCATAACAATTAATACTATGGAGCGCCACCCCTTTGGTAGTCAGGCATTTATTCCTATGGGGAATAACCCTTACTTAGTGGTTGTGGTGCCTGCTGGTGAGTTTGATGTAAATGCAATTGAAGCTTTTATCGCCCGTGGTGATCAAGGGGTTAACTACCATAAAGGAACATGGCATCACTTTTGTTTAGCATTAGAAAATGAGAGTGACTTTTTAGTTATTGACAGAGGAGGTGATGGCGATAATTGCGATCTTTTTCACCTTGATGGCACTTTGGTTATTCAACCTAGCTAGTTGATAAAACTAATCAATATACAAGATAGAAAACCAATAAAACAAGGTAAAAAACATGTTAAAAGTATTTCGTGGGGAGCTATTACACTTTTTGGCAGATCCCGATAAAGTTGCGCTTAAAGACAGTTACCAATACATAGAAGATGGATTGCTAATTATTGAAGATGGCGTTGTGGTGAAAATAGGCGATACCAAAGAGTTATTACCCGAATTAGATAAAAATATACCCATTACTCATTACGAAAACAGCTTAATTATGCCGGGTTTTATTGATACCCATGTGCATTACCCTCAAACCGAAATGATTGCCTCTTATGGGGAACAATTACTTGAGTGGTTAGAAAACTACACTTTTCCTTTTGAGAAGCAATTTAGTGATTTTGAACATGCAAAAGGTGTTGCCGAGTTTTTTTTAACGCAATTATTAGCTGCTGGTACAACTACCGCCCTAGTATTTGGCACCGTTCATAAAGAATCAGTAGATGCATTTTTTACCGTCGCTCAGCAAAAAAAATTACGGATGATTTGTGGCAAGGTATTAATGGATCAAAACTGTCCTGACGATTTATCAGATACTGCCGAGTCTGGCTATCAGGTATCTAAAGATTTAATCGAGCGATGGCACAAGGTTGATCGGCTTCAATACGCGATAACTCCTCGTTTTGCTCCTACCTGTTCAAGCGAACAACTTAAAAAAGCAGGGCAGTTACTTGCCGAGCATCCCAGTGTATATTTGCATACACATTTGAGTGAAAACAAAGATGAAATTGCATGGGTTAAAGCGTTATTTCCAAAAAGTAAGGGGTATCTAGATGTTTACGATAGTAACCAATTATTAGGTCGTCGAAGTGTTTTTGCTCATGGCGTACATTTACACGATGATGAATGTAAACGACTAGGCGAAAGCCAGTCTGCTATTGCTTTTTGTCCAAGTTCAAATTTATTTTTAGGCAGTGGCTTGTTTAATCTTAAGCAGGCAAAAGCGCACAATATTAATGTGGGGTTAGGCTCTGATATTGGTGCGGGTACGACATTTTCAATGTTAAGTACAATCAACGAAGGGTATAAAACTCAACAACTACGTGGCGACAAATTAAGCCCTTTTCAATCGCTTTATTTAGCCACATTAGGTGGTGCTATTGCTTTAGATCTAGAGGGCACTATCGGTAATTTTACGCAAGGTGCAGAAGCAGATTTTGTGGTACTCGACTACCACGCGACTCCATTAATGGACAGACGAATGAGTCATTGCCAACAATTATCTGAAAAACTATTTATTTTAAATATGTTAGGTGACGAACGTCATATAAAAGCGACCTACATAATGGGTGAAAAAGTTTAAATAACCACTTTGCTTTGTAAGTGAATTTATCAACAGTAAATCATTATTAAGAGTTTCAAGTTGTAAACATTTAGTTTTTAGAAACTCATCAATACACATTTGGGGAAAAATATGGATCCGTATATTAATGAATGGTTGAACTTAATTATTAGGTTTGCCCATCTAATTACCGGTATTGCTTGGATAGGCGCATCCTTCTATTTTGTTTGGCTAGACAACCATTTAACAGCGGCTAGCCAACAAAAAGTAGAACAAGGTGTTGGCGGAGAGTTATGGGCGATTCATGGCGGTGGTTTTTATGAGGTGTCTAAATATAAGCTTGCGCCACCGACTATGCCAACGACTTTACATTGGTTTAAATGGGAAGCCTATACTACTTGGATTACTGGATTTTTATTATTATCGTTAATGTTTTATGTTGGCGCAGAGTCTTACTTAATTGACAAGCGAGTCGCCGATTTAACGCAAATGCAAGCCATAGTCTTAGGGCTTGGGTCAATTGTTATTGGTGTTGGTGTTTATGAGATTTTAGTCCGTACAAAGCTCAGCAAGCATGGCATGGTTTTGGGGATAATATTAATAAGCGTCGCAACGCTATTGTCGTACGGATTAACACAAATATTTAGTGCTAGAGGTGCATATATGCATATGGGGGCTATTATTGGCACTATAATGGCAGGCAATGTATTTTTTGGTATTATGCCATCGCAGCGGGCGCTTGTTAAGGCGGTTGAAGCTGGTACTGCGCCAGATCCGGCTTATGGTTTAAACGCTAAATTACGATCAACACATAATACCTATACAACCTTACCTATCATCTTTATTATGATTTCTAATCATTACCCGATGACCTATAACCATAGCGCAAATTGGTTAGTGTTGGTTGCGATTATTTTAATTACCGCAGCGGTTCGTCAGTATTTTGTTTTGCGCCATTTTGGCCGACAAAAACCATTAATATTAGTAGGTTCGGTTGTGGCAACCCTAGCTTTAGCATTGGCAATAGCACCTAAATCTGTTGATGTTGTCACGGCGCAAAAACAACCTGCTATTACCAATAAACAAGTAGTGAAAATCATTGAAGAGCGTTGCAGCAGTTGTCATTCAGCAAATAATACCGATGAAATATTTACATTGGCGCAAGCGGGCATTATTTTTAGTGACATTGATGCTATTAAACAATGGTCGCCACGCATAAAAGCCAGAGTTGTTGACGCTAAAGATATGCCCTTTATGAATAAAACAAAAATGACAGACGAAGAGCGTCAACAAATAGCGTTATGGTTAGCACAATCGGCAACCAATAATTTGTAAGTAACAGATTAACCGTATTACTAGCGTAACTAAGCAATGCGGTATTAAAAACAGAGGTAAAAGGAATTTATTGTGACAAAAAGCGCAGTAACTAAAGTAAGTAAAGTAAGTAAAGTAAGTAAAGAAATAGTAGTGAAAGAGGGAAGTATTCGCCAAAAGAATAAAGCACTTATTTTTAATGCAGCAAAAAAAGAGTTTGTCACTTATGGCTTTAAAGGTGCATCAATCAAGCGGATTGCTGAACGCGCTAATATTGCACGAGCGAATATTCATTACTACTTTGTAGATAAAACGGATCTGTATCAGCAATTGCTTAGCAATATTATTGAGGTTTGGAACAGAGATTACGATACGCTAAATGATGAGAATGAACCCAAAGCTGCATTAAGTCGTTATATTAGAGCTAAAGTTATGCACTCTAAGAAGGATCCAGATGGCTCAAGAATTTTTGCAAGCGAATTAATTCATGGCGCACCTGTATTAAACGACTATTTAAATAGCGATTTTAAAGTGTGGTTAAACAGTAAAGTCGCTGTTATTCAACACTGGGTAGAGCAAGGAAAAATAGACAGCATTAATCCTCATCATTTATTATTTTTAATATGGAGCTCAACACAGCACTATGCTGACTTTAATGTGCAAGTAGTGGCAGCACTGAATAAAGAAAAAATGGACGATGACGACTTCGAAGCCGTTGTCGACTCGTTAACGAAAATAATACTTAAAGGTTGTGGTATTCGTTAATCCACTCTATAAAAACAGATAATGTAAAATACAAATACTCCCATTTATTAACAACGAGAAACGGTAATTATGGATAAAGCAGACAATACAGGCGCCAATGAAGTAACTACCGATAACACGTATGAACAGGGCGGATTTTTAGCTCGATTTTTTAAATTATCCTCACATAACACCACGATAAAAACAGAACTGATGGCTGGTGTTACCACCTTTATTACCATGTCCTACATTATGTTTTTAAACCCTATTATAATGTCAAAAACAGGAATGCCGTTTGATGGCCTGTTTCTGGCAACCTGTTTAGGCGCAGCCATTGCTACAATTTTAATGGGACTGTACGCGAACTGGCCTGTAGGGCTTGCGCCAGGAATGGGTTTAAATGCTTTTTTTACATTTTCGGTCGTTGGTGGAATGGGCTATAGCTGGGAAGTTGCCTTAGGGGCAGTATTTCTTTCAGGCGTAATATTTGTGCTTATGAGCGTGACCAGTTTGCGCAAGTGGATGTTAGACAGCATTCCTATGAGCTTGCGGTTAGCGATGACAGCAGGGGTTGGTTTATTTTTAGGTTTTATTGGTTTACGTTTTACCGGCATTATTATTCCCGATGCAGATAACATTTTAGCTATTGCCGATTTAACACATTTTGGCTTTGGTGAATTTGGACCCGAAGCGCCCGCGTTAGGCTTTTTAAGTTTTTTACTTATTGCCATTCTTAGTTACCGTAAGGTTTTTGGCGCAGTATTAATTGGTATTGCAGCGACAACAGCGATAGCATTTTTAATGACTTTGTTACTACCGACTGAATTTTTTGTTGTTGCTAAAGCAGCAGAATCGTTTGCACCCGCTTCCGGTTTTGTAAGTTATAACGGTATGTTGGCAATGCCTGATTTCTCATCATTAGAGCCTATCTTTTGGAAAGCAGATATTATAGGCGCTTTTGAAATAGCGTTAATACCAGTAATAATTACGTTTTTATTTGTTAATATATTCGATACCGCTGGCACATTAATGGGCGTGGCTGAACGCGCCAATTTACAAGACAACAGCGGTAAAATTCAAGGTTTAAGCAAATCGCTTAAAGCCGACTCTATTTCGTCTGTTATAGGGACCGCTTTTGGTTGTCCACCGGTTACTTCTTATGTTGAATCTGCTGCTGGCGTTTCTGTTGGTGGTCGTACAGGGTTAACAGCACTAACAATTGGTATATTGTTCATTGTTGGCATGTTTTTCCTGCCGCTTGCTCAAATGTTACCAAGTTTCGCTGTTAACGGAGCGCTTATTTATGTAGCCATGCTAATGATGAGTTCATTAAGAGGGCTTAATTGGGACGATTTAACTGAGTACGCTCCTGCAGTATGCACTACGGTAATGATGGCTTTTACCTTTTCTATTGCAAACGGTATTGCCTTTGGCTTTGTCACTTACACTATTTTAAAGGTAGGGGTAGGTAAATCGAGCGAAATATCTAACGGCGTTTGGGCGCTTACCATTTTGTTTATTGCTAAATTTATCTTTTTATCGCATTAAGTAAAAAATACCGAACCAAAAAAACATTTAACAAAAAGTAAACTGAAGTTTTGTTTTTAAATTACTTTATTATAAAAAGAACTAATTCTTAGATGAAAAAAAACCAAATATTAACTGGATTTATATACAGTAAGTGTTTATAAATGCTATTTTGAGTGAAAGAAGGGTTTAACCACGCTTTTACACATCAACCAGTTAAGTGAATAATTTTTAACTGATTGATAAAAATAAAAAAGCAATGTATTGTTCATATAATTAAAAAACATGAAAGAAGGGTAAAGCCCGTGTTTAAACACTGGTTTTACCTAACTAATAAGCTGTTAGGTTAATCAAGGATGATCGCATGAAATGTCCACATTGTGACGAAAAAATCAGTATATTTTCTAAATCAATTAATAATTTATCGAGTGATAAAAGGTGCCCAGGTTGCAATGGAAAAATCGCAACAGATATTAATATTTTACTTTTCGTGGTCTTAATTATTGCTGTAAATTATTTATCGGATAAATTTATTATTCCTTTTATATCCAACGAGGATATTCCAAGATATCTTATTATGGGAATTATTAGTGGATTAGTAGCTGGTTTATTAGCACGTTTGAAATCAAAAGATTAACCTAACAAGAAATTCAACAAGGACAAAAAACAGTTGGCTTTTTGTCACTTCGTTCCTTATTTTAGCCAACAATTTTTTGCCTGTTAATTA
>NZ_BAAJLX010000015.1:0-108205 GCF_057543495.1 Colwellia sp. SU-HH01217 | reverse complement strand
AGGACTTTAGTTGACGTAATCGTAAAAGCTTAATTATCGAAAGATAACTTAGTTTTAACGCAATAGTTAAATAAAAGCCCCTATCATTTATCTGGTAGGGGCTTTTTTATATTCAACGATTGAATCATATGTGGCGGTGTCAAGGATGACAAAGAGTGACGATATAAGTAAAGCATAGCGCCAATTTCAAAGTCTGCTCTTTAAAGGGAAGTGGACTTTAGTTGATGTAATCGTAAAAGCTTAATTATCGAAAGATAACTAAGTTTTAACGCAATAGTTAAATAAAAGCCCCTACCATTTAGTTGGTAGGGGCTTTTTTATGCTGTTAAGGAAGTGGATAATTCCCTTTAATTTTATCATTGTTCATTTTTTAGCTAAATAAAGTATCACTTTTAGATGACTGGTGTTATAATCTCGCGCCCACTGGGTTTGTGTCTCGTGCTTTTTTTGTACAGAACACAGGTTTTTAGGGGGTAGTAAGGCAGTGACGGGTCAAATTTCTGGCCTTGAATTTTATCTTATTTAATTTTAATAGATGTATTTTTAGTTATTTTAATAACGAATGAAGACATAAGATATTAGCGGAGTAAAACAATGATCCAAATGCAATCACAGCTTGATGTTGCTGATAACAGCGGCGCAAAGCGTGTTCAATGTATTAAGGTTCTTGGTGGTTCGCACCGTCGCTACGCACGCATTGGAGACATCATCAAAGTTGCCGTAAAGGAAGCAATTCCTCGTGGTAAAGTAAAAAAAGGTGATGTATTAACTGCGGTAGTGGTGCGCACTAAGAAAGGCGTACGTCGCTCTGATGGTTCAGCCATCCGTTTCGACGTTAACTCAGCTGTAATGCTTAACGCAAACTTACAGCCGATTGGCACTCGTATTTTCGGGCCAGTGACACGTGAATTAAGAACTGAAAAGTTCATGAAGATCGTTTCTCTAGCACCAGAAGTACTTTAAGGAGTCACGATAATGGCATCTAAGATTCGTCGTGATGATGAAGTAATCGTACTTGCAGGCAAAGACAAGGGCAAAACTGGTAAAGTTACCAAAGTTCTAGTTGAAAGCGGCAAAGTATACGTAGAAGGTATTAACCTAATCAAGAAGCACACTAAGCCTGTACCTCAGTTACAGCAGCCTGGTGGCATTGTTGAAAAAGAAGCACCTTTACAAGTTTCCAACGTAGCGATCCTTAACTCTAAAACGGGTAAAGCAGATCGTGTTGGTTTTAGAATTGAAGACGGCAAAAAAGTTCGTTTTTTCAAATCTAATAACGAATTAATATAATTGGAGTAAACGATGGCGAAACTGCATGATTTATATAAAGATACAGTTGTAGCTGAATTGCAAAAGCAATTTGGTTATAAAAGTGTCATGCAAGTCCCTCGGATTGAAAAGATCACCCTAAACATGGGTGTTGGTGAAGCAATTTCTGATAAGAAAGTGCTAGAACACGCCACGAATGATCTTACTGCAATCTCAGGACAAAAGCCGGTCACGACAGTAGCACGCAAATCAGTTGCGGGCTTCAAAATTCGTGAAGGCTATCCTATAGGCGCGAAAGTAACTTTACGCGGCGAACGTATGTGGGAATTTTTAGAGCGTTTAATCTCTATTTCTATTCCTCGTATCCGTGATTTCCGTGGTTTAAATCCTAAGTCATTTGATGGCCGTGGTAACTACAGCATGGGCGTACGTGAGCAAATAATCTTCCCGGAAATTGATTACGATAAAATCGACAAGATCCGTGGTATGGATATTACTATCACTACTAGCGCGAAGAATAATGATGAAGGCCATGCATTGCTATCTGCCTTTAACTTCCCGTTTAAGAAGAAGGTGTAGAGTTATGGCTAAATCGTCAATGAAAGCTCGTGAAGCAAAACGTACCAAGTTAGCAGCACAATATGCTGAAAAGCGTGCTGCATTAAAAGCAATCATCTCAGGTCCAGATTCTTCTGAAGAAGAACGTTGGGATGCCGTATTGAAACTTCAAAGTTTACCTCGTGATTCGAGCAGTAGTCGTCAACGTAACCGTTGTAACATTACTGGCCGTCCACATGGTTACTTACGTAAATTCGGTTTAAGCCGAATCAAGTTGCGTGAAGCAACTATGCGTGGTGAAGTTCCAGGTCTTAAGAAAGCTAGTTGGTAATTCACGGGAGTAAATGGTTATGATGACTGATCCTATCGCGGACATGTTTACACGCATCCGCAACGGTCAAGCTGCAGCAAAATCTGCAGTAGCAATGCCATCTTCAAAGTTAAAAGTGGCAATTGCCAACTTACTTAAAGAAGAAGGTTATATTTCAGATTTCTCAGTTTCAACTGATGCTAAGCCTCAGTTAGACGTTGTTTTGAAATATTTTGAAGGTAAAGAAGTAATTGAAACGATCAAGCGTGTTTCACGTCCTGGTCTTCGCGTATACAAAAGCAGTGATGAGCTTCCAAAAGTTCTTGCTGGTATGGGTATCGCAATTATTTCTACATCTAAAGGTTTAATGACGGATCGTGCCGCTCGCAATGCGGGTATTGGCGGTGAAGTTCTTGGTTTCGTAGAGTAAGGAGCAGAATATGTCTCGTGTTGCAAAAGCACCTGTCGCTATCCCTGCTGGCGTTACTGTTACGTTATCAGGTCAAGACATTAAAGTTAAAGGTCCAGTAGGTGAGTTATCACATACGATCCACAGTTTTGTTGCTGTTTCTCAAGAAGAAAACAACCTCATTACTAACATCGCATGTGAACACAGAAATGCATGGGCTCAAGCCGGTACAGTACGTGCTTTAATCAATAATATGATTGAAGGCGTAAGTAAAGGCTTTGAAAAAAGATTAGTTTTACAGGGTGTTGGTTACCGTGCAAAAGCTGCAGGTCAGTCTTTAGACTTATCTTTAGGTTTTTCACACCCAATCAAACACACAATTCCTAAAGGAATTACTGTTGAAACTCCTAGCCAAACTGAAATCGTACTGAAAGGTGCTGATAAGCAGGAAGTTGGTCAAACCGCAGCGAACATTCGTGCATACCGTAAACCTGAGCCTTATAAAGGTAAAGGTGTTCGTTATTCTGATGAATACGTTCGTCGTAAAGAAGCTAAGAAGAAGTAGGGTAATACTATGGATAAGAAAACATCTCGTTTGCGCAGAGCTAAACGCTCTCGTGCAAAAATTAGCGAGTTGGGTGCGAATCGTTTAGTTGTATTCCGTACTCCTCGTCATATTTACGCGCAATTGATCGCTCCTACTGGTTCTGAAGTAATCGCATCTGCGTCTACTTTAGATAAAGAAATTAGTGCTCAGTTAGATAAAACAGGTAACGTTGCAGCAGCAACTGCAGTCGGTACAGCAATTGCTGAACGTGCTGCAGCCAAAGGTATCACAAGCATTGCTTTTGATCGCTCAGGTTTCCGTTACCACGGTCGCGTTAAAGCGTTAGCAGAAGCAGCTCGTGAAGCTGGTCTGCAATTCTAGGGGTTGATAATGGCTAATCATAATCAAGAAAACTCACAACAAAGTGATATGGCTGAAAAGCTAATCGCCGTTAACCGCGTTTCAAAAGTGGTTAAAGGTGGTCGCATATTCAGTTTCACCGCTCTTACTGTAGTTGGTGATGGTGCTGGTCGCGTTGGTTTTGGATACGGTAAAGCACGTGAAGTGCCTGCTGCAATCCAAAAAGCAATGGAAAAAGCACGTCGTAACATTGTAACCGTAGATTTGAAGGGTACTACTCTTCAGCATGTCGTTATCGGCAAGCACTCTGGTTCAAAAGTTTACATGCAACCAGCTTCTGAAGGTACAGGTATCATCGCCGGTGGCGCGATGCGTGCAGTACTTGAAGTTGCAGGCGTTCAGAACGTATTGTCAAAAGCATACGGTTCTACTAACCCGATCAACGTAGTTCGCGCTACTGTTTCTGCTTTAGCGAATATGCATTCGCCTGAAAGCATGGCAGCTAAACGTGGCAAAACCGTTGAAGATATTTTGGGGTAATTGAGCATGTCTAAAACAGTAAAAGTAACTCAAATTAAAAGTTCTATCGGTCGTTTACCGAAGCATAGAGCTACATTAAAAGGCCTTGGTCTACGTCGTATTAACCATACAGTAGAGTTAGAAGATACTCCGTCTGTACGTGGTATGATCAACAAGGTTTATTACATGATTAAGGTGGAGGATTAATAATGCATTTAAATACTTTATCTCCTGCTCCAGGATCTAACAAAGCTAAAAAACGCTGTGGCCGTGGTATTGGTTCTGGCATCGGCAAAACTGGTGGTCGTGGTCACAAAGGTCAGAAGTCTCGTTCTGGCGGTAGTGTACGTCCTGGTTTTGAAGGTGGTCAAATGCCATTGAAACAACGTTTACCTAAGTTTGGTTTTACTTCACGTAAATCTTTAGTTCACGCTGAAGTTCGTTTACATGAATTAAACCTTATCACTGGTGATGTTGTTGATATTCACGCGCTTAAAGACGCTAACCTAGTAACACGTAACATTGTGACAGCAAAAATTATGTTGTCTGGCGAAATTACTCGTCCATTGACTGTTCGTGGTTTAGGTGTTACTAAAGGTGCACGTGCAGCTATTGAAGCTGCTGGTGGCAAGATCGAGGAATAGTACAGAATGGCTACACCAGGAACGGAAAACAAAGGTTCAGGCGGTTTGTCTGAGCTAAAACAAAGATTGTGGTTTGTATTCGGAGCGCTTGTTGTGCTTCGTTTGGGAACATTTGTGCCGATCCCTGGTATTGACGCCGCTGTATTAGCTCAGTTCTTTGAACAGCAAAAGGGCACCATTGTAGAGATGTTTAACATGTTCTCTGGTGGTGCACTTGAGCGAGCCTCAGTATTGGCACTTGGTATTATGCCGTACATTTCAGCTTCTATTATTATGCAATTACTTACGGTAATGCATCCTAAGTTCGCAGAACTTAAAAAAGAAGGTGAAGCTGGACGACGTAAAATCAGTCAGTACACACGCTACGGCACATTAGTTCTAGCAACACTGCAATCAATTGCGATTGCGAGAAGCTTACCTGATATGATGCAAGGCTTGGTAATTAATCCTGGTCTTGGTTTCTATTTCGCTGCGGTTGTAAGTTTGGTTACCGGTACCATGTTTTTAATGTGGTTAGGTGAACAAATTACTGAACGTGGTATTGGTAATGGTATCTCAATCATAATTTTCGCAGGTATTGTTGCTGGCATGCCAGCTGCAGTAGGTCAAACTGCTGAGATGGCGCGTCAAGGTGAATTGCACTTATTAGTATTATTGCTAATTGCGTTTGTCGTTTTTGCTGTGACTTTCTTGGTGGTATTTGTAGAACGTGGTCAACGACGTATTGTTGTTAACTACGCGAAGCGTCAGCAAGGCCGTAAGGTTTTCGCTGCGCAAAGCACACATTTACCATTAAAAGTGAATATGGCTGGGGTAATCCCACCAATATTTGCTTCAAGTATCATCTTGTTCCCAGGCACTCTAGCGAGTTGGTTTGGTCAAGGCGAAGGTCCAGTAGCGGATTTCTTACAAAATGTTTCTCAGGCTATGTCTCCTGGTCAACCTTTGTATGTATTTATGTTAGCCGCCGCAATAATATTTTTCTGTTTCTTTTACACGGCATTGGTTTTCAATCCGCGTGAAACGGCAGATAACTTGAAAAAGTCTGGTGCGTTCATTCCAGGGATTCGTCCGGGTGAACAAACATCCAAATATATAGATAAAGTAATGACACGTTTAACCCTAGCGGGCGCGATGTATATTACCTTTGTCTGTTTGGTTCCACAGTTTATGATCATAGCATGGGACGTACAGTTCTACTTTGGCGGTACATCATTATTGATTATCGTGGTTGTGATTATGGACTTTATGGCACAAGTACAAACGCATTTGATGTCTCATCAATATGACAATGTACTTAAGAAAGCAAACTTGAAAGGCTACGGTAGTTAGAAACCGAGCTAGATAAGTTAACGGAGTATAAAATGAAAGTACGTGCATCCGTAAAAAAGATTTGTCGTAATTGTAAAGTGGTAAAACGTAAAGGCGTAATTCGCGTTCTTTGCTCAGAGCCAAAGCACAAACAAAGACAAGGCTAGTTAATAACTTAGGATTAATTCCAAAGCTTAAAAACTAGTGTAATCTTTTAGGAGTGGCATTATGCAGATATTTCTGTATAATGCCGCTTCGATTTGCGAAAAAAGAGTCTGGTTGAGTATCCTAACGGGCTTTTCAACCAATGTAATTTTAAATTTTTATAGGAGATGTGTTAGTGGCCCGTATCGCTGGCATTAACATCCCTGATCGTAAGCATGCAGTAATCGCCATTACTGCGATTTACGGTATCGGCGCAACCCGTGCAAAAGCAATTTGTGCGGCAGCAGGTATCGAAGAATCAACGAAGATCAGTGAATTAGACGAAGCAAAAATTGATTTGCTACGTGCTGAAGTGGATAAATTTACCGTTGAAGGTGATTTACGCCGTGAAGTTTCAATGAATATCAAGCGTCTTATGGACCTTGGCTGTTATCGTGGCATTCGCCACCGTCGCGGTCTTCCTCTACGTGGACAACGCACTAAAACAAATGCGCGAACCCGTAAAGGTCCTCGTAAGCCAATTAAAAAGTAACGAGGAATTAGACAATGGCTAAAACACCAGTTCGTACGCGTAAACGCGTAAAAAAGACAGTTGTCGATGGCATGGCTCATATCCACGCCTCTTTCAACAACACAATCGTGACTCTAACAGACCGTCAAGGTAATGCTTTATCTTGGGCGACTGCAGGTGGTTCAGGTTTCCGTGGTTCACGTAAATCTACTCCGTTTGCTGCGCAGGTTGCTGCTGACCGTGCAGGTCTTGCTGCGAAAGAGTTTGGTTTGAAGAATATTGAAGTGTTCGTTAAAGGTCCAGGTCCAGGTCGTGAATCTGCAATCCGTGCCTTAAATGCTGCTGGTTTTAAAATAACCAACATCACTGACGTTACACCTATTCCTCATAATGGTTGTCGCCCTCCTAAGAAACGTCGCGTTTAATCGTACTTTTTAGGAATGTTGGAGAAATAAAATGGCTAGATATTTAGGTCCAAAGTTAAAGCTTAGCCGCCGCGAAGGAACAGATTTATTCCTTAAAAGTGGTGTAAGAGCAATTGACACTAAATGTAAAATCGAAACTATACCAGGTCAGCACGGCGCACGTCGCGGTCGTTTATCAGACTATGGTGTACAACTTCGTGAAAAACAAAAAGTTCGTCGTATTTATGGCGTACTAGAAAAACAATTCCGTAACTACTATAAAGAAGCGGCTCGTCTAAAAGGCAACACAGGTGAAAACTTGTTACAACTTTTAGAAAAACGTCTTGATAACGTAGTTTACCGTATGGGTTATGCCAGCACACGTGCTGAAGCTCGTCAACTTGTTAGCCATAAAGCTATCGTGGTAAACGGCGTTGTTGTGAACATTCCATCTTTCACTGTTAAAGCTGAAGATGCAGTTTCTGTTCGTGAGAAGTCTAAAACTCAAGCGCGTATTATCGCTGCTTTAGATTTAGCTGATCAACGTGAGAAGCCACTGTGGGTTGAAGTTGATAGTAAGAAACTAGAAGGCGTTTTCAAACGTGTTCCAGATCGTTCTGACTTATCTGCGGAAATTAATGAACAGTTAATTGTAGAACTTTACTCTAAGTAAAGCTTCACATTAGGAGAGGACATATATGCAGGGTTCTGTAACCGAATTCCTTAGACCACGATTGGTTGACATTGAAACTTTAAGCACGCGTCGTGCTAAAGTAACTTTGGAGCCATTGGAGCGTGGTTTTGGTCACACTTTAGGTAATGCGTTACGCCGCATTCTTTTATCTTCAATGCCAGGTTGTGCGGTAACTGAAGTTGAAATAGACGGTGTTTTACATGAGTACAGTAGTAAAGAAGGTGTTCATGAGGACATCATCGAAATATTGTTAAACCTTAAAGGGCTTGCAGTTATTTTAGAAGGCAAAAATGAAGCCGTTCTTACCTTAACTAAGTCTGGTGAAGGCCCTGTAACGGCAGCTGACATCCAACATGATGGTGATGTAACTATTACTAATCCAGATCATGTTATCTGTACTTTAACAGGTGATGGCTCTGTTAGCATGCGAATTAAAGTAGAAACAGGTCGTGGTTACGTTCCTGCTTCTGTTCGTCGCGATGCCGAGGAAGAAGATCGCGCTATTGGTCGTTTGTTGGTTGATGCCTCATTCAGTCCTGTAGTAAGAATTGCCTATGATGTTGAGTCTGCTCGTGTTGAACAACGTACAGATTTAGACAAATTAGTCTTAGATATGGAAACTAATGGTACATTAGATCCAGAAGAAGCGATTCGTCGTGCTTCAACGATTCTAGCTGAACAGTTAGATGCATTTGTTGAGTTACGTGATATCAAAGAAGTTGAGTTGAAAGAAGAAAAACCTTTATTTGACCCAATTTTGCTTCGTCCTGTAGACGATTTAGAACTAACTGTCCGCAGCGCAAACTGCCTTAAAGCAGAAGCAATTCAGTACATTGGTGATTTAGTACAACGTGCAGAAGTTGAGCTTCTTAAAACACCTAATTTAGGTAAGAAGTCTCTAACTGAAATCAAAGACGTGTTAGCGTCTCGTGGTTTGTCTCTGGGCATGCGCCTAGAAAACTGGCCACCTGAAAGCATCGTTGATAACGACTAGTTCGATCATCGTTTTTTTAAACAGTTAAGATAAGGATTAACTTATGCGTCATCGTCAAAGCGGTCGCCAGTTAAACCGTAATAGCAGTCATCGTAAAGCGATGTTCCGCAATATGGCAAGCTCATTAGTTAAGCACGGCGTTATTAAAACGACTGTTGCTAAAGCTAAAGAACTACGTATGGTAATTGAACCAATGATTACATTGGCTAAGACCGACAGTGTTGCAAATCGCCGTTTAGCATTTGCTCGTACACAAGATAAAGAAGTAGTAGGTATTTTATTCAACGATCTTGGTCCTCGTTACCAAGAACGCCCAGGTGGATACACTCGCATTTTAAAATGTGGTTTCCGTACTGGTGATAAAGCGCCTATGGCTTATATTGAATTAGTAGACCGCCCAGTAGTAGAAGATGCTCCTGAAGTAGTTGAAGAAGCAGTAGAAGCATAATTTAGGTAACTAAATTATACTGATAAAAACGAGGCTTAGGCCTCGTTTTTTTTTGCTTTTAAAATTGTGTCAGTTTTCGCTATCGATTTTGAAATAAAAATTTTGTTTATTCAGTGATCTTCTTTATACACAAGAAAAATACCAGTTACTGCGCTATTTAAATCTGTAGAAAAAAACGCATAGTTAGTGAGATTGGTGTCAGTAAAATAAATGTGTACCACCATACTTTTCATTATGTATAGCGACTATAAAGGCTTGTTTATCGGTATTTTCTTGACCACTCAAGGTTTTCCTCGTATAACAATATGTCTCGTTAATTTCTTTCAACAAAGGCAACTCATTTATGTCAACTCGAAATCCTATCATTGCGGTTACCGGTTCATCAGGTGCAGGGACTTCAACCACGACAGAATCTTTTGAGCATATTTTCAGAACATTAAATATTAATGCTATTAATGTTGAAGGTGATAGTTTTCACCGTTTTTCTCGTCAAGAAATGGATTTAGAAAAACGCAAAGCTGATGAAGCTCATAGTAATATTAGCTATTTTGGTGATAAAGCGAACGATTTTGATAGTTTAGAGCGCTTGTTTAAAGATTATTCTGAGACAGGTAAAGGGAAAATGCGTAAGTATCTACATACTTTCGATGAAGCTGTGCCGTACAATCAAATGCCAGGGACTTTTACGCCTTGGGAGGAGTTGGGTGAGGGAACCGATTTACTCTTTTATGAAGGGCTGCATGGGGGCGTTAAAACGGATAACAATAATGTCTGTAAGCATGTTGATTTATTAATTGGCATGGTGCCTATTGTCAACCTTGAATGGATTCAAAAGATTATTCGAGATACTCATGCAAGAGGACACACTCGAGAAGCTGCTACTGCCAGTATTGTACGTAGTATGGAAGATTATATATCCTTTATCACTCCTCAATTTTCACGCACCCACATTAATTTTCAGCGAGTTCCTACGGTTGATACCTCGAATCCGTTTAGCGCAAAAGCAATCCCAACATTAGATGAAAGTTTTGTGGTTATCCGTTTTAGAGAAGTTAATAATGTCGATTTTCCGTATTATTTAAGTATGATTGACGGATCATTTATGTCACGTACAACGACCATGGTGGTGCCAGGTGGTAAAATGGGTTTAGCGATGGAGCTGATTTTAACCCCATTAATTGCTGATATTATGAAAAAGAAGTCACACGCTAATAAACAAATTGATTGGATGAGTGATATGTAAGTTAATCCTCAATAGAGAGTGATTGTTTAAAGATTAACTTAACTTTTTAAACAACTGCTCACGCTCGTTGAGAATTTTACTTGTGATGCTATCCTTTTGACTCGCGATATCACTAAGCTGTTGGTTCGCAATGTTAGGTGTTGTTCCCCGAAAGATACTTTCATTTAACTGCACACCTTTTAGGCACAATTTACTATAAAATAATTTGTCTTGTATGAGGTTACTACTATCAAGGTGATAGTTAGCTAAATGCAAATCAGATAAATACTCACTAACAGATGATATTTCCTGATCGTTAAATTGTTTATCGCCATTAAAATTTCGGGTCATACCTCGTACTCGATAATCAATATCTATTACATCTGCGGCAAATTCATCAATTAAGTAATTAAGTACGTTTAGCGGAGAAATAACACCGCAAGTTGAAAGCTCAATATCGGCGCGAAAGATAGCAATATTATTTTGAATATTATCGTCAGGATAGGTGTGAACACAAATATGCGATTTGTCTAAATGACCCACTAAAGATTTAGCTTGTGCTTCTTCAGAAATCATTAAGGTAACACTCGCCCCTTGAGGCTGATAATTTTGTTGGGCAATATTTAAAATATTACCGCCAATTGCATGGCAAATTTTGGTTAATAAATGTGAAAGATTAGCTGCGCTGTATTTGTCATTGACATAGCGATTATACTCATTGTGATCTTCGTTCGTTTTTAAATAATGAAGTTTGTAAAACGAAAAACTTAAATTTTTCGTTAAATTATTAAAACCATATAAACGCAACTTTTCTTTATCAGACATGAAATTTATTCAACTGTTTTAATGGCAAAATCGTGTGTAATATTAACGCCTTTATTAAGCATTAGTGCCACAGAACAATACTTATCTGCAGAAAGGTTTACTGCTCTTTCAACATGTTTTTCACCAATGTTACTCCCTTCAATAACAAAATGAAGATGAATATCTGAAAATAACTTAGGTACGCTATCAACACGCTGAGCGGTTATTTCAACCTGACAACCTTGAATGTTTTGACGGGCTTTTTGTAAAATACTGACCACATCAACAGAAGAGCAACCACCCAAAGAGATCAAGACATTTTCAAGGGGACTGGGCGCTAAATTACCACCGTTTGCATCTAAAACAATGGTATGGCCTGATTCTGAAGTGCCAAGAAATAATTCATCAGCTACCCATTTTACATTTGCTTTCATTTGATAATCCGTTTTGAAAAGATAATGCGACTATAGTAGCCAACCTTGGAAGTTGAAACTAGTGCTATTATCGTAATAGTTGAGGTGCTTATGGTAAAAATTAGCGAGGTGAGAGTGGTAAACAGTTAATTACTAGGCATTTAAAATAATATGTATTTCGGTGTCGAATAAATTCTTAATTAATCCAGCAAACTCTTTAATAAAGGTGACTTGTTCAGGGGTTACTTGATGATCAACAACGCCAGAAAGGATTTCTTCAAGATCGTAAACAATGGCGTCAACTTCTCGGATAATGGTATTTCTTAACGCGAAGGTTAATGCGTCATTTTGGCTACAAACGGTAATAATTTGATTACTTAATTCTTCTTCTATCACCGCCATAACTGAATCTGCATGAGAGTTTTCTGCGGCAGAGTGCTCGAACAAACTTAAATGCTCAGTTAAATATTCAATGATATGGATATAGCCTTCAGTATCAGTAACCATAATTCTTTCTGTTGTTTAGCCGTGTGTTCAGTATAGCGACACTTTACCTTTATTTTAAGACGTTAATCAAGAAATTGCCTCAACAGGAAAAATTTATTCTATTAAGGCAATTTACTAAATGCTGATTAGTCGTTAAGCGGCTGCGTTTGTACTTTCAAATATTTTATCAGCAGAAGCAGCAACAAACCCTGTGTAAAGTTCGCCATTAGCTAAAGGATAGCGTTTAGCAAACTCATAAAAACAACTAGGAATTGAAACCCTTGTATCGCTAAATTCAACTTTAGCTTTGTCGGCAAGTGTTGCAGATTGCTCAAGCATTACATTTTTATCGCCTTTGACTTCACCGCCAGTAGTATTAAGTGAAAAACCACCCGCTTTTACTGCTTGGTTGACGTCGGTAATGTCATCAAAGTTTTCAAGATGGTTAATGCTTACCGTAAAGTGATTCGCTCGATATCCCCAAGCTGATAACCATGCGGCATACTCGCTTTCTTTTAATAAGGTTTGATAGTCGGTATGACTTATTTGCCAAGGAGCACCTGAATATAAAAAATCTTCTCGAGTGACGACTGTCTCATCCATTGCATCAACTAATTGATGAATAATAGTTTGTGCGTTGGCTGATAATTTCTCTACCAATAACTCACTTATAAACACTTTTGGTTGTAATGGATCGCTATGTTCAAAGTGTTTTGCATAAAGGTGCTTAGTTTCAAAATGATATTCACCACAGGCTTTGTAACCTAGATCAATTAAGTGTTGAGCTAGCTTATCTAAATTAACTTTTTCAATGTTAAATGTACGATATGCAACGTGATCGTTAACTAAATCATTACCTGAGCCAAGAAGTTGGTGTACTTTATGGGCTGAAGGTGTGACCTCAAGATAGTTTTGCCAGATATTGTCAAAAAGTGCGCTAACTTTTGATGAATGATTAGACATAATTGTCTCCTGTTAAATTTGATAAAAATTGAATAAATAAAAAACGAATAAAGCAGAAGGTGAACAAACTGACGTTAGACTAAAGAGTCTTTGCTCTAGTTAAAATGTATTAGCTGTAAAAAGAAATATTTAACAGGAATGAAATTTTTTAACGTGAACAGGCAGAAAGCACCAGCCACTTGTTAAATTTGGTCGATACTTTTGAAAAAGCTGGGTCGAAACCCAGCGATGTTAATTTGATAGATTAAAGACATAAATCGTTTAAATCGATAAACCTGGACTTAAAGTAGCTGGTAGGGCAACTTTTTCTGCTTCAACTGAAGCAATTGGGTATGCACAGTAATCTGCAGCGTAGTAAGCACTCGCTCTATGGTTGCCACTTGCGCCAATACCACCAAATGGTGCCGCACTGCTTGCGCCAGTAATCGGTTTGTTCCAATTAACAATACCTGCACGAATACGACGGAAGAAATGGTTGTATAAGGCTTCACTATCGCTTAATAAGCCTGCTGATAAACCAAAGCTAGTATTATTTGCTTCGTCAATTGCGGCATCAAAATCAGTGTAACGATATATTTTTAATAACGGGCCGAAGTGTTCATCATCTGGCATTTTATCAATGCTCGTTACATCAACAATGCCTGGAGAAATAAAGCCTGTTCCTGCTTCTAAGTGCTTCATCATCACAAGTGATTGAGCGCCTAAATCAAGTAGTTGTTGTTGTGCGGAAACTAAACCTAAAGCGGCTTTTTCTGAAATCATAGAGCCGATAAAAGGTTGTTCTTCATCGTCAAAATAACCAATCTTAATGTCTTTAGTGACCGCAACTAATTTGGCTATGATCGCATCGCCTTGCTCGCCAGCTTCAATAAACAAACGACGTGCACAAGTACAGCGTTGACCTGTAGTAATAAATGCTGATTGAACAATATCATGAACAACGGCGTTAATATCGCTAACATCTTTAATTAATAGCGGGTTATTGCCACCCATTTCTAGAGCAAGAATTTTTCCAGGTTGCCCACCAAATTGTTCATGCAACAAATGGCCAGTTGTAGAAGACCCCGTAAAGAATAAACCATCGATGTTAGGATCGCTTGCCAACGCTTTACCTGTTTCCACTTCACCTTGGACCAGATTGATAACCCCTTGAGGTAGTCCTGCTGCTAACCATAGTTTTAGCATCTCTTCGGCAACCATAGGTGTTAATTCGCTAGGCTTAAATACGACTGTATTACCTGCAATTAAAGCGGGAACAATATGACCGTTAGGTAAATGACCTGGGAAATTGTAAGGGCCAAACACAGCAACAACACCATGGGGTTTATGACGAATAAATGCTTTAGCACCTGGCATTGGGTTTTCAACAGTACCTGTACGCTCTTTGTAAGCATTTAGTGAGATATTGACTTTACCCACCATAGCACCAACTTCGGTACGTGTTTCCCATAAAGGCTTACCTGTCTCTAAAGCGATAGTTTTGGCTAAGTCTTCTTTATTCGTTGTTAATTGCTCGGCAAAAGCGGTAACAATTGCTACTCGCTCTTCAATAGTGATGTTTGCCCATGACTCAAATGCTGTTCGAGCACTGCTAACTGCTGCAGAAACTTGCGCTGGTGATGCAGTTTTACCTTGCCAGATAACTTCATTACGAGCAGGGTTTAATGACGTGACTTCATGCCCTTCACCGGCGAGCCATTGACCATTAATTAATTGAATAGGGTATGACATTTTAAATCCTCAATAAAAGCGTTTGCGCTTAATTAGCAACTAGACGAACCCAGTCGTCAGTCGATACTTGTAATGCTTCTGCTACCGCTTGGCTAATAACAACTTGATTAGCTGTTTCGCGCAATAATAGCGGCGCTTGTGTTGCTCTAAAAGAAGCAACCTGTGTATTACAAATAATGTATTTGGTTTCAGTATCAGAGTTTGCTGAATTAACATCACCAATAATAACTTGGCACTTTTTGCTTTCTGTTACTGTTTTAATGTTTGAACGTTCAGCTTCTACTGTTGGTCCGCCATCGAAAATATCAACATAGCCTCTACGTGAAAAACCTTCCGCTTCCAGTAAACGTAGTGCAGGTACTGTTTTTTCATGAACTTTATTAATTACTTGTTGGGCGTCTTTGCTTAACAAGTTGACATAAATTGGGTGTTTCGGCATTAGCTCAGCAATGAATACTTTTTTTCCGATACCTGACAAGTAATCAGCGGTTGGAAAATCCATTGAGAAAAAGTGTTCTTCTAACCATTGCCAAAAAGGTGACTCACCTTTTTCATTTGATATACCACGCATTTCAGCAATCACTGTGTCAGCAAAGCGTTCTTCATGCTCGGCAATAAATAGAAAACGACAACGAGATAAAAACCGGCCGTTATTATTTTTACGATGACTTTCACTTAAAAATAATGTGCAAATTTCAGTAGCACCAGTATAGTCGTTACACAAGGATAAGGTTTCAACAGTATTGTATATATTCAACTCACGAGAGTTGTGGACGACTTTGCCTAAATGATAATGATAAAAGGCGTCTTCTAAGCCAACCGCAGCTTCAATTCCTGAAGTACCTACAACTTGTCCTGTTGTTGTGTCTTCCATAACAAACAAATAGCCTTCACCATTTGGTTGAGCTACGTCTGAATTGAAAGAAACTTCTGCATGAGCAATACGTTTTCTTAATAACTCTTCATTGACCGGTAGTGATGTAAAACCGTGTCCTGACTCAACAGCTATGCGATGTAATGAATCGTAATCACTGTTTTGTATAGGGCGTATGATAATCATAAATTATTCTCAATGAGGTAATAACTGTGCCAGATAACATGATGTTATAAGGCAATATAGTGAATGGTCTAATGTTAAATTAGACCATTTTTAAGCTGTATTTAATTAAGTTAGCTTGTATTACTTATTTAGCTAGTTTGGCAACGGCTTTTTCAAAACGCGCTAAACCTTCAGCAATATCTTCATTAGGAATGACTAAAGAAGGAGCAAAGCGGATAATGTTAGCACCAGCAACTAAGGTCATAACACCTTCTTCCATCGCCGCTACTAAAAAGTCTTTTGCTCGGCCTTGATAAGCGTCAGTTAATACCGCGCCAATTAATAATCCTTTACCACGAATTTCTGTGAATACGTTATATTTGGCGTTAATTGCATTTAAACCGTCAACGTATAGTTTCGCTTTAGCTTTTACACCATTAAGCACATCTTCAGTATTTACAGTATCAAATGCTGCTTCACCAACAGCACAAGCTAATGGGTTACCGCCGTATGTACTGCCGTGAGTACCAATTTTTAAATGCTTAGCAATCTCAGTTGTGGTGATCATGGCACCAATTGGGAATCCGCCACCTAATGCTTTAGCTGTTGTTAAAATATCAGGAGTCACGCCAAGATCCATATAAGCGTATAAAGAACCTAAACGGCCAACACCCGTTTGAACTTCGTCAAAAATTAATAATGCATTGTGTTGGTCACAAAGCTCACGTACACCTTTAATAAATTCATCTGTTGGAGAAACTAAACCACCTTCACCTTGTAATGGCTCAATCATAATGGCACAGGTTTTGTCTGAGATTAATGCTTTAACACTTTCAAGGTTGTTGTATTCAGCATGCACAATATCGCCAGGCTTAGGACCAAAGCCGTCAGAATAAGCCGCTTGTCCACCAACAGTAACAGTAAAGAAAGTACGACCGTGGAAACCTTGTTTAAATGCGATGATTTGAGATTTATCGCTACCGTGTACGTCAAGTGCCCAACGACGCGCTAATTTTAGTGCCGCTTCGTTAGATTCAGCGCCAGAGTTAGCAAAGTACACTTTGTCAGCAAAAGTATTATCGACTAATTTTTTCGCTAATCGTAATGCTGGTTCATTTGTCATTACATTTGATAAGTGCCAAATTTTTTCGCTTTGCTCTTTTAATGCACCTACAAGTGCAGGGTGACAATGGCCCAAACAATTTACGGCAATACCACCAGCAAAATCTATGTATTCATTATCGTTTTGATCCCAAACACGAGAGCCTTGACCGCGAACAGGAATAACAGCAGAAGGTGCGTAATTAGGCACCATAACATCATCAAATAACGCACGATCAACAGGGAAATGGTTAGACATTTTTAATCCTCTAGCTTTAATTTATATACAAGTGGTATTTCGGTATTTATCAGCGGTAAAAATAACCTACCTGATAAAAAATAGGCAGTTATTATGGCAGAAAAAAGAGCTCTTGTCTCGTTTTGAGAGCGTGTAGCACTTGTAAAACAAAGGCTTGAAGGATTTTATTCAATTAAGGTGAATAACTATTTTTATTCGAATAACTATTTGGCGATTGATGGCTACAGTGGTGTTAGTTGCGGTTCATTTTTAAGATTTTTATTAAAACTTAATAACTACTCAAAAATAATTTAATAAAAAAGAGGTTATCTACACGTTTTATTTAAAATTAAGCTTAATGTGATCAATATCGCTACGTTTTAGCAAGGCAATATCGTCAGGGGTTAACTTTACTCTGCTCAATAAAGTTTTGGCTTCATCAGTGTTTATTAGGTTTTCTTTTGCTAACGATCTAAAGGCAATATAAGCCTTAGCTTGAGTGACTGATTGAGCAATAGGATGCATGTCATTAAGTTGACTGCAATATGCCAAATCAAACATAGGTTCGGTGATCAATAAACGATCAAAGCGCATAAGTTCAATAAGGTCAGCTGATATATTGCTGCTACGACTAGCGAGTTGTTCTAGTAATAACTCTGGAGACATTTCCAGTTGAACAAAAACATTGTGTAGGCGTTTGTCTCTACTTTCAAAAGCTTCTCGCCTTTGTTGCTTGTAAGTTTCGTTATAGCAGTCAAATACGCATCGAGTAATGGCCAAGTGACCAATATTTGACAACATGCCACAAGTAAAAGCAGTAAAGCCATCTAAACCTTGTTGGTCTGCTAATACCTTTGCTGCTAAGGCAACAGATAAGCTGTCGTTCCACAGTTTTCTTTTCATTAAGCCAAAAGGAGCTGTCGTACCTGGAAGCCAATGCTTTAAAATAAACGTTGGCATCAACAGCTTTAAATTATCTAATCCAATATAACTCAAGGCCAAATTAGCTTGAGTCACTTGTACATCAGCACGTTTTCTATATTGCGGTTTATTGACCAAATTAATAAGATCGTTTGACAGCCAAGAAAGTGATTTTACTAAGGGAGTTACTCTATTAACCGAAGCTGCTTTTACTGCGAGTAGTTCTAAAATAGCAGGGGCTGAGTCTTCAACATTTAAAACGTTATTATACAGGTTTTCTTTATTATCAAAGACATCGTTGATTTGGGTATTAACTTGTTTATAAAGCTTATTCATCACTTGGGATTTAAAGTGATTTTGGCCGTGCTCTTCGATAATTTTATCTTTGTTGGCTTGTTTTTCTACTGCTAATAATTCGCGTCGACGATTAGTTTGCTCACTATCTTGTTGAGCAGCAACAGTTAATTTACCGTTGCTTAATTCGGCAAATTCTTTACTGATGGTTAAACTGATCGATCGTTGATAAATGCTTGATATCGCATCATCGTTTTCAAATATTTGCATAGCTGTAAAATTATATTCTTAGCAGTAAAATTGATTTAGTGTACAGAAACTTTATCGACAATGCGCGCTAAATCATTAATTGTTCTTGCTTAATTAGTGTGTGTTATCGTCGATAAAGTTATTTAATAACTCATGCCCTTGCTCAGTTAAAATGGCTTCTGGGTGAAACTGGACACTAGCAATGGGCAAGGTTTTATGTGTTAGTGCCATTATTTCTTCAAAATCGCCTGCACTATTTTTGCTCCATGCCGTTATTTCAAGTACAGGAGGCAATGAGTTTACATCAACAATGAGTGAATGATAACGAGTTACTTCTAATGGGTTATTTAAGCCTTTAAAGAGCCCTTGACCATTATGGCTAATCTGACTGGTTTTTCCGTGCATTAATTTTTGGGCTTTTATCACCTTAGCGCCAAAATGTTGAGCAATACACTGATGCCCTAAGCACACCCCTAAAATAGGAATAACACCAGCAAACTTTTCAATAATAGCCAAAGACAGGCCAGCAGTATCAGGTTCACAAGGTCCAGGTGAAATGACAATAAACTGAGGCGACAAACGTTCAATTTCCGCTAAAGTAATTTTATCATTGCGTTTAACGAGTACTTCTTGCCCGAGCGCTTGAAAATAATGCACTAGATTAAAGGTAAAAGAGTCGTAATTGTCGATCATCAATAACACAGTATTTCTCGAATATTGCCCTTAAAAGAGCTTGATATAAATCGCGGCTATTCTAATGCCTCATGAGATTGAGAACAATCGGAAAGTGATTTTATCGACTGGTTAATGTGTGAGTATTGATTAGGGCAATGATAAAAAATCACACGCCCTAGTTTTTTTAAATGGCTTACTGGTTAGAGATGTTAAGGAGAGTCGTTAAAATTTAGCCGATAACTGTAACCATAATTTATTTGTATCAGTTGCATATTCGTCCGCATTGTAATTGGCAAACTTAGCGAGCACACTATAATTTTTATTAATGGTGTAAGCAGCGACTAAATCGATTTCACTGCCCCAATGTTGACCACCAACGTCGGCAGATAAGTCATGGTATGTTGCACTTAACTTTATATCCGCTATAGCGCCTTTAACTGTAAGATAAAGGTCTTGAACACCGTCAGCTGGGGTATTTAAAAACTTGTCGGCAAAACCTTGGAATTTATGCAAAGTCGCTAAAGGTGTACTAAATGCTACACCATTGTCGCTCCCTAGTAATTCATAACCACCTAATACGGTAACTTTACCAAAAGTAGAGCCGACTTCTGCGTTAATATAGTTAGCAGTGAAGCTAGTGGGATTATTACCTGCGTCACTTTGTGAAGCCAAGCTGGCATTGACAAATACTGGACCAAATTTGCCATTATACAAAGCACCGAATGTACTAGTTGACAGCTTAGCATTGCTTTGGGCGTTGTAATCTAATAAATAAGTAAAAGCTGATACTTTGTGATTGTCGTTGAGTTGATAACCTAGGTTAGCTAAATGAAAATCACCGGTAACGTTTTGCGCTTTAATGTTGTTAATATTATTTACATAACTGTAATCAAACGACAGGGCATTAATTTGATATAAAAATCTTGCACCGTCATAAGTTTGTTCATTTTGACGCCAAGCGACACCACCAACAAAACGTTGATTGTTGTGGGTAATACGTTGACGACCAACAACACTGGTAAAATTATTGTTTTTGTATTGCAGATAACCTTGATTAACATCAGTACCCGTTGGGTCAACCACTAAAGGGTAGTTCACATTACCGTTTTGTGTGCTGTTGTAATTATCCACTAATGCACTGACGTTATCGACTTCAAGCCCTAATGAAAAATTGCTATAAGCGCCAGTTGTTATTGTCATCCTACTTTTTATGGTTAAGGCGTTAGCGGCATCATCAATGCCGTCTTGATCGACATATTCTTCACGTGCACGAAATGTTAAGCCAACTTTACTGTCTGCTAATGCTTGGCTTACACCTGCACTAATGGTCGATACATCAGCAATTGCCAATGGAGAAATTAAGGTAGAAAGGGTTAACAAAGAAAGAGAGAGTTTTCGAGTAGTAGTGTCCATTTTATTTCCTACGTTCAAGTTTTATTAAAATGATTTTTCATGGAGTTATTCAAGTAAGTTATTGCTCAATGTATTGCTGTTATTACAATGCTATTTGAATACACAACTCAGTTTAGTTGTGCTGAAACTTTGAGTATTAATTTAAAGTCTCTATTTTGTCATGAGTCAACCGCAAGGATGTTGATTTGAATCAAAGTGTTAAATTTTGTAACTGGCTACTTGTCATTACTTTAACTTAGGTGCTTATAATTCAACCAATACTTGGAGCTTGCGTTCTCGGTTGCCATTGCCACCATTGCTGCTCACCATCTTGATCAGAACTGTTAGTTGAATTGGTTTGCTTCGTTTCTTTTGTTTGATATATATCCCAAGTAATTAAGAAGTCAGGATTGATTATTTTGACACCATCAGTAGAGGTATGAAACTCGCCTTGAGGTGCGGTAAACCAACAAGATAAATTAGTCGGTAAAATAAAATGAGCTTCCTTATTTTTAGCCGATTTTTCTGTTGTTTCGGCTTGATTAAGCAATACCGTAATACCAATTTCGTTATCAACCGCTACAACAGTGCCAGCGAGGATGGTTTGTTTCAATTGTTTGCCAGCGACATCGAAATAGCTAAGGCCGAGCAAGCAGGTTTTGTTTAATGTATCTTCAATAGAGTGCAGCATAGGTAAAGTCAACTAAATGAAAAAGAGTGAATAAATGAAAAACTAAGTAAAGTTAATATCAGCCATTGGACATTCTTAATTACCAATGGCTGAATAAAACTAGAGTGTGATGTTTAGTGAAGTGCTGCAACACCAGTTGCAGGGTTATCGGCTAAACCAATATCACGAGCGTGTTGTTCAAAGCCTTTATTTTTCCAGAAAAATGCACCAGGCATGGTGGTTGGAATAACAAGAATATAAAATAACGCTCTGCCTATTGTTGCAGTAAAGCAGTTAATTAAAGCTAGTGCTAACCAAACTAATAATAAACTACTTTCAATAATACCTTGTTGTTGTAAAACACAAAGGATTAACGAAACAAGGACATTGGCGGCTAATAAATAATTTCTTAGGGTATAGGTTTTACCAAAAGTTGTGCATTGTACATAATGCGCCGCTCCGCCTTCATTCTCATTACGATTAAGTTGGTAGTTATGTATCATCAACCCAATGCCTTCAATGATCATGCCGACAATAAATACACCGGTGAATAAGGTTAATACTTGGGTAATATCTTTTTGCTGTACAAGTAGTGTTGTTAATACAATTACGCTACTGACTAACGCACCTAAAGATAGGGTGTTTCCTAAAAAAGAGGTTGCTGTTTGTAAATGATTCCAAAAAGGGCGGGCTTTTATTTGGTAACATTTATTCATGTAAAACAAACCAGTAAAACCCGCAATCAAAGTAAAAATACCGGTAGCTTTAATAAATGTCGTTAATGGTAGCCCTTGAGTTAACGATACTAAGTCTAAAGATAAAAGTTGTTGTGTTTGTGCTGTAACCCAAGAATTTAAAGGAAGAGCACAAAGTGCGGTAAGTCCACAACCTGCTGAAAACATTGCTAAACCAAAACCTTCTCGTGCCATAGGTGAATGACGTAAGTTATTAAATCCTCGATAAAAACGATGAGGTTTTCCTAAATGACTGACACTCATTAATAATGCAAAAGTTGTCATAACTAATGCAATAATCACTAGAGGTAAAAACATGGCCGACTCGGTAAAAGCAGTTAACGAGGCTTGCCCTAATAAAAGGCCGAGCATTGGAATTGTAAATAAACCAATCGCCGCTTGAGCGAATAAAGTAAAAATAACTAACGGGTTTTCACGGCTGTTCAGCTTAGAAAAATTCCAATGTTTGGCTTTTCCTGCTTTTTGATCAATAACAGGTTTGTAGCTGCCTTTTTCGTTTCTATGATACTTGACTGGCATCGAATCTGGACGAGTCATTTCAATAGGCATAGATTTCGTTTGTTGAAAGCGAATATTAGGTTGGGTGATACTTGGGTCTGGAAAGCCCGGAATGCTCGTTTTACATTGTTCTCGGTTTTCTGGTGTGTTTTCGATAACGCCAAAGTCTAATGCATTACCTACACAGGCTGACACACAGGCTGGTTTTAATCCCACTTCTAGGCGATCGACACACATATTACATTTTGATACTTGCCCTTTTACTGGATCTAGCTGTGGTGCATTGTATGGACAAACCCAAGTACAATAGCCGCAACCAAAACACGTTTCTGGGTCTTGTAACACCGCACCATACTCAGCATGCTTAGTATAAGCACGTGTTGGACAGCCTTTTAAACACACTGGGTCATCACAATGATTACACGCCATTGAAATGTTCATTCGTTTGTAGTCAGGATAAGAGCCGCCTTCAACATAGCCAACTGATCTGAAGGCTAAATGCGCAGGTGTTTCATTTTTTTCCGCACACGCAGACTCACAGGCATGACAACCAATACAGTTATCGGCAGTAAAGAAGAAACCGTGTTGCTTATTACGGTTAGGATTACTACCTACCTCAGGGTTTTCATTAATAAACATTGAACGGTTTTCTTTGGGTTGTTCAATCGAAATATCTGTGATGTCGAGTAAATCAATACGTTTACCGTAACGATTTTTTTCTTGAATCGGTTGATCGGGCAAATAGGCATACTTTTGCTCTTGGGTACGTACTTCCCAATGATTTGAACGGCCTGCTTGCTCAGGAGAGTTCATCATCGTTTTAGGGTCAAAGCTTTGCACCTCTGCACCCGTCTCTGTTTCGGTTTTACTTGCTACTTCTGTCATAATTTTTACTCAATTCAATACTATTTTTAAAGCCATGATGATGGTTAACGCGATACTCATTTTTATTATTTGTTAAAAGTTTCGACGTTCAACATTAAGGCGGCCTGCTTCTGCTTGATCAACAGGTTGAATTTTTACCGAACATTGTTTAAATGCTGGCTGGCGAGAATAGGGATCAAGTAACCCTAAAGTTAATCGATTAACACAATCGTGAAAATGAAAAGGAATAAACACCATATTCGGCGCAACGCGTTGTGTTAATTGCACCATCACAACAGCATCACCGCGTCGGCTGGTTAAGCGCACATAGCTCATGTGTTCAATGCCTGATGCAAGTGCTGCATCGGGATTCATTTCCATATAAGGTGTCGGACTAAATTTATTACAGTTACCAATTTTTCCTGTTCGAGTACGGGTATGAAAATGTTCAACTACCCGACCACTGTTTAGCCAAAACGGATATTCTTTACAAGGCTGTTCGTTGTTGTTAAAAAATTTCACAGGAATTAAATTGGCTTTACCACTTGGTGTTGGAAAAATACCGTCGCTGTATAATCTAGGTGTGCCTTTTAGCCCTTCGTCAGTGTCTCGATAGGGCCATTGAATACCTCTGGCTTTTTCTATTTTCTGGTAACTCATTCCAGAAATATCTAAATTACGATCGCGACCATAAGTTTTTCCTTTTGATAAAAACTTCATTTCATTAAAAACATCTTCTGCTTTATCAGGAAACTTAATTATACGGCCGTGGGTAAAGCGTTTCGCCATTTGATTGAAAATCCATAAATCTGGCTTTGAGTTAGCATACGGAGGAACGACATTGTTGATTAAATTTACTCGTCGTTCAGTATTAGTATGACAGCCTTCTTTTTCAGACCAAACAGAGCCGGGGAAGTACACATGTGAATACTGGTTCGTTTCAACGTCACTGTACACATCTTGTACCACTAAAAAGTCTAAGCTCTCTAGCATTTTTCGTATGCGAGAAGTATTTGGCATTGATGTCATAGGATTTGTCGCTACTAACCACATGCCTTTTATTTGACCTGTTTCAATGGCAGGGAAAATATCAGTTTGTGACATACCGCGTTTTTTAGGGAAAAATTCTGGGTCTATGCCCCAGTAGTCAGCAATTTCTTGTCGATCGTCGGCATTTTCTAAATAACGGTAACCAGGTAAGCCCGAACAAGATGACCATTCTCGAGTACCCATTGCATTACATTGCCCAGTAATTGACAGACTCGTTCCACCTGGTTTACCAATATTACCTGTAATTAAGTTAAGGTTATTGATATTAGCAACACCATCGCTACCATGAGTTGATTGGTTAATCCCCATTGTCCAAATGCTCATGGCGGCTGGCGCATTAGCGTAAATTCGAGCGACGTTTCGAATAGTGTCTTCATCAATGCCACACTCATGCTGAGCAACTTTAGGATCGTAGTCTTGGACAAGTGTTTTAATCTCATCAAATCCTTGAGTGTGCGCATCGATATAGGCTTGATCTTGCAAACCTTCATTAATGATTACATGCATCATAGAGTTAATTAAGACACAATCGGTCCCTGGCGTTATCGGCAGATGAATATCTGCAAATTGCGCAAGCATTGTCACTCGTGGGTCAACGACAATTAAAGGAAATTTTCGTTTCTCTAATGCTTCTTTTAAACGCCAATAAATAATGGGATGTTGTTCAGGTAAATTAGAACCAAATGCCATAAAACAATGGGTATGTTCAAAGTCATCATAACAGCCCGGAGGACCATCAGAACCGAACGAACGTTTATATCCACTAACTGCTGAAGCCATACATAAAGTTGTATTACCGTCGTAATTATTGGTACCAATACAGCCTCGAGTTAGCTTACCTAAGGTATAAAATTCTTCTGTTAACAGTTGACCCGAAGAGACAACGGCAAAAGAATCACGACCATATTTTTCTTGAATCTCTTTGATTTTTTCTGCGGTAACATCTAAAGCATTATCCCAAGAAGTTTCTTTAAATGGTTCAAAATGTTTATCACGAATTAGTGGTGTAGTACCACGACCTGGGCTATTGAATAACTCGTGCTCTAGGATACCTTTTATACACAGTTTTCCGCGATTAACGTCTGCACCAGCATGGCCACGAGAGGTGACTATTTTCTTATCTTTATTTAGGCCAATCTCGATCGAGCAACCTGTTGAACAATAGTTACAGGTGGTGTATTTCCACTCATTTACTTTTTTTTCTGGGATGGTAATGGGTTTTCTGTTTTTACGGCCAAACAACATGGACGAATCTCAACTTATCTAACTAGCAATAACCTTTTCGTGCAGGATCTATACCTAAAAAAATAATCAATAAAATCAAAGGTTTTGTATTTATTGCTGTGTTTGTTATGTTTAATTTAAGTGCTGATGCGCTATTTTGGTGCGAAGGTTATTGTTTATAAAAAGGTGAGTGCAGAGAAGATTGACTCTTTACCGATAAAGCGCTTTCCCAAGGAAGTGAGTTATTGAGAATGTTCCATTCCATATTTGGCTAAAATTTTGTGATATTTATCACCTGACTTTAAGTTGATTAAGCAGTTATCGAAATCATCTAAAAACTGTTGTTTATTGTTAATATTTTTTGATGCCTTTGAAATAGTTAAAAAGTAGGGTTTACGCTGTATTGGGTAATCAAGCATTTTTACTTGTGTGGTGAGCCCCAGTTCTTTTGCACGCCAATAAAAAGTTTCTTTAGAGTTGATCATCAAATCGAATCGAGGAGTATGGGCTAGTAGTTGATCGAACATAGCATCGATATTGTAGCCATCAATTACTTGATTATTTTGTCTTTTGTTTTTAAGGATAGCCAGTATTTCAGGGGTATGAGATAAACCAGCTAAGTTACCTATGATGTAAGGTGATAAATCACTTAATTGCTTAATTTTAATGTCACTATCTGCTCTAACAACAAAGCCATATCCACTGGTAAACATAGGCTCTTTACTATAAACAACAAAAGACTCACGTTCTTTTTTATAAGAGTAGATACTGATATCCAATACACCTTGGTGCATATAAATATGTGTGCGTTTTATCGGTAAAACAGTGAAATTTTTTTGATATTCTTCTGGATTAATACAGTGTGCTAGTAATTCTTTTGCAATGCCTTTTAGGGGAGAGGAAGGTTGATTAATATAATAAGGAGGCCAATCAATATCATTTAATTCTAATTTTACTTTTTCGGCGGCATTTGCTGAAAAGCAAATGCAAAGACATACAAAAAGATATTGAGAAATAGTTTTTAAATGCATTCATACAACTAAAAAGAGAACTTATAGTTTTAATATAATAGAGATATTGTAATCTCTCAATCTAGTTGTGATAAATTTTTAATAGTGGAAGGTGAAGGCGATGAAGTTACACGATTTTCATGAAAAATACCTTCATGAATTAATGTCATGGTTTAACAGCGAAACACAGCTAAAGCAGTGGTCGGGACCACAATTTGAATACCCTTATACAGAGCAATCTTTTATAAGAGATCTCAATAGGCAAGCGCTACCTTCTTTTGTATTATTGAGTGATACCAATGAATTTATCGCCTTCGGCCAATTTTATTTGCGATTAAATCGTTGTCATTTGGGTCGGCTAGTGGTTAAACCTTCTTGGCGCGGTAAAGGAGTTATTAATCAGTTAATAGTAGCTTTGATCAGTAAAGGTCAATGCTCGCTAGGCGTTAATACATGTTCACTTTTCGTTTTAGCTCAAAATAAAGCGGCGATAAGTGCTTATCAAAAAGCAGGTTTTGTAAGGGCGAATTACCCCGAAAAACTCTCACTACAGAACTGCTTATATATGATAAAAGATAGCGAGCAATCTTAATTTTGGCTAATTAACGATGTTATTAACGCAATCGCCAGTAAAAAAGAGACGCCTTGCCAAAACAGGATAGGATTTCGTTGGAGTATCGGTTGTGTTTTATATTCTTCAACGGCTGTTATATTAGGCTTATCTATGTCTCGATTAAATTCAGAAAAAGCACGATAACGATCTTTAGGATCCGCTTGTGTCGCTTGCTGTAAACTCAAATCTAACCAAATAGGTAAGTCAGGGCGAAACTGTTTAATGCTGCGATAACGCCATTGTGTATAACTTTTAAAAGTAACTTCAGCGCGTTTCATCGGTTTAAAAGGCAATTCGCCAGACAATAATTGATAGGCAATAACCCCTAAGGAAAATAAATCACTTTTATGGGTTGCTTCCAAATGTAGTAAAGTCTCGGGCGCAATATAATTTAATGAACCCTGCGGTACCGTCTCTTCTATAGCGTCTTGATTTTCGCTTAATGAGGCGACCAAAACGGTGCCATAATCTATTAGTTTTATTTGTCCAAAGGCGTCAATCATAATGTTATCGGGTTTTAAATCTCGATGAACCAACTCAAGACGTTGAAACGCACGCAACGCACTGATCACCTGTTTAAGTATATCTCTTACTTGTGCAATGCTTGGTTTGGGGTTGTCGTGCATCCAATCACTGAGTGTCTGGCCTTCAACATATTCACACAAATGGTATAAAAACTTACTGTCATCTTGTGCGCTATTTACTTTCATTACATTGGCATGATTAATTCGCTCGCCTACCCATGCTTCTCGCATAAAGCCTTGTAAATATATACTGTCATCAACAAAGTTTTCTGAAGGGGTTTTTAATACAAAAATATTAGCGTTATCGCTGGTTAAAGGAGTCGATTGATTTTTTTGTAAACTCTTTTTATCTTTGAGTTTCTCGACAAGATATAGGTGCGATCTAATGCTGGCGTGAATCACTTTTTTTACGCTGTAACCATCAATGGTGTCTCCTGCTTTTAAGGCGGGAGGAATTGCCCTGGCTAATAAATCGCGTTCAATTTCTTCAAGCTTACGATTCGGTACTTTATTAACTTTGACCAAAAGACAGCTAACATTATCATCACTGCCTTTTTCGATGGCATGATCAATAATCACTTGACTTGCCTTTTCTAGCTCACTTTCATTGGCAGAAGTTGAAATACGATTGAGATGGCTTTGAAGCTCTTTTTTAGATAGAAAATCGTGAACGCCATCACAAGTGAGTATAAATAAATCGCCGGCTTGTAAATCAACTTTATGAACATCTACTTTTAGCCGAGTATCAGCACCCATTGCTCGGGTGAGTATGACATGCTGATTACCCTGTTTTCTATTATGATCTCGCGTAATTGCTTCTAATTGCTGTTGCCGTAATTTACTGATCCTAGAATCTCCCACATGGAAAACATATCCTGTGGTTGATTTTAAAATGAGTGCAGAGAAGGTGGTTAGCCAATGGCTGCCATAACACTCATTGGCTTGATAGCTTGACGATGGTTCTTGTTGATCATTAACTTGCGAGTACAGCCATTGGTTTAAGCTGTTAAGTACTTTACTCGCCGACTTTTGTGTCGACCAAGTTTCGGGAGTCGCGTAATACTCGTTAATAAATTGTGTTACGGCTAGTTGTGAAGCTTCTGCTGCTTTGTTGGCACTAGAAACGCCATCGGCTATTGCCGCTATTGCTCCTTTGGCAATGAGTTCATTACCTTTAGGGATCAAAGCGGCAAAAGCATCTTGGTTCACCGCTTTTTTACCTGCACATGAAACACCACCGAAGCACAATTGTAAATGAGCTGAGCTTTGCTCTTGTAAGTGCTTGCTTGGCGGTGGGTTTCTACTCATAACGATACGTACTCATAATGATACTGACTTTATTAACCGACGCTAATTAGTTCAACACTACCGTCTTCACGTACCTCAGCAATTGAACCTTTAGGCTCTTCCATTAGTAACAAGGTAATGAAACCGAGTAATGACGTACCAGCAATAACTAAAAAGAATGTTTGATAATCTACCATCGACAAAACGGTAAGGTAAACTACTGCTCCAACGTTTCCGTAAGCGCCTGTCATTCCCGCAATTTGTCCTGTTAAACGACGTTTAATTAACGGAACTGCTGCAAAAACAGCACCTTCGCCTGCTTGCACAAAAAAAGAACAACACATTACGGCTAATACTGCGAGTACCAATGGCCAGTTACTATTGATAGTAGACATAGTAAAGTAACCAATAGCAAGTCCAGCTGTAAGTATAAGCAAAGTTTTCTTACGACCAAATTTATCGCTTAACCAACCACCACCTGGACGAGACATTAAGTTCATAAATGCATATAGCGAGGCAAGCAAACCTGCATAAACCATATCTAAAGCAAACACTTCAGAGAAAAATAATGGCAACATTGAAATAACCGCTAATTCAGAGCCAAATGTGGCAAAGTACAATACATTTAATACCGCGACTTGCTTAAATTTATATTGATGAATTTCAGGAACTTCTTGTTTGAACAGATGACCATTTATTTTATAAGTTTGTTTTACTTCATAAGCAAATAATACCGCTAAAATAATGTAAGCATATATCGCTACTTGCTCTGAAAATAAACTGACACCGCTTGGTGAAAGTTTCCATGCAAGAAAGGCGAGTACCGCGTACATAGGTAATTTCATCATCAATAATAAAAAGAAATCACCGACACTGGTTACTTCCATCGCACCGGTTTTCTTTGGTTTGAAATAGGTTGATCCTGCTGGCGTGTCGGTAACGTTGAAATACCAAATAAAACTAAAGGCTAAACTCATTAAACCGGTTAAAGCTATTGCATACCTCCAACCTTCTTCAATGCCAAAAGTGTCGGTAACAAATAAAGCAATAACGGGTAGCGACATCGCCGATGCGGCAGAGCCAAAGTTACCCCAACCGCCATAAATACCTTCTGCTGTACCTAACTCATTTGCAGGAAACCATTCACTGACCATGCGAATACCAATAACAAAACCAGCACCAATAAAACCGAGTAAAAATCTCGCTAAAGCCGCTTGTTCAAAACTGTCTGCTAATGCAAACATAAAGCAAGGTATGCTACATACCGCGAGTAAAATTGAAAAAGTAAGCTTTGGTCCATACTTGTCGGTAACCATGCCGATAATAACCCGAGCAGGAATGGTTAAAGCAACGTTAAGTATCAGTAAGGTTTTAATTTCACTTGATGACAAACCTAAACTATCAGCGATAACGCTAAGTAAAGGGGCATGGTTAAACCACACCATAAAAGTGATAAAAAAGGCCATCCAGCTAAGATGTAATGCTTTCATCTTACCCGTAAACGATAATAATTTTATGCCTGGTTGATCGGTCATAAAAACTCCCTCAAAAATTTAAAAACTAATTAATAGTTCTTGAGCAAAGCCAATGCCACAATATTAACTACTTTAATTTGTAATATATTCAATAGGTTAGATTGTTTGGTGGTTGTTATGCTAATTAATATTGCACTGAGATAGCTGTTTCGCACTTTTAATGTGCAGCCTTGTTCTAATACAGATAGCAAATAGTCTTTTAAAAAAGTCATCAAGGTGAAGTGTGAGAAAAGGTCATCGTTTAAGTTTATTTAGCTTGCCAAAATGATAGGCTAGCTATGACAGTAAATATAAGGTTTTTCGATGGAAAACATCAATAATTTTTAAAGCCCCTCTTAATTTTGAAGAATCAATACTGTTATAATCTGGTAGATAAAATAAACACGTTACTTACAAGGAAGCATTCCATTGCATATTTTATTTAAAACTATTTGTTGGTTAATCATTTTCTTGTCTTTTACTCTCTATGCTGAAACAAGCCCTAAACCTGCAGAAGATTGGAAGAGTCCTAATCCTATTTTCAAGCAAAAATTCGATTGGTTACGCTTAACGTCTGGTGAATGGCTTAAAGGTGATATTGTTTCCATGTATGATGATTCACTTGAGTTTGACAGTGATAAATTAGATACCCAAACGATCGATTGGGACGATGTATCTGAATTGAGAAGTAAAGATTGGCTAAGTATTCGTTTAACTAATAACGTTATTGCCGATGGCTATTTAGTTATTAAAGAAGGGCGGTTAACCCTTGAAAATAATGGTGTTTCTACTAATTATCATTTGTCTGAGTTGATCTCTATAGCTTCTTCTGGCGTAAATGAATGGGATTTATGGGACGGTTACGCCAATGTAGGGGTTAATATTCAAGGTGGTAACACCGAACAGCTTGATTATACAGTCACCGCAGGTATTCAACGAAGAAGTTCTACAAGTCGTTTAAAAGTGGATTACACCGCTAATTATAGTAAAAGTGAAGTTGATGATGACCAAGGAGTCAGCACAGATGTTACTACAGCTGATAGTACGCGACTAACAGGTACTTACGATTGGTTCTTTAGCCAAAAAATATTCTTCCGAGTGCTTGATACTGAATATTACAGTGATAGATTCTTAAACATTGATTCTCGATTAACTTATGGTGTCGGTTTAGGTTATCAACTTATTGATACCAAAAGAACAACATTAGAATTTACCTTAGGTCCTAGTCATCAGTCTACTACTTTTGCCACGGTTGCTGCGGGTGAAGATGAAACAGAAAAGTCAGCGGTTGTCTCATTGGGCAGTGCATTTACTTATGAAGTTACTAGCGATATTGACTATGATGCTAGTTATCAGGTTCAATTTGTTAGTGAAGACTCGGGTGATAAAATCCACCACTTCCAAACGGGCGTAGAAGTCGATTTAGCAGGGGATTTTGATTTAGATTTGACCTTCTACCTTGATCGTACTGAAAACCCTAAAGCAGATAGTAATAACATTGTTCCCGATAAAAATGATTATCGCTTTGTTGTTAGTTTAGGTTACGATTTTTAAATAGACCAATTGTAATTATACGTTGATAAAGGAGAGATAGGTTTCATGAAGTATGGTTTAGTGATAATTTTTTCTGCCTTATTAATAGGAATGAATAGTGAAGTTATTGCCACTGAACCTGTTGAAAAATGGACAAAACCTACACCTGTTTTTGATCAAAAATATGATTGGTTGCGATTAACGTCTGACGAATGGTTAAAGGGCGACATCATTTCAATGTACGATGATGAACTTGAATTTGACAGTGATGAATTTAACTTTATAAGTTTTGACTGGGATGATGTTGCTGAGCTTCGTAGTCGATTTGATCAGAGTATTCGTTTAACGAATGGTCAAATTATGGAAGGTTTTTTAATTGTTAAAGATAGCAAGGTCACTATTTTAAGTGATGGTAAAGCTCATGAATTTCCTTTATCTGAGCTATTAACAATTACGTCATCATCGGAAAATAGACGTGACTTGTGGGCGGGTGAAATTAAGCTCGGCGCTAACTTTTTAAGAGGAAATACAGGCCAAACAGATTACACAGTATCATCTGTTATTCAACGCAGAACACCACAATCACGCTTTAGAAGCGACTTAGTTTATAATTATTCAAAAGTGATAAATCAAGAAGAAGGCAGTGATAAGGTCAATGCGAATAGCTTGCGTATCACCAGTTACTTTGATTGGTTTTATACCGCTGAAGTATTCTTTCGTTTACTTGATGGTGAACACTTTAGTGATGAACTACAAAACATTCAATCGCGTAATACCTTGGGCTTCGCTATTGGTTATCACTTAATTGATAATAAAAAAATCGAGTGGGATGTTACGCTGGGTCCAAGTTATCAAGAAACTATTTTTCTCGAAACTGCGATGGACGATCATGAACAAAGTGGCGTTGTTTCATTTAATACGCTATTAGAGTATGAAATATCGACTAAAATCGACTTTATTGTCGATTACCAAATGCAGTTTGTTAGTCAAGCGTCAGGCAAGCGTTTACATAACTTAAAGACAGGTTTTGACTTTGATTTAGATAATGATATTGATATTGATATTACTTTTTATGTTGATCGAATAGCCAACCCAATTCCAACTGAATCTGCAGGCACGCCAGAAAAAAATGATTACCGCTTAGTTTTTAGTATCGGTTATTCGTTTTAAAACGCGTTATCTTTGAATCAATTACCAAGCAGAGCCTGCTTGAATATAAAAAACATTTTCTTCAGGACCTTTAGCGATATCTATTCCCATGTTAAAGCCGTATCTGCGCGCGATTAAATACCTAAAGCCAAGGCCTTTACTAATTCTACTTTCGCTATCTAGCAATGTCGAAAATTCATTACTTGCTTTGGCCGCACCAGCAAAGGCATTAACTTTCCAGCGAAAGTTAATTTCATAGGTAACTTCTAATTCCGTAACACCTACCGCGTTACCTAAATAACGTCCAGAAGGTACGCCTCTCATTGAGATTGACGGGGTGGCGTAAGGGGGAAGGAAACTATCTGTATTCGCATAGTCCACTTCAGCTCTTACGGCAGCGAACCACTTCTTGGCGACTTTAAAGTAGTTCAGACCGCTAAATTCAGTAAGCTGATAATTGGTATCTGAGCCTATTGCATCGTCAAACCACAAATGACTCAGTTGGTATTCAAAACCTTCTTTAGGGGAAAATACATTGTCTCTGGAATCGTACTCTAAGGTAAAACCTACTCCTGATGTTGTAATTTTTTGAGTTAATAAATCAGTTAATGATGCTTGCCAAGGCTTTGGAATATTATCGATTAAATCACCTAAATTAGAAGGCGCTATGTCAGCATTGATATAGCGCTGTGTTGGCCCTAAATAGAAGTTACTATCAAATAATTTGAATTTTAACGTTTGAATAACCACGGTGGCTTTAGTATTCAATTCCACTGGCTTATTCAGAGTAACATCCCCAAAACCGTAAAAGTCTAAATTTAGATTGCCATAGCCAGCGCCGCCTAAATAACGAATCTTTCCTTGATTAAAAAAGCCCATATGACCACCACCCGCAAAATATGAATTATTGCCCGTATATGCACCAATGGCAGCTGAAACACTTGGCGGTAAGAGAGAGCTAGCTGCGTTGTCACTTTTTTGCATTGCTGCTAATCGTGCTTCTTTTTCTTTGTCAGACTCATGAAAGAATAATCCCATTAAACCTAAACCTCCCTCCACAGCAGGATCGGTAATAATGATAGGAACAGGCAAAAAACCATAAGCGTTTTCAGATAAGTACTGCGAGGCATCAAATTGCCCGTCAAACACATCGATAAATTGACTAGCGTTTACCACTGGATGCATGGACAACAACAAAAAGCTGAATGATATCGCTAATTTTTTAAATACTTTCATTAATTAATCCTTAATGTGTGGATGAAAAGTGATGCTGTTTATTTATCGACTAACTGTTACATCGGATTGAGGGATACAACTACAGCTTAAAATATACCCTTGTGCAATTTCTTCAACGGTTAAGCCATCAGTTGCGTTTTGTATAACGTCACCTGCAACTAGCTTAACTTTGCATCGTCCGCACATGCCAGCACGACACGAATAAGGTAAAATTAAACCTGCTTCTTCGCCTTGTTCTAATATAGTGGTTTGAGTATCACCTTTATATTCTTTGTGCCAAGACTCGAAGTTTATCTTAATTTTTTTCGTTATATTTTGTACAGGATTTTCATCTGGAATTTTAGTTATTTTTTTAGCTGGTAACACGAAAGTAGGAGCTGGCTGAGTGTTTAAAACCGTTACTTTATCATTTAAGGTAATTTGTCCTTGATTAAGCGGTACAAGGTTTTGTCCGAATAAAATTTCACCCGCTAAATCGCCAGTTGCTGCTTGTCGATAGTTTTTCAATGTAGTGATTGGTTCTTGTTGTGAATTTTTTTGTGCTGTTAAAGGATCTACGGTGGTTAATATACACCGAGAGCAAGGTTTTTTTAGCTCAAACTCCACTTCACCAATTCGAATATGCGACCAGGTATCTTCAGCAAACGCTTCGCAATTTTCAACCACAATGTTAGGCCTAAATTGTTGCATTGAAATGTCATCTGAACAGCGTTGATTTAAATCATTTAAAGAAGCTTGAGAAATTAATAGTAACGGGTAGCCATCGGCAAAAGCGAGCTGGTTAGTTCGGCTGCTGGTGTTAGGTACTTTACGCTGCGACTGTTCACCAAAGTAGAGTAGTTGGCAAGGCTGATTTAAATATCGACTGAACCATTGATGATGCTCTTGATGCGCCTTTTGGGCATTGATTAAATCACCCCACACAGCAATGTCTTGATAATTATTACTAAGTTGAGAGTAGTTAATAACCAATTTGGGCATGTCGGGCGCTGTCAGAATTAATCCTGTTGCGGTTATATTAGCTTGTACTAAGCAGAGTTTAGGCTCAGTGCGAGCTGTCATGAAATGTCCATTTTGATCTGCCAATACCAAACGACGATCAAAACTGAGCCCTAACTTATCGACCCAACTATTTGATAATTGAATACCACGAGTAGACTTTATTGGGTACACACTGATTTGAGATAATTGTATGTTTAATGACATTTTTATTCGCTATTGATCGTGAATTGACAATTATTTTAACTGATAGCGTGATATTAATCAGGTATATTATCACTAGAAATTTATGAATTTATCAAGACAGACATTAACGTATGAAGCATATTCACATATTAGGCATTTGTGGCACATTTATGGGGGGCATAGCAGCTATTGCTAAGCAATTAGGTTATCGAGTCTCAGGATGTGATGCGAATGTTTATCCGCCAATGAGTACTCAACTTGAACAACTTGGTATTGAATTAATGCAAGGTTACCATGTGGAACATTTACAAGATGAACCCGATGTGGTGATTGTTGGGAATGCCATGTCACGTGGAAACGTGATGGTTGAACATATTTTGGACCGAAATATTGCCTACACTTCAGGTCCTCAATGGTTACTCGATAATATTTTAAAAGATCGTTGGGTTGTTGCTGTATCAGGAACACATGGTAAAACCACCACAAGCTCGATGATTACTTGGATATTAGAATATGCCGGCATGAACCCTGGATATTTAATTGGCGGCGTGCCACAAAATTTTGACCGTTCAGCAAGATTAGGCGAGTCGCCATTTTTTGTGATAGAAGCGGATGAATACGACACCGCTTTTTTTGATAAGCGTTCCAAATTTGTTCATTATCGCCCCCGCACCTTGGTAATTAACAACATGGAATTTGACCATGGCGACATTTTTGACGACATAACGGACATACAACGTCAATTTCATCACCTTATTCGCATGGTGCCAAGAAATGGCTTAATTTTATCACCTAAAAATGAAACCGCCTTAACTGAAACATTAGCGTTAGGCTGTTGGACACCTACAGAATTTAATGATGTGATAAGTGATGAAAACCACCCAGTAAAACCCTCGGTTATTGGTTGGCAAGCGAAAAAGCTAGTCGATGATGGTAGTGCTTTTATCGTTAGTTTTAAAGGGGTAGAACAAGGAACATTGCACTGGGATTTAATTGGCGACTTTAATATAGACAACGCCATAATGGCAATTGCAGCAGCTCGCCATGCAGGCGTTACCACACAAGTAGCCATTGAAGCGTTAAGCCAGTTTGTTAATACGAAAAGACGATTAGAGCTGCGCGGGACAATTAATAACATTCGCGTATTTGATGACTTTGCTCACCATCCTACAGCTATTGAGAAAACGCTAACAGGTGTTAGGGCTAATGTCGGTGAACAACGAGTTATTGCCGTATTAGAGCCAAGATCGAACACCATGAAGTCAGGCATTCATAAAGATACTTTACCGGCATCACTTACTCAAGCAGATCAGGTTTTTGTTTATCAAGGTGAAGACGTGAAATGGTCGGTTTCACAGCTAATCGACGATTGCTCTGCACCTTGTGTTGTTGAACTTGATATTGACGACTTGGTTGCTAAAATTACTGATTACAGTCAATCTGGCGATACTATCGTCGTAATGAGTAATGGTGGTTTTGGTAATATTCATCAAAAATTACTCGATGCTTTATCCACTAAATTTAGCGTCTAAGCTAATGATTAAAGAGAAACTATTTTGACTAACCCTTTAAAAAGTACATCAGAAAATACTACTTTTAGCAAAAAAATTACTGTGGCGATAACCGGCGCTTCTGGTTCTGCTTACGCTTTACGCTTACTTGAATGCTTGGTAGCAGCGAATTTTCAAATTTATGTTTTATGCTCAAGTGCTGCTCGTGTGGTGTTTGATACGGAAGTTGATTTTAAATTACCTTCGTCTCCAGATGCCGCTAGCCAAGTCTTAACGGAAAAACTACAAGCTAAAACCGGACAAATCACCGTATTTGGTAAAGAACAGTGGTTTTCACCTGTTGCGTCAGGATCTGCAGCCCCTAAACAAATGATTGTTTGTCCATGCTCAACAGGTACATTAGCAGCGATTGCACATGGCATGAGTGATAACTTAATTGAACGGGCAGCAGATGTTGTGCTTAAAGAACGAGGGCAGCTTATTTTAGTGCCGCGTGAAACGCCATTTTCAACCCTACATTTGCAAAATATGCTGTCGTTGTCTCAGCAAGGCGCGGTTATTATGCCAGCTGCTCCAGGTTTCTATCATAAACCGACATCGATTAATGACTTAATCGATTTTATGGTGGGACGTATGCTGGACCATCTTGGTGTAGAGCAAAGTATTATGCCGCGTTGGGGATATCAAATTTAAGCGCGATTTGTCGTAATTATACCGCCAGTTGACGTTTTGCACTTAACCTCTTAGTAACACTATGTTTAAGTAGCTGTTAATAGGCTTTTAAATAGCTAGCGTAAAAAACGCTCGCATTTATCTTACTTAATAAGAGGTTCCATTCATGTCTTTTACGTTATTTCAATCCAGTATTAGGGGGTTAACCCTAACGCTATTGTCTATCGCAGCTTTTAGCAGTGCAGCTAAAGAGAGCGAGAAATGGTCGGTAAACAACCCTCCTGGTACATTTAAATCGGTTAATATTGATGTTAACCAAGGGACTTGGATGAACCTTGATTTAAGTCCTGATGGCAAAACCATTGTTTTTGATTTATTGGGTGATATTTACACTTTGCCTGTTAAAGGAGGCAAGGCAACACCGTTAATGACCGATATCGCATGGCAAATGCAACCTCGATTTAGCCCAGACGGTAAACATATCGCCTTTACTTCTGATGAAGACGGTGGTGACAATTTATGGATAATGAACCTTGATGGCAGTAATGCCAAAGCGGTAAGTTCAGAGTCTTTTCGTTTATTAAACAGCCCTGCGTGGTCACCCGACGGTAACTATTTAGTGGGTCGTAAGCATTATACGAAAACACGCTCACTAGGTGCGGGAGAGGTTTGGCTTTACCATAAAACGGGTGGTGAAGGTGTTATGTTAACCAAACGCCCAAACGAGCAAAAAGATTTAGGCGAACCCGCTTTCTCGCCAGATGGTAAATATGTTTATTTTTCACAAGATGCCACGCCTGGTAAAACTTTTCATTACTCTAAAGATTCTATAAAAGGTATTTATAAAATTAAACGCCTTGAATTAGCGACAGGTGAAATAGAAGTGATTATTTCTGGTACAGGTGGCGCTATTCGTCCAACACCTTCGCCAGATGGTAAATACCTAGCTTTCATTCGACGTAATGATTTTCAGTCTAATTTATATCTATATAATTTAGCTAGTGGTGAAAAAACCAAAATCTACGAAAATTTAGATCGAGATATGCAAGAAACTTGGGCAATTCATGGTGTGTATCCAACCATGGCTTGGACACCTAAAAGCGACGGTTTAATTTTTTGGGCTGATGGCAAAATTAAGCAGCTAACCTTATCGAAAAACTTAGCAAACAACCCAGTTAAAAATATTGAATTTGAAGTAAAAACCACTAAAAAAATTCAACCCTCATTACGTTTCCAACAAAACCTTGCCCAAGCTAATTTTGATGTGAAAATGTTGCGTGATGTTGAAATATCACCTTCTGGAGATAAAGTTGTTTTTGAAGCGATGGGGCATATTTACACGCGCACTATTTCAAAGGGGAAAGTGACCGGAAAAGCGAAACGTTTAACAAAGCAAAAAACGCATTTCGAATACAATCCAAGCTTTTCTCGTGACGGCAAAAAAGTCATTTATGTGACCTGGCATGATCAGCAACTTGGTCAAGTTAAAGTTGTTTCGGCTCGAGGTGGTAAAGGTAAGTCGTTATTAAAAGAGAAAGGAAAATATGTTGAGCCTACTTTTTCTCCCGATGGTAAAACAGTCGTTTATCGTAAAATATCTGGTGGCTATATTACCGATCCTAAGTGGGGTTTAAATAGCGGCGTCTATGCTGTTTCTTCAAAAGGAAGTTCAAGGGGAACGCAGCCTATATTGATTACTGAAGACGGCGCTCGAGCGCACTTTGGATCGAGTAATCAACATATTTACCTTATGCGTCGAGGTGAAATGCCATATTTAGCACGCATCGACTTAAATGGTAAAAATGAACAGTCTTTATATCAAGGTAAATATGCTACGGAATATCAAGTATCTCCTAATGGCCAATACTTAGCGTTTGCCGAAGGTTTTAAGGTGTTTGTAACGCCTATGGTTGAACGAGGTCAAATAATTGATATTGGTCCTAAAGCAAAAAATTTCCCAGTTAAACAGTTATCGATTCGTGCAGGCGAAAGCATTAATTGGAATGGTCAGTCTAATACACTGTATTGGAGTTTAGGTCCGGACCTTTATCAAGCTAACACAGCTAAACTTTTTGATATTATTCAAGACGAGAAATCGTCAGAATTAACAGAAAATAAAACGAATTTAGTGTCAAAATCTAGTGTATTGAAAACCTATTTAGGGTTTAAACAAGCCACAGATATACCTTCGGGCACAATCGCTTTTGTTGGCGGTAAAGTGTTAACGATGGAAGGCGATAAAATTATCGACAATGGCGTTGTGGTCGTGAAAGGCAACATTATTGAAGCTGTAGGTACTCGCGCCGAAGTAAACATTCCAAGCGATGCAAAAATTATTGATATTAAAGGGCAAAGCATCATGCCTGGTTTAGTTGATGCCCATGCACATGGTCCACAAGGTACTAATGAAATAATTCCACAGCAGAACTGGAAAAACTATGCAGGATTAGCGTTAGGTGTTACCAGTATTCATGATCCTTCTAATGATACCTCAACATTTTTTGATGCCAGTGAAATGCAACAGTCAGGCGCCATTGTTGCCGCTAGACTCTTTTCTACAGGTACAATTTTGTATGGAGCGAGTAGTCCAAACTATACGTCACGTGTTGATAATTTAGACGATGCTAAATTTCATATTGAACGCTTACAAAAGGCAGGCGCTTTTAGTGTTAAAAGTTATAACCAACCGCGAAGAGACCAACGCCAGCAGCTTGTTCAAGCCGCGAGAGAGCTGGAAATGATGGTTGTGCCAGAAGGTGGTTCATTATTGCAGCATAACTTAACCATGTTAGTGGATGGTCATACAACCTTAGAACACTCTATTTCAACGGCAAAAATCTATGATGATATTAAACAATTATGGTCGAAATCGAGTATGGGCTATACACCCACATTAGTCGTTTCCTATGGCGGTATTTCGGGAGAAAACTACTGGTACGACACAACAGATGTTTGGGCACATCCAAGGCTAAGTAAATATGTGCCTAGCGATTTTTTAACGGCGCGCTCAATGAGAAGACCGAAAGCGCCAGAGCATCATTACAATCATGTTAACGTGGCAACCGTGGCTAAGCAACTTCAAGACTTAGGTGTTAAGGTGAATGCAGGGGGACACGGTCAACGTGAAGGTTTAGCAATGCATTGGGAAATGTGGATGATGGCTCAAGGTGGTATGTCAGCAATGGAAGCGTTACGCACAGCAACTATTGCTCCAGCGAAAACGTTAGGCTTAGACAGCCAATTAGGTTCATTAAAAGTAGGAAAACTTGCTGATATCATTGTGATTAATGGTGATGTTAGCCAAGATATCCGTGTGTCAGATAAAGTGACTTATACCATGATCAATGGTCGTTTATATAATGCAGAAACCATGAATGAAATTGGTAATTATGACAACAAACGTCAACCATTTTATTTTGAAGACTAGCGGTTAAGCTAAGTTGCGTTTAAAGTTTAAACGCAACTGGCAATTACTGATTGAAGCAAGTCATTATGGCAGAACCTCTATACTTTCTTCCCGGTACTATGTGTGATTCACGTTTGTGGTCGCCGTTATGGGCAGAACTTAATGTACTTCAAGTTAAATTGAGTGTGGATTATGACTTTATCCACCTCACTATTCCTGTTGAAAACACTATTGACGAAATTGTTGAAACGTTAGCAAAACAATTACCGAACGAAAAAATCAATTTATTAGGATTTTCTCAAGGAGGCTACCTTGCTAGCGCATTTGCTTGTCGTTTTCCTGAGCGTATGAAAAGATTGATCAACTTATCAAATGCTCCACAGCAACTACCTTATGAAGAAATTGCGACTCGAAGTAAAATTATTCGATGGGTTGAGACTCATGGCTATAGTGGCATAACGTTAGCTAGGACCCGCACTTTTTTACATGCTAACCAACAAACGAATACCGATATTACCGATTGTATCAAGCAAATGGACCATGATTTTGGCGCTAATGTTTTGTTACAGCAACTTAAATCGACCACCGTTAGACAAGATTTACTTGTGGCATTAACTTCACTTACATGCCCAATGCTTTTTTGTTATGGCGACAGCGATTTATTAGTTGATGGAAAGTTTTTTGCACCTTTGTTAACGACCAATACAAATATCAGGGTTGAAGTGTTTAACAATTGTGGTCATATGCTACCGCTAGAATCCCCTCTGTTGCTAGCTAAAGCGATAATTCGATTTCTTCAAACGAGTTAATTTTTTCATTAAATTATTCTGATATTTTGTTTGGTGATTTTTTTATTATTATTTTAATGACTTTAAGTGACGTAATTAATAAAAAGGTTTGTTCCCTTAGACGATACAGTCGATAATAAGGTGAGTTTTTAAATTAAGGGTGAAAAAGCGTGAGTAGTGAAGGCAAACGATTAAATAAATTTATCAGCGAATCTGGTTTTTGTTCCCGTCGTGGTGCAGATAAATTGATTGAAGAAAATCGCGTCACTATCAATGGCAAGCACCCAGAGCTAGGCACTAAAGTTCAGACAACTGATATCGTGTGCGTAGACGGTAAGGTGATTTCAGCAAGTCCAGAAAATAAACAGGACCGTGTTTACATCGCCTATAACAAACCTATTGGCATTACTTGTACAACAGAGTCGCATGTTCGGGGTAACATTATTGACGCTATTAATCATTCTGAACGAATTTTTCCTATTGGTCGATTAGATAAACCATCAGAAGGTTTAATTTTTTTAACGAGTGACGGTGATATTGTTAATAAAATTTTGCGAGCTGAAAATGCGCACGATAAAGAATATTTAGTGACTGTTGATAAACCAATAAGCGAACGCTTTATTGAGCGCATGTCACGTGGTGTGCCGATTTTAGGTACAATTACCAAACCTTGTATTGTTAAAGTAAAAAGCAAATTTGTTTTTACTATAATTCTTACCCAAGGGCTGAATCGTCAAATTCGCCGTATGTGTGAATACCTTGGTTATGAAGTTACAAAATTAAAACGCTCAAGAATTATGAGTGTTGAATTAGGCCGTTTAAAGCCAGGTGAATGGCGCGATCTGAGCCAAGCAGAAATGACTGAAATTAATCAAGCCGTTAAATACTCCAATAAAACAGCTCAAAAAGGCGATCAAGCAAACTCTTGTGAAGATCAATCGAGCCAAACTAAAACAAAAAGCAGCACCAAAAAAGTACCTCGTAATAAAAAGTTCACTTATGCAGATTTAATGAAAAAAGACACTTAATTAGGTATTGTTTTTAACTATGAGCGGCTAAGCAAATCGCCATGAATATCCTCTAAGCGACGACCTCTTGTGTCAATGCCTTTTCTTATCAAGACAAAAACACAGAGGGCTAAAGGCACCATAATAATAAAAGCAGAAATAGCTATTTGTTCAAAGAAACCAGCGACTCCGAGTAGTGCACCAATAATTCCCCCAAACTTAGAACTTGCAGCAATAAGCCCCACCCCAGTACCGCGATGTTGAACAGGATAAATTTCGGCTGCGTACGGAATAAGCATCGCAATAACGCCACTGCTACTAATTAACAAAAGCACGGTAGACAGGACTATCATTGTGCTATTTAAATAACCAAGCGAGTCGCAAAATACAAATAAACTCAGGCTTACTACAGTTAATGCTACAAATAGTGCTAGAGTTTTTATGCTGCTCCAGTGATGGTAAAGCCAAATTACTGTGACAATGCCTGGTAAAGCAAACAAACCTGATTGTGCTAATAAACTGTTTGTTGTATTTGCACTCATACCCATTTCACGAAGGTTAGTAGGTAACCATAACAGAAAGCCAAAATTAACGACTCCCCAAGCTGTTCCTGAGCCAATAAGCGCTAGAGTGATCATCGCGTAAGGTTTGCGAAAAATATCAGAAAAGTAACTATTATCGTCGTTAGTATTATTAATCTGTGCTGTGGGTAATGGTGGATCAAGTTCGCCATTGTATTTTTTCAATACGGCTTTGGCCTGATTGATTAACCCCGCGTTGGCTAAAAATCGAGGAGACTCTGGGATATATTTATTTAAAAAAATCACTAACAAGCCAGTGGGTAAACCTAATAACCATAACGAACGCCAACTGAATAAGGGTTCAAGTATAGTTGCCGCCCCTGAAGCGACTAAATAACCGGCTGAAGTGCCAATACCACCTAAGGCAACAAGCAACCAACCACGATGGTGTGAAGGTATCATTTCAGCCATTAAGGTAAACGTGATGGGTAATAATCCACCAGCAGATAACCCCATTAAGAAGCACATGATCAAGTTCCATTGAAAGCTAGGCATAGCACCACAAATAGCAGTACCAATAAACATTAATGCGGATAATAAAATGCTAGCGCGTCGCCCTAATAAATCTGCCATTCGCCCCCATAAAATAGAGCCTAATGCAGTACCTGTTAAGGCGATTAAGGCAAGAGAGCCTGCTGTTTCACTACTAATGTTGTACTCTTGGGTCATGCCGGGCATGACAAAGCCTAATGTGGCAGGTTTCATCACATCAACAACGACAGCAATTAATAATGCGATCACTAATTTGATGTGTTCTTTGTTTAACGGACTATTATCGGTAACATGAAACTGTATTGGCTGCGTGTCATTATTAATGCGCATTGTCGCTAAGCGAGGCATTAATCCATAACATGAAAATGCTAAGCCAATGGGAATAAGCGCCATGCCAATTAACATGGTGTTATCCATTGGCATACCAGCCATGTGATAATTCATATGGCTGGCGTGGATAAACATGGGAATGTGAGACAGCACACCTAAGGTAATTAACAAACAGCCAAACCAAAATGCGATAGGGTGATGAAATAAATATTCTTTAGTGCTCACAGTGTTTGCCTTAAGGATCAAAAAACAATAATTAAAATGACAGAGGATTTAACCGTATTGTTAAAGCCACTGATTCTAGCAACTGTTTTAACTTAGCCCTAGCATTTTAATTGTGAAGTTAGGCAGACTGTCGATGATAATGTCGTAAACCATGTTCTTTCTGCCTACCTTGACTAAAAGCCGTAACGCGCTTTAAGTAGCCGATCACTCGGGTGCCATGGTCTATATTATTACTGCCACAACTACTGCATTGATACAAAGTGCGCTTATCAATTTTTTCACAATGATTACAAATGGTAATTTTGACGTTAATGCAAAAATAGTTGCACCCAGTTGCTGCTGCAACATCAAAGAGTTTTACATAAGCGTCTTCGGTTAAGCTCTCATCTAAATTTAAGTGCAGCGCTGATCCACCATCAAGGTATTGGATCATTTCTTTTCCGTGCATAACAAATTTGTCTAAGTGATTGGTATTGTTATCCTCCACTAGATAAAAATAGGAGTTATAACAGTCACGATTAACTTTGTAGCCATCCTTTTTATCCCATTTGGCATTTTTAACGCCTAAATTCTCAGCAGGAACAAACTCTGTATTGAATAAAAATCCATAATCTATTTTTGCTTGTTTATTCGCTTGGTAAATTACCTGCAATCGTTCACTGACAAATTGTTTATATGGTTCATTATTACCGACAATTAAACCATGAAACTCGGCAGCTTCCGCCATGCCATTAATGCCTATGGTTAAAAATTGTTTATCCAAATTTATAAAGCCCGCATCATAAACTGCTAAGGCCCCTTTAGCTTGATAGTCTTGCATTAAAGAGCGGTAGGCAACTTGGTATTTTTGCACTTTTTCAATTTCTGTTTTTAAATCTCGGCCATCCTGTTCAAGGCGATTCATGTTGATAGTGATCACATTAATAGATCCTGTGGCTACACCTCCGGCGCCTAAAGTATATGAAAAAGTATTATCTGAAATTTCATTACGTAACCGACAACACGAAGCAAGAGAGTCGGCACTGTCAGATAAATAAACGAAAAAGGAGTTACCTGAGGCTTTTTCTTTAGCAAGCTCACGAGCAAATTTTTTGTCTTTACACTGACCGTTTTCTGTTAGCATGGCTGCGGTTATTACTGGAAAAGTTAAAACAGCATGTTCACGCTCTTTGTTGATCCATGTTAAGAAAAAAGCCTGTAAACGTTCAACTGACGACCAATCGGGCTGACTAAAGTCAGGAAAAACAAAGTTTTCAAACATCGACTTAAAGTAAAACTGATCAAATAGGGAGATATTCCAAAAGACACTTTGATAACCCCTAGCTGCTGCAGGTTGGTTAATCGCATAAACAACGTGTTGAAGGTGGTTAGCAATTTCCTTTTCATGAGTTGATAAGTAATCATTACCAAACTCTTTACGAGCAAAATAATCAAAATAGCTAATAAATTCAACGGTGGCAATTGCGCCTGCAAATTGAGAAGAAATAGCAAAAACTAGGTTAACAAAAGAGCCACAAAACGACTCCAAATGTTTAGGTGCTTTAGATTCTCCTCCTAATTTTGTTAAGCCATCAAGTAGAAATGGATACATACTTATTGATGCGCAGTAGGGCTTTAAGCTTGTTTCGTCGTGCACATAAATTTCGTGATCTTCAATTTGACGCTGATACTCGTTAGCTAATGTTTTATCAAATAATAAAGCAATTTTATCAGCGACTAATGCGCGATTAATTTGTAGAAAACAATCCTTTAGTAATTCAGCTTCTAACGTGGCAATATTTTTATGTGTTACATTAGCATTTGCATCCATTTTAGAGCCGTCAGCAGCATTTTTTGCTGAAAAATACTCGGTTATAAAGAGTTTTTTGTTATCGATTTGTTGTTTGTTAAGCCGCAACATTATGTTCTTCTCCTTGATGTGTTTTAAGATCAGTTGTTCGAAATAAATGATTAAGGTTTTTACCTGTTGATACTTCAATAAATTGTTGATTAGTTGTTATTTGGTTTAACCCTCCTAGTTCAGGTATCCATGGTCCTGTTTTTAAGTAGGTTAAGTGTTGGGTTATGCTGATATCAATGTGCTTTCTTCCGCTATAAAGGCAACTCTTTAAACCTAAATTATTGGCAATGATTAACTTTTCGACTAAAGATGTTGCTTGCCACTCGCCACCAAAAAAACAAACACAAGTAATAAGCCCTTGATATTTATTTAACCAATCAAGGTAACTCTGGTTGGTTAATTGAGTGCCATGATGCTTGTTCCATAACTCAGTGCTATGGCAGCCTTTGCAACCAATATTACAACCCGAAATGCTAAAGCAAAGGCTAATTTCGTTAGGAACTTCTTGAAAGACAATTGAAGGTGAAATGCAGTTGAAAGTCATTTTTGTCCATATGTTGTGTGTTATTTTTATTTATACACAATATATAGTTAAAGGGCATTGTGTTGAGTTGATGTAGATCATATTTATCTTCAACATTTTTTAAATTTTCTATCTATGGTGTTTGTCATGTTTGTCATGTTTGCCTTGTCTATATAGGGTGTTTTTAAAAGTGCTTAAGTAACAATGACCAGTCTTGTATTACTTAAAAGTATCAATGTAAAGATGTGTCAAGAAAGGTAAAAGAGTGCAAAGCAGGGAGAGAAAATCGAACTAATCAGAAAAATTACATTCTACTAGCCTGAATTTTTAATGATTTAAAGGAAAGTAAATGTGTACTCAAATAAGGCTAGTTAATTTTTTTAGATTACCTTCAGTTCTCGCTAGTATGGTGATATTAGGATTATCCGCTTGTGGTTCTAGTGATGATGCAAGTGGCGTGGGTTATGTTCAGTTATATAATGCCTCACCCAATTCTCCGGCAATATTTTTAGTGGTGGATAAAGACGATGATGATGACTTCGTGGAGAAAACACATTCAAGTGTAGTTTATGCTCAGGCTGGGGGCTATTTTGAATACGATGCTGCAACTTATGATATTGATTTGTCTTGGAATGATGGTAGTAGTGATTTAGAAGTGCTCAACGAGACACAAATAAAAGTATCAACAGATGTCTCCCAGCTTATTGTTATAGCCGATGATATCGCCGCCTCAGAAGTGTTAACTTTTGATATCCCGATTATTGATGATGATGACGACGACGATAATGATCTGTTTAATTTACGATTAATTAATATGCATAACTATTCGGGCGGTGTAGATGTGTATCTATCTAAAGCTAATGAAACGTTTAATGAGGCTGTGTTATTTGGGCAATTAGCTTATAAAGAAATGGCGGAAAATACCAAATATGATCAAGACGATTACGTATTTTATTTAACTGCATCAGGCAGCAGTGAAGTGCTTTATCAATCGGAAGAAATAGCTTTTGTGTACCCTTCACAGTATTTACTGATCATTCGTGCAAATAGTGGTCCAGGAGATTCGCCTTTTACATTAGATTATATTGCTAAATCAACAGGAGCTACTGAGTTTCAAGATGCTGATTCAAGTGCTGAATTTAGAGTTTATAATGGCTTAACGGAACATTATTTATTACCTGAATATGCGAATATTTTTAATCTTTATATCAATGGTATTGATGAAACTGCAGAGGTTGCTTCATTAAGCTTTGGCGAGTTCAGTCAAAGGATCAGTAAAGATTTTGGTGATTATAGCTTAGATTTAACTATTCCAGAAACAGGTGAAGTGATTGTTAAAAATCATTTAATGACCTTAAATTCAGGTAGCGATAAAACGGTATTTTTCTACACCAAAGAAGAAGATATTAGTGATGATGACGAAGAAGAAGAGCTGGAAATTACTTTAAATTCTTTAGTGGTCAATAACAGTAATCGAGAAAGTTTTTACGATCATCAAGTGAATATAATTAACTTAATTGATGACTTTACTAAAGTAGCTGTTTTCTTTGTTGAGAGTAATGAAACCATAGATTCAACGGGTAACGATAAGCAGGTGCCTTATGTGACACCGCAATCTATTACGTTATTAAATAACACCTATAGTGTGTATGTTGTTGGCGAAGAAAACTCCAGTGAAATGATTTTAGTGAGCACCGAGCTTATTTTAGATGATGAATCTGATGATTTGTTTTTGATTCTCGAAGAAGATGTTAACTCGAGTACTGGCTATAAATTGAAATTTAGTCAGCAAGCTGAATAAATCTCAATTAAAAACTCAATAAAGTGGCTAGTGATATAGCCACTTATATATTAATAACAACTTGTTAACTCAATGAATGTAGTGCCTTTTTATTAAAAGGTTTAAGCGATTCAAGATCGTTATCTCTAATCTTATTAACCCAATCTGCATCAACGAGCAAAGCGCGGCCAACAGCCACTAAGTCGAATTCGTCATTATTTAAACGCTCAAGTAATCCATCGATGCTAGCAGGGGCTGAACTTCCCTCTAAGCCTGATTTACCGTCACCAATAAAATCACCGTCTAAACCGACACTACCAACAGTTATTACGGGCTTGTTAGTGATTTTTTTGGTCCAGCCTGCTAAATTTAGTTCGCTACCTTCAAACTCACTTTCCCAAAAACGACGCGTGCTGGCGTGAAAAATATCGACCCCTGCATCGCTTAGTAAGTTTAAAAATATCGCTAACTCTTCTGGCGTTTGTGCAAGTTTGGCACTGTAATCTTGTTGTTTCCATTGTGAAAATCTAAAAATTATTGGAAAGTCTTCGCCTACTGCAGCACGAACAGCTTCCACTATTTCTACGCCAAAACGGGTACGGTTTTCTAATGAACCGCCGTATTTGTCGTCACGTTGATTGCTGCCTTCCCAGAAAAACTGATCGACTAAATAACCATGTGCACCATGAATTTCAATGCCATCAAAACCAACATTTTTGGCATCTAATGCCGCTTGAGCAAAAGAGGCGACAACATCATCAATATCGCTTTGACTCATGGCAATGCCATTTTTAGCGCCAGGTTTGTATAACCCTGACGGGCTGTAAGCGGGTACAGATTTATCAGGCTCCATACCTTCTTTTCTGACTGAGCCAACATGCCAAAGTTGCGGTACAATTTTACCTCCTGCGGCATGTACTTCATCAACTACATGTTTCCAACCAGCTAAAGCTTCGTCGCCATAAATAGCAGGAACACGTTCATAACCGTTGGCCGCTTTGTGAGAAATAAAGGTGCCTTCAGTGATAATTAAGCCCACATTACCTTCGGCTCGGCGGCGATAATAGGCAGCCACATCGGCATTAGGAATATTGTTAGGCGAAAAGGTTCGAGTCATTGGCGCCATTACGGTGCGGTTGTTTAATGTTAAATTTTTAACGGTTAACGATTCAAATAATTTCTCTGTGTTTACATTGCTCATTTTGTTTATTCTCTTTCAATATTAATTTTGTTGTTCAGGTCAGCAAGATAATTTCATGCTAAATAGGCGATGCTTTACCCAAGTAAGTAGCCGCCATCCACATTAATGCAAGTGCCTGTGGTGTAACTGGCGGCATCGGAAACCAAATACAAAACAGATCCAGCCATTTCTTCGGGTTGTGCAACGCGCTTCATCGGTACGTGTGCCATTGCTTGTTTTAAAATCGCGGGGTTGTTGACTAAAGTTGAAGCAAATTTAGTGTCGGTAGCGCCGGGTAATAACGCATTGACGCGAATATCGAATTGGGCACATTCTTTAGCAAAGGCTTTAGTCATTGAGATCACCGAGGCTTTAGTGATGGAATATATACCCTGAAGGTCGCCGGGAATAACACCGTTAACCGATGCAACGTTAACAATGGCACCACCGCCATGTTGTTTCATCATTTTTGCACCCGCGACAGACATAAAGAAATAACCACGAATGTTAACATCCACGGTTTTTTGATAAGCGCTTAAATCCGTCTCTAATATATGACCAAAATAAGGATTGGCTGCTGCGTTATTAACTAAAATATCGAGCTTGCCGTGCTCCGTTTCTATCGCAGAAAAAATGGCTTCAATTTGTTGCATATCACCAATATGACACGCGATTGCTTGGGCGCTCCCGCCTTCACTAATAATAGCGTCGACTACGCTTTGGCAACCTTCTATTTTGCGACTAGAAACAATAACATGCGCACCATTCTTCGCGAGTAGTTTTGCGATATACTCACCTATACCTCTACTTGCTCCTGTAACTAAAGCAATTTTACCTGACAGATCAAACGGGTTGTCGGTATTCATAAATCGTTCCTTATAGTGTTTTCGATATTTAATAACATTATCGATAAGTTTCCCACTGGCACCCTTTAAGAGTTAAGTGACTGTAATTGTTTATATAATCAATGCTTAAATGTTTTTTTGAAAATAGCACCTTAGTGACACTGGTATTGATAAGTTGCTGACAAATAGCCAATGCTTGTTGGTCTTCTAAGGAGAGAATATGCTGAATAATGATTGATATTGGTCCACCAGAAGTAAAAATAACGATATTTTTTGCAGGTTCAGTGAGCGACTGCTGAGCAATGATTTCGTGCAAGGTGGTAATGCAACGTTGTTTAAATTGTTGCCAGCTTTCACGGTATTCATTATCGAATTTTCCTGAAAGCCAACGAACCATGGCTTGGTTAAATTCATTTTGGAAGACTTTATTGGCTTCAGGAAGCTTGGTTATTTTGTCGTTCATTGCTTTGAAGTCTTGCCATTGTGGGTTATAGCGAGTTAACACTTCAATATGATCAAGTTCATTTAAGCCTGAATGCGTTATAACAGAACAAGGGCGTTTGTTATTTGGAGACGCAGTAAACTGAGATAAAAAGTGTTCGGCTGTTTGGTTGTGGCGTAATAAATCGCCCGCATAAAATTTATCAGGAGCGGGGTAGTTATGCCAAAAATCGCCTAAAATTTGCGCTTGTTGGCAGCCAATATCTGATAGCTGATCATAATCAGCTTTGCCAAAAGAGGCTTGGCCATGGCGCACTAAATAAATAGCGGCCATATTATTTTTCAGCCTTTGTGGTGGATGAAGCAATTAAAGATAAACAGCGCTGCTCGAGGTATTTACCTGCATCAACAAAGCGGGAAAATCGTTTATCTTGGGTTTGTCCGTGATAATACCGATAATAAAGTTGTTGAATGATCGCGGCTAACCGGAATAAACCATAGACTTGATAAAAGTCGAAATTTATTTCATCAAAACCAGTTTTTTTCAGGTAATAACTAATGACCTCATCTCTGGTTAACATACCTTCTAAATGAGTAGGTTGTCGGCGAAGCGATTGAAAAAACTTATCATCGTCAGCTTGCACCCAATATGCAAGGCTATTGCCTAAATCCATCAATGGGTCGCCCAACGTTGCCATTTCCCAATCTAATACACCGATAACCTCTAATGGATTTTCAGGATTAAGTACGACATTATCAAAGCGAAAATCATTATGAATAATACAGGTTGCTACATCTGCTGGCATATTGTCTTTAAGCCATGTCATTACTTGCTCAAAGTTTGCTGCATCTTCGGTTAACGCTGTGCGATAACGTTTACTCCAGCCGGTAATTTGTCGTTCAACATAACCACCGCCTTTGCCTAAATCTGTTAATCCTGCAGATTTATAGTTAACTTTATGTAATTCAATGAGTTTATCAATTACATTGGTACAAAGTTGTGTTGTTTGAGTTGTAGAAAGTGATAACTCTTCTGGTAACTCCTGACGTGGAATAATCCCAGTGAGTCGTTCCATTAAATAAAAATCACAACCCATAATGCTATGATCTTCACAAAGGTGATAAATACTGGGAATATCTGGGTAAACAGGCTTTAATGCTTGCATTATTTTAGCTTCACGGATCATGTCGTGCGCTGATTTTGCTATTTGTCCAAATGGTGGTCGGCGTAAAATAAATTCACGCGGCTTTTGCTCGTTTTTATCGTCTTTATAACTAATGAGGTACGTTAAGTTAGAAGCGCCGCCTGGAAATTGGTGGATGCTAATTTCACCTGTTAAATCATCGAAAATTGACTGTAAATAACGATGAACATCTTGACTATTTAACGCTTCGCCTTTTCTTATTTGGCCTGCGGAATCGATTAATGACATAAGTAAATCCTGTTAAGAAAACAACTTGGCGAGTTGTTTTTTCATGATGTGCTCAAAGATACTGGGTAGGTAACGCTTTAGGAGCCATAGTTTTTTCTCAGGTTTATGGCTTAATACCCAAAAACTTTTTTGATTAACCGAGGCGTAAATATCATTGGCGACATCATCGGCGGTAACTGTAGATTTGGACATAATTTTGGCAATTTTTTGAGTCACGCCATCAATGGTCGATTTCATCGACTCGGTTAAATTAGTTTTGAAAAAAGCTGGGCAGACTACGGAAATACCAATATTGAATTTTTCTAATTCAAATTTTAAGGTTTCAGACAATGAAATAACGCCTGCTTTAGATGCGTTATAACTACTCATTTGCGGCGCATTAATTAGCCCTGCGGCTGAAGCGATATTAACAAAGTACCCTGAACCTTGCTGTTTAAACAAAGGGGTAAAAGTTTTACAGCCACGTGCAACGCCCATTAAGTTAATATTGAGCACCCAATGCCAATCTTCTAGCGAAATATCTTCTATGGCGCCTGCTGTGCCTGCAACACCTGCGTTATTAACCACAATATCTACGCCACCCCAGCGGGCAATAAGTTCATTTTTTGCTTGCTCTAAGTCTTCAATTTGAGTGATGTCACAAGCTTGATAAAACGCGTTGCATCCAAGTGCAGATAACGCTTCAATTGTTGCTAAACCACGTTGCTCGTTAACATCGCCTATGCAAACCTGATAACCTTGTTTAGCGTACTTAAAAGCTATCGCTCTACCTAAGCCGCTAGCGCCTCCAGTGATGAAAATGCGTTTATTATTTGTTGGCGGGTGCATGGTTGATTCATTATCCATATTTTTTTAACTCCATTTTAGCGATTAAGCTGCGGTGCACTTCATCAGGGCCGTCAGCAAGGCGTAAACTTCTGGCGGTGGCAAATAGCATAGTTAACGGGAAGTCATCTGACAATCCTGCACCGCCATGAATTTGAATGGCTTGATCAACAATAGTTTGTAAAATATTAGGGGCAATCACTTTAATTTGTGACACCGCACTCATTGCGGCTTTTATGCCGTGCTGATCAATAGTCCAAGCAGCCTTCATGGTTAACAATCTTGCTTGTTCAATGGCCATGCGAGCATCAGCAACAATTGCTTTATTGCCCCCTAAATTAATCAGTTTGTCGCCAAATGCTTCTCTTGATAAGCCGCGCTTTATTAATAATTCTAGTGCTCGCTCAGACGCACCAATCGTGCGCATCGCATGATGAATTCGACCTGGGCCTAAACGTCCTTGGGCGATTTCAAAGCCTCGCCCTGGTCCTGCAATTATCGCCGACTTTGGTAGGCGAACATCAGTAAAGCTTACTTCTCCATGGCCGTAAGGTTCATCATATTCACCGAAAACCGTTAACATACGCTCTATTTTTACGCCTTTGCTGTTTTTGGGCACTAACACCATTGAATGCTGCTGATGGCGAGGCGCAGTGGGATCGGTTAGTCCCATAAAAATTAACATTTCGCAATTTGGATGACCAATACCGGTACTCCACCATTTACTACCATTGATCACCACTTCGTCACCCTCAACAATCGCTGTTGCTGCCATATTGGTAGCATCTGAAGAAGCGACATCAGGCTCGGTCATACAAAAAGCAGAGCGTATTTCTCCTGATAATAATCGAGGCAACCATTGTTGTTTTTGCTCCTCAGAGCCGTAATGAATTAATACTTCCATATTCCCCGTATCAGGCGCATTACAGTTGAATATTTCAGGTGCAATAAAGCTACGACCCATTTGTTCGGCAAGCGGAGCATATTCCTCGTTGCTTAAATTGGCGCCATAAGGGGCAATTGGCATAAACAAATTCCATAGCCCTTGTGCTTTGGCTTTGGCTTTTAATGTTTCAATAATGGGCAGGACGACCCATGGATTTTTTTGCGCTTTTAACTCTTTAAAATAATCGTCTTCAATGGGCGCTATTTCTTGTTCGATAAACGCAGTGACTTTGCTTAAGTACTCTTGAGAGCGCGGTGATAAACTAAAATCCATGGTATTTTCCTTGCCGTTGATGCTGGCCTATTTTAGGGACATTTTTTTATGTTATGCTTACATGTAGAATTAAACCAATGAATAGTTTTTATATATACCTATTCGTTTAACTAATAGTTAGGTTTGTCATATGGCGATGAAAATAGATCTCAACCTCTTTATTGTTTTTGATGCAATTTACAGTGAAGGTAACTTAACCAAAGCTGCTAATGTGTTAAATTTGTCACAACCTGCGGTTAGTCATGCGTTGTCTAGATTGAGAAGGCATTTTGATGATCAACTGTTCGCTCGTCAGGGTAATAAAATGGCGCCAACAGCGGTCGCTAAAAATGTGATTAGTGATGTGCGAGAAGCTTTATATCAACTACAAGTCACACTGGTACAGTCGCGACAATTTGATCCGTCAATAGCCAAAAAGCAGTGCACAATATCTCTGCATGGCTCTTTAGAGTCTGCCTATTTGCCTTATTTAATGGGCCGACTAGCTAGCGAAGCTCCTCAATTGAACTTAACTAGCACAGGAGTTAGGCGCAGCGAATTAGAAACTAAGTTAGCCAGCGGTGAAATCGATTGTGCGATAGATATATTGTTGCCTGTGAGTGAAAACGTCTTACATGTTCAAATTGAAGAAGATCCGCTGGTCGTTGTTGCCTCATCAAAACATCGCACCATAGCCGAAAAACTTGATTTAGCGACCTATTTATCGCAAAGCCATGTGTTGGCTTCATCGCGTGCTTCAGGTTTAGGTTTGGAAGATTTTGAATTAGGCCGATTAGGGCTACAACGCAGAGTCAGTTTACGCTGCCAACATTTTTTTTCGGCGTGCCGTGTTGTTGAAAATAGTGAGATGTTACTAACGCTGCCTAAAACAGCAGCCAAGATGTTCAGCCAGATATTGGCTATTAAAGTCTATGATTTGCCAGTTGAGTTACCCAATGTAGATGTACATTTATATTGGCATATTAATGTAGATAAAGATCCGGCAAATAAGTGGTTAAGAAATAAAGTACTAATGGCAGCAAAAGCAAGTGAATAAGCATTTGCTGCTAAATTTTTCTATTTTATTTCGTTAATTCTACTGATGTTTAGTTAATCGCTAAGGCAGTTAACTTGGGTGTTAGCTCGCTTATCACCTCTAGATCATCAATCGTTGATGGAATGGCGACATCATCCCCATCAATCATTTGTCTTAAGGTTTTTCTCAGAATTTTTCCAGAGCGAGTTTTAGGGAGCCTATCAATAATTAACACATGCCTTAGAGAGGCAATAGCACCAATTTCAGCTCTTACGCTAGCTTTTAAGTCAGCTTCTAGGGCTTCATTCGTTTGGTTTATTCCATTTTTAATTACCACTAAACCAACAGGCACTTGGCCTTTTAGGTCGCAATGCACTCCAATTACCGCGCATTCAGCTACCGCAGGATGATTAGATAACACCTCTTCCATTTCCCCTGTTGATAAACGATGACCTGCTACGTTAATAACATCATCAGTTCGCCCCATAACAAATAAATAACCGTCTTGGTCAAAGTAACCACCATCACCAGTTACGTAATATCCGGCATGCTCCGTTAAATAACCTGATTGAAAACGTTCTGGGTTTCGCCAAACAGTGGTTAAACAGCCAGGGGGTAATGGTAATTTTATGGCTACACAACCTTGTTGATCGGCAGCAACGGCTTGACCGTGTTCGTCGAGTATTTCCACTTGGTAACCTGGAACAGGTAAACCTGCTGAACCTGGCTTAGTGTTTTGATGATTGCCTTTAAGTGGTGTACTTGCTATTGCCCAACCTGTTTCTGTTTGCCACCAATGATCAATAACGGGCAGTTGTGTTTGTTCTTTTAACCAATGATAAGTGGCAGGGTCTAAACGTTCACCTGCTAAGTACAAACGTTTTAGCGATGACAGATCATAAGATTTAAGTTGTAAGGCATCAGGATCTTCTTTAGCTATTGCTCTAAAGGCTGTTGGCGCACTAAACAAAGCATTAACCTTGTATTGAGCACACACGCGCCAAAAAGCACCAGCATCAGGTGTTTTAATCGGTTTTCCTTCAAATAGTATGGTAGTACAGCCCGACATAAGTGGGCCGTAAACAATATAAGAATGGCCTACCACCCAACCAACATCTGATGCCGCCCAAAATACGTCGCCTGTATTCATACCATAAACATTTTTCATACTGTAAAGCATGGCAACGGCATGGCCACCGTTATCTCTTACCACACCTTTGGGTTTACCTGTGGTACCTGAGGTGTACAAAATATAAAGAGGGTCGCTACCTTTTACAGCGACAGGAGGTATTTCAACGGCAACTTCCATTAATGCTAACCAATTATAATCCCGATCCGTTTGTAATTGTGCTTCCACCATTTCTCGTTGATAAATAATACAAGCATCGGGTTTAAAACTGGCTTTTTCGATAGCCAAGTCTACTAAAGGCTTATAGGGGATAACTTTATCAATTTCGATACCGCAACTAGCACTTACAATAACTTTAGGTTGAGCATCATCAATTCGAACAGCAAGCTCATGAGCGGCAAAGCCACCAAAAACTACAGAGTGAATAGCGCCTATTCGAGCACAAGCTAGCATGGCTATGGCTGCTTGAGGGATCATCGGCATGTAAATTAATACTCTATCGCCTTTATCAACTCCTTGGGCTTGTAGCACGTCAGCAAATTTGGCGACGAGTGTAGTCAACTCTTTATAGGTGTATTGCCGCTGTGTTGAAGTAACGGGAGAATCGTATATCAAAGCAATTTGCTCACCTCTGCCTTGTTCTACGTGTAAATCAAGCGCTAAATAACTAGAGTTTAGCTCGGCATCGGCAAACCATTCGTAATAATTATCTTTATTTGTCGACAATATTGTTTTGGGGGCATGATACCAAGCCACCTGTTTCGCTTGCTCTTGCCAATAGCATGATTGTTTATTAATAAAGTTATTGTCGTAATATTGACTGGTCATTTATTTGTCTCGATAACTTGTGATGGAGAAGTAGTTAACTATAAAACTGTCGACAAAATTGTAAAATTAGACTTTTGGCTAATATTTGTGCTTTTTTATTTTTTAAAATAGGTATATTATTTATTGTATACAAAAAATAAAGAGGAAAACACACATGTCATTATCGTTAACTAAAGTTGCTGTAGCAGTAAGTTGTATTACACTTGCTGCTTGCGGAGGTTCTAATGATAAGGTTAAAGAAGTTGTTGAAACCCCTATCGTTGAAACACCAGAAGTTGAAACACCAGAAGTTGAAACACCAGAAGTTGAAACACCAGAAGTTGAAACACCAGAAGAAACGGCTACCCAAGTTATTCTAGAGCAGGCGAGTGAACATATCGACTTATTATCAGCGACCATGTTTTATGTTGATGTAGCTGAAGAGTCACCAACATTAACTGTGAGTTTTGCTAAAGGTCTTGCGGGTAAATCGTTAGGTGATCCCGATCTTTACGTACGCTATGAAGCTGAACCAACGCTTGGTGAAGATGGTGAGTTCGACTGTGTTTCATACTCAGGGACTAACAATAGTGAGGTTTGTATTATTGATCAACCTCAAGCGGGGCGTTATTACATTTTAGTAGACGCGTTTGATCAAGGTGATGGTGTAGGCGTAACCGATGGTACTTTATGGGCGTCAACTCAGCTATTTAATAACGCTAAAACCTGTGATGTTCCGGTAAACCTTCGTGCTCAACAATTAAGCCAAGAAGAATTATCTGGAGCATGTGACATACTTTCAGAAACTAAAACACGCTTTGATGCTGTGCTTAATGAAGCGATAGCACCAGAGTTTCAACAAGTAGTACCAGGCGATTTAAATGAATTTACTAGCATTAATATTTTTGCAGACTTAACTAATCACAAAGCTTGGTTAGGGTATTTGTATGGTAGTGATAACGAGTCAGGCATTTATTTTGAAACCTCACCAACAGGGTTTGATCACAACTCAGAAATATTAACTTTCAATGGTATTGGTTGGACAGATGGTCGCTCGGTTATTCGCTCGCTTGATCATGAATACGTACATGCATTAGACGGACGATATAATAAAGAAGGTGGTTATCGCGAGAGTATGGCATGGTGGTCTGAAGGTTTAGCTGAATATATTGGCACCTTTTATAAAGAGCCCTATCAGCTATTAGAAATTGCTGCTAACGATAGTAAGTATACGTTAGCTGAAATTTTTGATTTACATAACAACGATTATGAACCAAGCCCTTACGATTGGGGTTATATGGCGGTTGCTTTTTTACTTGAAAAACATCCGTCAGATGTAACTACTATGCTAACTTATATGCGCGCTGGCGACTGGGATGCTTATGATGTATTACTTGAGAGCTTCGTTGCAAACTACGAGGCTGAATTTGTTGAGTACTATAGTGTCGATGTAAAAGAAAAATATCTGAATGGCGCTAAAGCACTTACTTTAAATAGTTTTGAGAAAGTCGAAGGAAGAGGCGGTTGGATTTATTCAGTGAATGTACCTGATGGTGAATCAAGCTTAACTATTTCAACCACGGGCGGCTCAGGCGATGTAGATTTAATGGTAAGTAAAGACAGTGTACCGCATTGGAGCTTTGACATCGACCCTCAATGCTATAGCTACAATGATGGTAATGACGAAAGTTGTACATTTACCGACGTAACGGCAGGCACTTACTATGTCGTGGTTGACAGTTATTTTATTGGCTCAGACATTATTGATATGTACTTAACTGCATGTAGTGGCGAAAATTGTTCTATTGATTTGCCTGCACCTGTTGAGTTGATTGAAGCAAGTCAGCCAGTATTACCTGTATCAGTGCCATTACCTGCTGTTGGCGAGATAGGTAACTGTAATTTAGAAACGGCTTACTATGATACTACTTCACTTACGGCTGAAGGTTTTAGCGTTACAAACCCAACGGATGTCCCTGTAACCTTATATTGGATAAATCCAACAGGTAAAGCCAACCTTGATAATCCGTATGCGACTTTAGTTGCTGGAGAAAGTTACTCGGCAGATTATTGGAAGCAAGGTGATCGCTTAATGATTGCCGATCAAAACAACTCATGTTTGGGGGTCGCGGTATTAAATGCTGAAGATAACGACTATACCATTAGTGACGAATTAGTCGCAGATGTTGTTGCTTTACCTGCACCACAAATTGGCTCATGTGACTTATTAGTTCCTTATGATCGTACAAGCAATAGTGCAACAAACTTTAGTGTAACCAATACCACTGATACTGCAGTAACACTTCATTGGGTTGACAATAGTACAGGTGAAATGAGTTTAGCGAGTAACTATGGCACGTTAGGTAATGGTGATGTGTACTCTGAAACTTATTGGGTTGAAGGAGACCGAATGGCATTGGTAGATGACCAAAGTAACTGTTTAGGTGTGCTTGATTTAGGTGCCAACAATAATGGTTTTGTTATCGACAGCAATTTGTTTGAATAAATAACGATTGGGTCGACTTTCCTATAAGTAAAAGCCCTGTTAAGTGAAACTTAGCAGGGCTTTTTTATTAACGGTATTCTTATAACCGCCGCTGTGATTAAAATAAGCAGTTTAGTACTTAGGATTCTCTATTCATTCACTATAATAAGTTAGCTGGTGAATATTGATCTGTCAGTAAACGAGTATCGTCAGGCCAATCTTTAACTTCATTGCTTGATGTTATACTGGAATAAATGCTAGAAATATCAATATTAAAGGGGGTTAATTTATCTTTTAACACACTTATTTTGTTGAGTAGTGCTTGATCCGACGGTAGCTTTTGTTTACTAACAAGGATGATTCGGTTGTTATTTTTTTGATTGCGAACATTAAAAAATTCGCCAAAAACGTGTTGATAAGTAGCCGATTCGTGCGCGTATAATTTACTTGAGGAAAAAGTATTGGCGGTAAGTACACCATTATCACTCAATAATTGTTTAGTCTCTAAAAGAAACTCTTTAGTTAACAAATGCTCAGGAATATAGTCACCGTTAAAGGCATCAAAAATTATCCAGTCGTATTGTTGTTTTTTCATTAGTGCTCGTTTAATAAAAATACGCCCGTCTTGCTCATACGTTTTTACACTGTCGTTTTCAAAAAAACCAAAATATTGGCGAGCCACTTTCACAACGGCAGGATCTATTTCAACGTTGTCAATAATACTGTCAGGATAAAGCTGATGTAGGGAATTCGACATAGTGCCGCCACCTAAACCAATAATAAGAATGCGTTTAGGGTTATCGTTAACTAGCAAAGCAGAAAATAACAACTTAGTGTAGTTAAACACCAAACTTTGTGGATTACTTTTTAAAAAGCAGCTTTGGCTGGATGTGCTACGCTTTTCATTAAATTTTAAACACCGTAAATCACCTAAATCTTCAACAAGAATATTTCTGTAAAGTGAGCGCTCACTATGGATAACTTCAGCTTCAGATTTATTTATAAATACGCTAAGGCTTACAATCAATAGTAAAAATAAGTACGTATTTGATAGTTGAAAAAAATGACTGTTTTTTACAGAATGGTTAAGCTGCTTTAAGTGGTTCACTTTCATACTCCTTAACTGAATGTAATTTATCTGCCAATATGGCCAAGATACCTAGCACTATTAATATCACGCTAAAACTAATGATAATTTGATTAACATTAAAATATAAAACCAAATAGAACGACGTGACAATAGTTCCCATAGCACTACCTAAAGTTGAGACAAAATAAAGTTTACCAGCCACCTGACCACTTTCATTTTTGTCGGTAACCAATAATCGAACAGAGTAAGGAGACAACATACCTAAAACAATTGTCGGTAGGAAAAAGAGCAAAGTAGAAGCAACTAAGGAGCCGTAGCGGCTATCTTCAATTAAAGTAAAAATGCTTTCCATAATAGGAGTAGCGAATAAAACAATGGGTAATACCAGTGCGCCTGCAACGATAAAAATAATGCCGTAACGCTTTAACGAGGCTGATCGAGTCGACAGTTTTCCGCCTACTAAATATCCTAAAGCTAGGCTCAGCATAAACACGGTAATAATGCTGCCCCAAATATGTACACTACTACCAAAATAAGGTGCGAGAATACGTCCACCTAATAACTCAATTCCCATAATGGAAAAGCCGCTACTAAAAGCAAGTAAATAAATAAAAGGGTTTTGCCAAGTATTTTGCATATGTTGTGGTATCTAGTTGAAGAAATAGCCGTTAATCCTAGCTGATATTTTCTATCACTAAAATGAATATTTTAACTCTAGGGCGTTTTGAGTATCAAAGATCAACACGGGCTGAACATTTATTAACAAATTTCTATACCAATTTGACATTGAAAATGTCTATACTTAACCCACTAACGAAAATTCAATCTAAATTCCAAGGAAATCAAATGAAAGCGTTAATTTTATCTTTATCTTTAGTTTTACTGAGCACAGCGGCAATTGCGGACGACGCATTATCTAATCGAGAAAAAGGCGAAATAGAACTTTTACTTGCGGAATCTGCCAGTAAAATGCTGTATTTAGATCGTGATTGCGGCAAACCAATCGACAAAGAAAAGTTTAAAGAACTGGCTAAGATTAAAGCGTTTAGCGAAGGTCATATCTCAATTAAAGGGATTAGCTGGGAGCATGTACAACGTGGCGCTCATAAAGGTTACGGTATGCTGAAAATAGAAGCGCCAATGGGTGAGTTATGTGAAAAATTTGAAGCAGACATTAAAGGAAATTACCGTTTTCTGAAAGCCGATTAACAATAAAATTATTTACTTTAAACTATTTTGTATATATTTAAATTAAAAATGAACTAAGCCAATAAAGCGGTGTCTTACTTAGTGAGAGGCTTTTATTTCCCTTAGTGTTTCATGTTTACAGCACATTTATTTAAATGTGCTTTTTTTTTGTCTACAATTTAATAAAGGTAATATCACCGATTGATGTTTATCTGCCAACCATTTGACAACAACGTTATTGATTCATCATGTTCTGACGGCAATTTTTTATATCATCATAATTGTTGTTAACTAAATTCAGCCCTGCTTTTTACTGAATAATAAGCATTCTGTATGTATAATTGCGCACTTAACTGTCCGAATCAGCGGTAATTCAGGTAAGCTTAAATGCAAAAATCAACAATAATGTCAGTAAATAAAAACACTTTTGGTAGTCATAAACTCTCTGTTGCGCCCATGCTCGATTGGACAGATCGCCATTGCCGTTACTTTTATCGTGTTATGTCTAAACATACGGTTTTGTATACTGAAATGGTGACTACTGGAGCTATTTTATTTGGTAAAGGTGATTACCTTAGCTTTAATAAAGAAGAGCAACCAGTAGTTTTGCAATTGGGTGGAAGCGATGCCAAAGCGATGACTGAGTGCGCAAAGATTGCTGAGCAACGTGGCTATAACGAAATTAATATTAATGTGGGGTGTCCCTCCGATCGCGTTCAAAATGGCCGTTTTGGCGCATGTTTAATGGCTGAGCCAACATTAGTCGCTGATTGTATTAATGAGATGCAGGCAGCGGTTAACATTCCTGTTACGGTAAAATCGCGCATTGGTATTGACGATCAAGACAGTTATGAATTTTTACATCACTTTATAGAGCATGTCGCTAGTGCTGGTTGCCAGCATTTTATTATTCATGCACGTAAAGCTTGGTTAAGTGGTTTAAGCCCTAAACAAAACCGTGAAGTTCCCCCGTTAGATTATCAACGTGTTTATCAAATTAAGCAGGACTTTCCCGAGTTAGAAATTTCGATTAATGGCGGTATTAAGTCTTATTTAGAAGCGAACGAACATCTTACTCACCTTGATGGCGTGATGATTGGCCGTGAGGTGTATCAAAATCCCTATATGCTAAGTGAAGCTGATCAAAGCATTTGGCAATCCGACGCAAAGGTATTATTGCGTTCTGAAGTTATTGAACAAATGGCAGGTTATATTGATCACCATGTTGCCAATGGCGGCAGAGCTTGGCATGTTCTTAGGCATATGCTTGGTCTGTGTAATGGCTTAGCGGGAGCTCGACAATTTAGACGCTATTTAAGCGAAACGGCTTCTAGAGAAGGCGCTAACAGCAATGTGTTACTCGAAGCTTTCGACAATGTTAAAAGGCTGAATGAACTTTCGCTTTAGTGTAAAAAGTGCTGTGAGCTGAGGGAGTTTCAGTGCGATAAACAGTTTCTTGAAATGTTGCACTAGAGGAGTCACTTCCTCTAGTTTGCAATGATAAACCAATCTAATAAATTTAAAAAAAACAAGTAACCGGTTAGTTACATATTTAACTAATAAGTGGTTATTTTAACCAATTCACAAGTTTTTCTCCCAAAAATCATCCAAAACCTTCTTTATTGAATAAATTAAATAGTATTAATTATCAGTGAGTTAATAAAAACATCATTGTTTGGCACAACCTTTGTAACAGTTAAAGCAACTTAACTAGTGTGATTGCTAGAAAATCAACAAGGAGAATAATGATGAACACGTTAACTAAAGAAATGTCGAAAACTTTGCGTCAAAACGTAAGCAAAATTGTAATAGCGTTAGGTTTAATGACTTGTGTATCAGTGCAAGCCAATGAAGAGGTTGATATAAAAGCTTTAACGTCGCTTATGGTCATGCAAAATGTACAAATGGTAAACGAGCAACTTTCTCAAAATTTAGCTGATGATATTGAGTTATCTGTCACGATGAAATTGCCGAAAGTAGAGAAAAGTCCTATCGACTATAATAGCTTAATTGCTCAAACGGTTGTTAGTAGTGCTAATCAATCGAACAATGAGTAAGGATATTCACCATGTTAAATTTAAGTGTGTTGTTTACGTTAATGATGTTGCCAGGGTTAGGTGTATTAGCAATTTCATTTATCGTCAGTTTTTTTGAACAGAAAAAAATGTCTTCTCAGGCATAAAATAGATTATTGCTCATTACGTTAAAAGCATTTTAAGAGCAAGCCAAGCGTTTAATGTTGTGCTGTACATGTTGAAAGTAATTCGTTAATTTTTGATTTATCAATTTTTTACTGGAGTTACTTCATCATGACAACAACGCAGTATTTTACTGATTTAATCTCTGCACAGCAGTTATCATCTGCCTTAGCCATTGAAAACTCCCCTCATAATATAATTTTACTTGATGCAAGTATTCCACCTGTTGGTTGTAATAGCCAATACACGCCATGTTGGCCTAGTGTTACCATTAACAACGCACAACGATTTGATTTAGGAGATGATTTTTCTAACAATAGCAGTCATTATCCTCATGCAATGCCTTCGATTGAACAATTTACCGAGCAGGTACAGCAACTAGGTATTAATACAGACAGCCAGGTGGTTGTTTATGACGAGCAAGGAATTTTTTCTAGTGCTAGAGCTTGGTGGATGTTTAAAGCAATGGGCCATAAAAATGTCGCGATTTTAAATGGTGGTTTGCCATTGTGGATCAAACTAGGCTTGCCGACTATTGAACGAGTAACGTCTGATGAATTGCAAGCACATGTAACGCGTGGAAACTTTATTGCATCTTTCGATGAAACGTCTTTTTGTGATCGTTTTCAAGTGGCTGATAATATTAAAACCCAACAGAAAAAATTGCTTGATGCACGGGGTATTGGGCGGTTTTCTGGTGATGTTGAAGATCCCCGAGCCAATGTCAGAGCCGGTCATATCCCTAACGCTATTCATTGTCATTACGCACAATTTCTGTCTCAAGGTTGTTTATTGCCTGTGGCAGAGTTAAAGCGGATTTTATTAACCAAAGTAAACATTGATGATGATTTAATACTTTCATGTGGTTCTGGAGTTACCGCGTGCATATTATTACTCGCGGCACAGTTATCAGGCTTCGATAAGGTTACCGTATACGATGGTTCATGGAGTGAGTGGGGAGCAATTAACCATTTACCGATTGAAATCGGTTAAGCAAGTTGAGTTAAGTTTTTAACTTAACTCAACTTAACTCAAGTAGCAGCCTAATTTTCCCTCCACATTTTCAGCTTTTATTATGGGCATGTTAAGTGCGCTTATATTTTAATTCTGTTCGTAAATTATTCTAAAACACATCATTGAACCACTTGGTTAAATTTACCATTTAAGTGGTTAAATTTACTAAATTATCGTATGACATATTATGTCGTGTGTTTCGAAGGCTATTTGTGTTTTTATATTTGTCCTTGTAAATCAATGGTATAAAAAATAAATACATCTTGGCACAAGCCTTGTAATAACTAGTTTATAAAAATGAGAAAAGTGTCAATCTCATTAACAAACAAATTTTATAAACGAATATTAAAAACTAATACAAGGCAAATAAGGAAATTTATTATGACTATTCAATCAAGCAGCAAAAAAATGATCAGCAGTTTAATTATCGCAGGCGGTATTTTATTAAGTGCTACTGCAAATGCCCAACAAAGTACGATAGAAATCAGCGCCACTGAGTTTGTTGTTCAACAGTCTCAACAATTAGTAGAAGAAATGGCAGTGCAGTTAAAAGAGTCAATTGCCAATGAAGTTAGCCAATTCTCTATCGCTGAATCATTAATTTGGGCGAATGAAGAAATTAAAGAAACGGTTAGTTACAGCCAAGCACCTCAACAGACTAGCAAGGCAGATAACAACCCAAAAATAATTAACCAGTAATTTATAACCATCAACAATTAAGAAATAACTAAGTAGGAGTATACATCATGGGCTTATTTTCACGTTTTACCGATATCGTTAATGCCAATATCAATAGTATGTTAGACAAGGCAGAACACCCAGAAAAAATGATCCGCTTGATCATTCAGGAAATGGAAGAAACTTTAGTTGAAGTGAGATCTACCGCAGCTAAGCACATTGCAGAAAAGAAAACTCTCGTTCGCCAAATTAAAAGTGTGGAGTCGAGCATGGCAAATTGGCATAACAAAGCTGAGCTTGCTATTGAAAAAGGCCGCGAAGATCTTGCTAAATCAGCACTTATTGAAAAGCATAAATGCAGCGAACAATTAGCGTATTTGCAAGAGCAGTTAGCCGAATTAGAAGAGTACCTCGTTAGTATTCAAGACGACAGCAAGGGTTTACAAGAAAAACTAGCTGAGGCAAAACGTCGTCAAGAAGCGTTGTTATTGCGCCAACAGTCTGCGCATGTACGTTTAAAAGTAAGAGAAAAAGCGGCTGTACACAACATTGATGAAGCTATAAGTAAGTTTGAGCGATACCAGCAAAAAATAGATAAAGTGGAAGCGCAAATTGAAGCATACGATTTAACAGCCAATGCAAGTGCTAATTCAGATTTAGATAGTCAATTTAGAGCCCTAGCAGCAGATGAAAATATTGAGCAAGAGCTTGAGCAAATGAAAAAGAAAGTGGTTAACGGTTAAATATAACCAAGCCATGGTGGCACATTAGTGTCACCTAGCTTTAAAGTTTGATTCAATATTTTAGTAAGTACTAACTAGCGAAAAAAAGGAAATGATCATGAAATATGAACGAAATTATTCAATACAAAGAAGATTAATTAAAGACAACGCGCATAAAAAATTATCAGGCGTTTGTGCAGGCATCGCTAAGTATTACGATTTGCCAAGGCTTGGAGTCAGAATTGCGACTATTCTCGCGTTAATTACTTTTCCTGTGGCTGTTGGTGTTGCTTATATCGTTGCCGCTGTTTTGATGGCAAATAGTAAATACTAAGTCTTAATGCCAGTAAATTTAGAGCAATTAGAACAAGCTATTAGCAATGAGTATCGAGTATCAAGCAGTTAGTACCAAACAGAGAGTACCAAATAGAGAGTACTAAACAGAGAATACCAGCAGTTATTTAAGTGCAAAAAGGGAGCATAACATGTCATTTTTCAAGTCATTATTATTAGCGATAGTCGCGACAATTTTTTTAACTTATGTCTTAGGCGTAAGCATGATTGAAATGTTAAACGTTGATTTATATATCGACAATGAGTTAATAGAGCCTTTAAAAGCTATTGGTATTTCTTCGCTAATCGCAGTAACCCTAGTGTTAGCGGCTTTGGCTATCGTATTAAGTGTTTTTGGCTCTATGATTTTTATTACATTGTTAATTTGCGGCGGGATTGCCATGGTGATGATTGGTGTATTTTGGCCAATACTGTTAATTGCTTTATGTATTTGGCTATTAACAAGAAGTTCTCAAAAGCCAAGCCACGCTTAAGCTTATAAGCAGATTTATGACAGATGATGAGCAAAGAGTGATAAAGAACAAGCCATAATAGCTTTTAATTCTTTATCACAGTTATTCATATTTACTCTTATACTAATTGTCAATTAACTCAGTAGATGGTGATTTTAATCAGTAGAAATGATCACACAGTTAGTGAGATTGAATAATAAGTTATTTAAAAAACTGCGCAAGAATCGATTTACACTCAGGAGTATTTACTAACCGAGAGAAGTCGTTAATTTCATTGCTAGCCACTTGCTCTAACAATGATTTATTCGCTTGGCGCAGTAATTTTTTACTAGTAAGCACAGCATCATGTGGTAATTGAGCAATAGCCATTGCTGTTTTTTCCGTTAATGCAAGTAACTCTTCAGGCTGACAGACTTGATTAACTATACCGAATTGGCAAGCTTGTTCCGCATTAAATGTTTGCCCCAATACCATGAGTTCAAAAGCTTTGTTATGACCTACAAGTTGAGGAATTAATAAGCTTGAACCAGCTTCAGGGCATAAACCTAGTTGGGTAAATGGCAGTTTAAATTTACTGTTGGTGGCGGCAAAAACCATGTCACAATGCAATAATAAGGTGGTACCAATACCAACTGCTGCACCAGCAACGGCGGCAACTAAAGGTTTGGAAAAATTAATCAGTACGTTAATGAGCGATGCGGCAACAAGTTCTTCATCTTTAGAGCTTGCAATGAAGTCTTGTAAGTCGTTACCAGCACAAAAGCAGTGCTCATTGCCGCGAATAACGACACAATGTATGGTGTCGGTGTTGCTAGCGTAATTTAGGTTTTCGCACAATTGTCGATACATAGATGAGTTGAGTGCATTTTTTTTATCAAAGCGGTTTAACGTGATAGTAAAAACGCCTTGGCTTTCATTTGTTAGAATTAAGTTATCCATTTTGTTTAAGCTTAGTTACAATAGCGATAAGTCACCATAGTGTTTCTAAAAAGGGATGTATAGTCAGAGATGAAAATAACTAAAATAAATACCACTAATATAGGGCGATTCGCTAAAAGTATTTGCCTCTTGTTGTTCGTAATTGCTGGTCAAGCACAGAGCCAAACTGTTGAGGCGTCTGATGGTTTTGTTCGAGAAACCATACCAGGGACCAATATTTCTTCTGCTTACATGACACTGAAAAATTCGAGTGAAAAATCAGTGACATTGATTGGGGCGAGCAGTAAAATCTCTCCTAGAATAGAGATTCATGAACACAGCATGGCTGGCGGCATGATGAGCATGCGTCAGGTCGATACTATCGTTATCAAGAGTAAAGATAGCGTAGTATTACAGCCGTCAGGGTTACATCTCATGCTTTTTGATATTCCTGAGCCGTTAAAAGCTGGGGATATGGTCACCATTACTTTACATTTTTCTTCACAACCAGATGTTGATGTACAGATACCTGTTCAAGGTATTAAACGCAAAAAGCATCATCATTAGGAGTATTTTATGCAAGGCAATTTTTCTACAAAAACCATCATTTGGTCACTGTCTGGTTTAATTTTTTTATTATATTTATTAGGTGTGTTTTGGAGCTTTGAACCAAACGAATTAGATATTCGTGCGGAAGTTAAAAAAGACGCTACCGCTGAAAATGTTGCGCCAGTTATCGGCTACACTACCACAACAGCATTAATAAGAGTGTCAGAAACTTTATTAAACAAGCCTGGTGGTTATTTATCAAATGATGCACTGCCACCATCGGTTTTTTTCGATAATATTCCGGCTTGGGAATTTGGCGTATTAGAAATGGTACGCGATTTAAGCTTAATAATGCGTAAAGATTTCAGCCGCTCTCAATCACAATCGCTAGAAGATGAGTATTTAAAAAAAGCGCACCCACTGTTTAATATTGATCATAAAAGTTGGGCTATGCCTAGTGCAGAAGGTGAATACGGTGATGCGATAAAGTTATTATACCGCTACCGTACAGCATTGAGTAATAGCGAAGACCCTTCACAGTTTTATGCGCGTACAGATAACTTACGAGATTGGATTAATGAAGCAACTAAACGCTTAGGAAGTTACTCACAGCGTTTAAGCGCCAGTGTTGGCCGCGAGCAAATTAATAATGATTTAGCGGGCGATAGTTCAGCGCAACAATCGAATTACAGCAGTTCAATTATTGAATTAAAAACCAGTTGGTTTCAAATTGATGATGAGTTTTTTGAAGCGCGTGGCGCATGTTGGGCACTGCTTAACTTTTTAAAAGCGATTGAAATTGATTTTAATGACGTATTAGTGAAAAAGAATGCCAAAGTGAGCGTACAGCAAATCATTCGCGAACTGGAAGCCAGCCAACAAGCTATTTGGAGCCCTATGGTTCTTAATGGTAGCGGTTTTGGCTTAGTGGCAAATCATTCATTAGTGATGGCAAATTATATTTCGCGCGCCAATGCCGCTTTAATAGATTTAAATGAATTATTAAGTAAAGGATAGGAAATGAAAAAAACAATATTAGCGGCAAGTTTATCGTTATTAACTTGCGCAAGTGCTAGCGCCGATACACTATTAGGCTTGTATATTGGTGGACAAATGTGGTCTAACCAAGCGAGTGGTAGTTTTGGTGATGGTGCGCTTAACCAATCGGCTTTTGAATTTGATGATAAGTACCAAGGCAGCTTTTCTGTCGCATTAGAGCATCCAATTCCTCTCATTCCTAATATGAAAATTGCCTCTACTACATTAGATACGGTAGGCGGCACCACGTTATCGTCAACTTTTACTTTTAATGATAAAACCTACAGTGCGAATTCAGAACTAGATACCACGCTTGAAGCTAGCTATGTTGATTACACTTTATATTATGAACTGTTTGATAATGATTTGCTGACCTTCGATTTTGGTATTACCGCTCGAGATATTGATAGCTACATAAAAGTGGTAGAACCAACAACTACTAGAAACAGTGATTTATCAGCCTCTGGCTTTATTCCTATGGCATATGTTTCAACGATTGTAGGCTTGCCTTTTACTGGTTTTAACTTTTTTGCTGAAGGTAATTTTGTTAGTTATGACGACCAAACGGTTTATGACTTACAAGCAGGCGTGAGTTATGCAGTACTTGATAATCTTGCAGTAGATTTAGATATTACCTTGGGTTATCGCACGGTAAAATTAGAGCTTGACGATTTAGATGGCTTTTATAGTGATTTAACGTTTGATGGTGCATTTGCAGGTGTTATTGTCCATTTTTAATTAGAGTGAACAGTTCTATTTTAAGGGATGTAAGTTTGCATCCCTTTTTTTATTTCCGCAGATTATATTTTAGTGATCTGTGAGACATTATCTTGATATCTTTGGTGTAAAATCCCCACTCTTTCTACGTAAACTTTGGTTTCTTCATAAGGTGGAATACCTCCAAAGCGTTTTACCGCACCTTCACCTGCATTGTATGCCGCCGAAGCCATTCTGACATTACCGTGATATTTTTTTAATAAACGGGCTAAATGCTTTACTCCGCCGTTAATGTTTTCTTCAGCAACAAATGGTTGATGAACACCTAACCACTTGGCGGTAGCGGGCATTAGTTGCATTAATCCTTGTGCTCCCTGTTTAGAAATTGCTCGAGGGTTGAAATGTGACTCTGCATGTATAACTGCGCGAACAAAGGCTGGATCAATATTATTTTTTCTAGCAGCATTGTTAATAACTTCTCTAAATTGCGTTAAATACAAGCGTGCTTTGTGCCAATCGACTTGAGACTTTACATCACAAGCATAGCAACCGAACTTAATAACTTCGTAAGGCGTGTCTAAAGGCTCCATATCTGAAAACGTTGGTACGCCATTTTTAGAGTGGAATTTATAGATAGGATCTTTTGTTGATTCTTGCGCGGATAAACTCAATATCACACCCAAAGATAACCATAAAGTAGTAACAACTTTTAACAACATTTCAATTTTCTTAACAGCTAAATCTAGCCATAAAATAACCTGATATTAAGCGATTGTCTAAATTTTGTTTAAAAATCATCGCTTATTCTTTTTTGGAATAAAAAGTCAATATCTATTCTTTTTAAAAGGTGGAAAGAGCGGCTATCCTTACGCCATCAATCGAAAATAGGTGAAATGACTGCCATGTTGCCAGAACAACAAAATACAAACATTAATACTTCAGCAGTATTAGACGCTAATCAATTAGCCTCACTCCAACAAACAATCGGTAGTTATTCTCCATTGCAGCTTGCATGGGCAAGTGGTTATTTAGCCGCTAAAAGCGAAAACTCGCCTGTTGCTCAAGCCAATAGTGCTATTGCTCCACAGGTGCAAGTAGCGCCAACGCTAACGATTTTATATGCATCGCAAACAGGTAATGCTAAAGGTGTTGCTAAGCAGTTAAGCGATAGCGCCAGTGCTGCAGGTGTAAAAGTTAACTTTAAGAATATTGCCGACTACAAAGTAAAGTCACTTAAGTCTGAAACGCATTTATTAATTGTGGCCAGTACCAATGGTGAAGGCGAGCCGCCTGATGATGCATTAGCATTCCATGAATTTTTACAATCGAAAAAAGCACCTAAATTACCTAATTTGTCATATAGCGTTTTGTCATTAGGCGACAGTAGCTATGAATTTTTCTGTCAAACGGGTAAAGATTTTGATGAGCGTTTGCAAGCACTCGGTGCTAAACAGGTCAGTGCTCGTGTTGATTGCGATGTTGATTACGATGATGAAGCAAATGCATGGACGACAACTATTGTTCAAACGCTTAAAGAAGAGTTAACACAAAGTGTTGAGCCACTTGGTAATGTCGTTAATTTAGCGGTTGCTGAAGCATTAACAAGTCAATTTGATAAGAAAAACCCTTTTACTGCTCAGCTATCTGTCAGCCAAAAAATTACTGGACGTGATTCAGCAAAAAATGTGGCGCATGTAGAAATTGATTTAGCTGATTCAGGCTTAACTTATCAACCCGGTGATGCGTTAGGTGTTTGGTTTGAAAACAGTGCTGAATTAGTTGATGAGCTACTTACTGCTTTATCGCTAGCTGCTGATGAACAAGTAACGTTGAAAATCGCAGGTAATGAGAAAAGCCTTTCAATTCGTGATGCTTTAATTACTGAATTAGAAATTACCCAAACAGCCCCTGCATTTATTGAGTTTTGGGCAAAAGCATCTGCCAATACTGAACTGACAAAAGTTGCCGACAATAAAGATGATGCGCGCGAATTTGCGAGTAATCATCAAGTTATTGATATTGTTAAGCAGTATCAAGGTGAAGTGTCAGCACAAGATTTTGCAGATAGTTTACGTAAAATTACGCCTCGCTTATATTCAATTGCATCAAGCCAGGCGGAAGTCGAAGAAGAAGTTCACTTAACGGTAGGTTTAGTCAGTTATCAAGCAGGTGATAGTTTACGTTTAGGCGGCGCGTCTAGCTTTTTAACGCAACAATTAACCGAAGGTGGTGAAGTTAAAGTGTTCATCGAGCACAACGATAACTTCAGATTACCTGAAAGTGGCGATACTCCAGTAATAATGATAGGTCCAGGCACTGGCGTGGCACCTTTTAGAGCCTTTATGCAAGAGCGCGAAGCTAATGAAGCTACCGGCGATAACTGGATGTTTTTTGGTGATCAAACCTTTACTCAAGATTTTTTATACCAAGTTGAGTGGCAAAACTATTTGAAGTCAGGCTTGTTAACGAAAATGGACGTTGCTTTTTCTCGTGATCAAGCGAAAAAAGTGTATGTGCAAGATCGTATAAAAGAACAAGCAAAAGAAGTATTCGCATGGTTAGAGCGTGGCGCACATCTTTATATTTGTGGCGATGCTAACCGCATGGCAAAAGATGTTCATCAAACATTAGTCGACGTTATTGCGGAACAAGGCCAGTTAACGGCAGAGCAAGCTGAACAATATTTAAAAGACTTACGCATTAGTAAGCGTTACCAGAAGGATGTGTATTAATGAGCACTTCAACAATTGAAAAAAACAACGATGTAGAACTTGTGGTAAGCGGAAAGCTATCTGATAACGAACGTATGAAAGTTGAAAGTAACTTTTTACGCGGTACGATTGCGGACGATTTAAATGATGGCATTACTGGTGGTTTTGGACCAGATAATTCACAACTTATACGTGTCCATGGCATGTATCAACAAGACGATCGCGACATTAGAGCTGAACGTCAAAAGCAAAAACTAGAGCCTATGCATAACGTTATGTTACGTGCGCGTATGCCTGGCGGTATTATTACCCCTACACAGTGGTTAGCCGTTGATAAGTTTGCTCATGAATTTACTGGCTATGGCAGTATTCGCTTAACAACTAGACAAACATTTCAGTTTCATGGTGTGTTAAAGCCTAATATTAAATTAATGCATCAAACGCTAAATAGCATTGGTATTGATTCTATAGCAACAGCTGGTGATGTTAACCGTAACGTGCTTTGTACTTCTAACCCGATTGAATCTGAGTTGCATCAAGAAGCGTATGAGTGGGCAACTAAAATTAGTGAGCACTTATTACCTAAATCTCGTGCTTATGCAGAAATCTGGTTAGACGAAGAAAAAGTTGAAACCACAGAAGTTGAACCTATTTTAGGTGAAGCATATTTACCTCGTAAGTTTAAAACGACGGTTGTGATCCCTCCTAAAAATGATATAGACGTGCATGCAAACGACTTAAACTTTGTGGCGATTAGCGAAAATGGCAAGTTAGTCGGTTTTAATGTGCTTGTTGGTGGTGGTTTGGCAATGACACATGGTGATAAAGCGACTTACCCACGACGCGCGGATGACTTTGGTTTTATTCCTTTAGCTAAAACATTAGAGATTGCGGAAGCAGTCGTTACTACTCAACGTGATTGGGGTAACCGAGTAAACCGTAAAAATGCCAAAACAAAATACACCTTAGATCGTGTAGGCATTGAAGTTTTTAAAGCTGAAGTTGAAAAACGCGCAGGCATAAAATTTGAAGAATCTCGCAGTTATGAATTTACCAGCCGCGGCGATAGCATTGGCTGGGTTGAAGGTATCGATGGCAAGCACCATTTAACCTTGTTCATTGAAAATGGTCGTTTATTAGATTATCCAAACAAACCACTTAAAACAGGTGTGGCTGAAATTGCTAAAGTACATACAGGCGATTTTCGTATGACGGCAAACCAAAATTTAATTATTGCTGGTGTTAATGAACAAGACAAAGCAAATATTGAAAAAATAGCGCGTGCACACGGCTTAATTGATGATGCTGTTTCAATTCAACGTAAAGACTCAATGGCTTGTGTTGCTTTTCCAACATGTCCACTTGCAATGGCAGAAGCAGAGCGTTATTTACCTGGTTTAGTGACTAGTGTTGAAGGGATTTTAAATACGCACAATATTACAGACGAAACCATTATTTTACGTGTTACAGGTTGTCCTAATGGTTGCGGAAGAGCCTTGCTTGCTGAATTAGGGTTAGTTGGTAAAGGGCCTGGTAAATACAATATGTATTTAGGCGGTAATAAGGCTGGGACTCGTATCCCTAAAATTTATCAAGAGAACTTATCTGAAACCGCATTACTGGCTGAAATTGATCACTTAGTTTCTCGTTGGTCTGCTGAGCGTAATAGCAATGAAGCCTTTGGTGACTTTGTTATTCGTGTGGGGATTGTTGATGAGGTTATCGTTAGCGTAAGGGATTTTCATGACTAATATTCAGTCGTCTAGCGAAGTGATTAAAAATAGCGTGGCAGCGTCTTATCAAGCCCCGATCAATAATCGCTTTCCTGCTTCTTTACCTGATACATGGTTAAAGCAGTGGAACGAACAGTTAGAACAACAAACCGCTGTTAAGCGAGTTGAATGGGCAATGGAAAACTTGCCTAGTCACTTTGTTTTGTCATCAAGTTTTGGCATTCAATCAGCGGTCATGTTGCACTTAATGACTCAAATTGATGTCAATATTCCAGTGATATTGACGGATACAGGCCATTTGTTCCCTGAAACTTATCAATTTATTGATCAGTTAACAGATAAATTGAAGCTCAATTTGCATGTTTATAGTGCAAAGGAAAGTGCCGCCTGGCAACAAGCAAGATATGGTGAGCAATGGGCGCAAGGGGAAGCTGCGTTAAAGCAATATAACCGTTTAAACAAAGTTGAGCCATTAGAGCGTGGACTAAACGAATTAAATGCTAATACTTGGTTTTCAGGTGTACGCCGCCAACAATCTAGCCATCGACAAGGTTTGTCTGTGGTGAGTATTTTACGCGGTCGTTTTAAAGTACACCCGATTATTGATTGGAGTAATAAAGACGTACATCAATACCTAACTCAACATGGGCTGCCTTATCATTCATTATGGGATAAAGGTTATGTATCAGTAGGTGATGTTCATAGTACTAAGCCACTAACTTTGGGTATGGAAGAAAGCGATACCCGAGGTGCGCAGCGTGAATGCGGACTACATACCGATGGTGACGGTATTTAATTTTCAATTAAGACGATAGCTAAGTGATCGAAAAATGAGAACTTAGCTGTTGTTTTAAATACTCGTTAATAGCTGTGTCAGGCTTATCACCTATTAAATGCGCAAGCTCTACTCCTATCGCGGTAAATTTATAGAACCGTAAGACACAATTGGCTTTTTTAGTGGTCATTGCAAAGCTCAAACCATTATAGTTAAAGTTTAAACACTCCCCTTTATTTAAATTATTCGTTTCACTTTCTTGAGTAAAAATAAGATGGTTATCGGCTAAGTTGAGTAAGTCAGAATAATTAAAACCAAAAGGGCTTAAGTTGACATTTTTTTGTCGGTTTTTATCGAACATATTGAGTATGCCGGGCTTTTGATAACAACCTGAGATAAGTCGAATATTTTTACGGCTATGATCTTTAATTGCTAAAGAACAAGCCTTGGCTAATAATTTAGCGTCATTAATACTCATTTTTCTAAAAACCTGTAAAGCTTTTAATGAATAAGAGCCCGGTTGATAAATTTCACCCGCTAAAATTTTTGCCCATAAATCCTGCATCGTATTATTGCTAATATCTTCAGCTAGTGAAATATAACTGTTAAACCAGTCTTGATCGGTTCGATTAACTACATCACCATCTGAGCAGTACGCTAATGCTTTTTGAATAATGGCTTCCATGTTTTGTTGCTTGCGCAAATGACTTAAGCGCTCACGTTTACGCGCACGGTCTTCAAGAGGTACTTGCTGAAGCTCTGGCACTAACACGCCATCTAAAGCGAACTGCTTGGCTAAATGCAACAACTGCATTTGCGTGGAAGCACTTTTAGCACTATGGGGTTTGTTTTTTTCGTTGTTATTAACCACTGGAACAACTAAAGTAGATTCATCATCCGTTTGCGATAAGATGACTGAACTTTTTCCTTCTGACTTAGTCATTGTGAAGTAACGCCCTACAAATTTGAATAGAAGTAAGTAATCTATAGCATTCTTTCATGTTTTGATAAATAAATGAAAGAATGAATTTTTTATTGTAAAAGTTTTGTTGAATAATATTAAACTGACTTTTATTATGTAGGGTATATGGTTATATTATGTTTTAATTAAAATTAACGCAGTGTTATTTGCATTTATTGAATATTTGTCAACTCTACTAATAAATAGACTAAACTAGTTAATGTGACTAAGTTAGTTAAGGACAGTATGCAGGCTTCTGAAAACACCAATGATGACTTTCTCTTTATCGACGATAGCGATGAAGATGAAATTTATGATGAAAATAACGGTGAAACTTGGAAAGTACTGATCGTTGATGATGATCCTGAAATACATTCAGTCACTCAATTAGCACTTTCTGATTTAGTTGTGCTTGATCGTCGTCTCGAATATCTTCATGCATATTCGGGGCAAGATGCTTGTCAATTAATTGAAGATAATACTGACATCGTTTTAGTATTACTTGATGTCGTTATGGAAACCGATGATGCCGGTTTAAATGTCGTTAAACATATCCGAGAAATCCTTAAGCGCCAAGATATACGTATTGTTTTAAGAACAGGCCAGCCCGGTTATGCCCCAGAAGAAAGCGTCATTAAAGATTACGATATCAATGATTACAAAACCAAAACAGAGTTAACGCGTCGTAAATTAGTAACCACTGTTTATGCCGCTATTCGTTCTTTTCAGCAAATATCTACAGTTAATCAAAACCGCATTGGTTTAGAAAATATTATATCTTCAGCATCAGAGCTATTAGAACTGCACAACGTGCAAGATTATGCTCATGGTGTGTTAAAAGAATTTATTCAACTCTTTGGCTCTAATGGTGGAGTTTCAGGCGTTTTTTGCGCTAGAGGTCATGGCATTATCGATGTTGCCGATGATTTAAGTTTTTATATTTTAGGTCAAGTAGGCTTTTCATCGACTTTAGTCAATCAAAAACTGGACGTATTGAATAATCCACAAGCAAGCCAGCAAATTTTTCAGTGTTTTCAAAGTAAACAAAATAGCTTTTTTTCAACAGAACATGCTAATACTATTTCATTGTACCTCACCAGTGGTGGTTATCGTGCGGCGATGTACTTTGAATTAGACAGTGAGCTTTCCGATATTAATAAACAACTGGTTGAAGTGTTTTTATCAAACATTGCAACGGGTTATGAAAATGTGCATTTATTTCAAAAACTCAGTAATGCCGCTTATAAAGATTGGCTGACAGATTTACCAAATCGTTTAGAGTTTGTGAATTTCCTCGAGAAATTTTCACAAAATGGCAGTGATGATACAGTTGCTGCATTAATTGATCTTAACCATTTTAGTGATATTAATGATGGTTTAGGACAAGAAGTTGGCAATCAATTGTTAGTTTCAGTGGCAAAAAGGCTAAATCAATTAAGCGATCAATGCAGCTTAGCGCGTGTTGGTGCTGATGTTTTTGGTATTATTGGGCCAAGTGAATTTATTAATCCTGATCATATTATCGCTTTATTTAATTTGCCGCTGGATGCAGGTGAACAAAAATTACCAACCAATATCAGTATTGGTTTTTGTACTAAAGAACATGCTGGAACAGGTGGTGTTAAAGTACTCAATCAAATTAATATAGCCCTGAATTTGGCTAAGAAAACATTAGATGAGAACTTTATTTATTACCGCCAAGAAATGGAAGATGAAACTTTATGGCGTTTAGGTATGATTCGCCAATTAAGAACCGATTTTTCTGAAAACCGTTTAGAGCTTTGGTATCAACCACAATTAAACTTAGTTACTGGTAAAGTGATAGGCGCAGAAGCTTTATTGCGCTGGAGAACTGCCGATGGTAAGTTTATTTCACCCGCCATTTTTATTCCTTTAGCGGAATATTCAGGGTTAATTATTGATATTGGTGACTGGGTAATTAATCAAGCGTGTGTGCAAATTAATACGCTAGAAGCCCAAGGTTTTGGTCATGTTAGTATTTCCGTGAACGTGTCAATTCCACAATTTAGACGAGCCAATTTTGTTGAAAGTATTATTCAAGCGACTCAAGTGCATCAAGTAGAGCCACAAAAACTTGAGCTAGAAATTACTGAAAATATTTTAATGGACGATCCTCAAATTGTAATTGAATCCTTAGTCAAATTGAAAAACCAGGGTATAAGTATTGCTCTGGATGACTTTGGTACTGGCTATTCGTCGCTAAGTTACTTACAAAAATTGCCTTTAGATCGGTTAAAAGTCGATCGCTCATTTGTTACAGATATTACTGAAGAAGGTAAGTCGTTACTTGTTGAAACAATAATTAACCTTGGTAAACAAATGAATTTAAAAGTGATTGCTGAAGGTATTGAAGAAATTGAACAACAAACACGTCTAATTGAATTAGGCTGTGATGAAGTGCAAGGCTTTTATTATGCTAAACCAATGCCCGCCAATGAGTTCTTAGCCTTTTTAAATGACAACCAATAAACTTTATCTAAACAATTCACTTACTGTCGTTAAAATTTTTTAATGAACTAGTCTGTTTTTAATGTCTTAATTTTTTTTCTTGTAATTTATTCAAGGCTTAACTGTTAACGCTTTATTACGCTTGGCAGTTCAGCTTGTTTTTCAAGGTAGCTAAATTCATTACCAATTGCTGGGATTTTAGGAATTAGCAAGGATAGACCTAATGAGCATAGGGCAAAACCTGCACCAATATAAAAGACTAACGATTCATCTACAATCCACAACAATCCTAATAACGCAGGAATTATTACAGCAGCAATATGATTAATTGAAAAACTGACGCCAGCACTTGAGGCAATATCTTCAGGTGCTGCAATTTTTTGAAAATAAGTTTTTATTGCAATAGCTAAAGCAAAAAATAGGTGATCGACAACATACAGTGCAGCAGCGATATGAGCATTTTCTACTAAGGCATAAGAGATAAAAACAACAATTAAACCAACGTACTCAAACTTTAAAATATTCCTCTCACCTAATCTACCGATTAACTTGCCAATTTTTGCAGCAAATAACCAATTAAAAACATAATTAATTAAAAATAAAGCGCTAACATCGGCAACCGAATAATGGAATTTTTCTACCATTAAGAAACCGGCAAAAACGACAAAGATTTGCCTTCTGGCGCCACTAAAAAAGGTTAGCGCATAAAATAACCAATAACGCTTTCTCAAAATTAAAGTTTTAGTTTGTGGTGTTTTTTCTTCAAAATGCGTAAAACCAACCGCGAGTAACAAGGTAAAAATTAATGCTAAACCGCCAAATAATAAATAAGTGTTTTGATACGACCAAGAGAATTGTTCCATCAACAACCAAATACTTGAGAAGGCTAATAAAGACGCGATTGATTTTACCGATAGCATTTTCCCCATAAAATGCGCGGTGTCTTTTTTGTTTATCCACTGCAAGGTTAGCGATTGACTTAGTGTTTCAAAGTAATGAAACCCGATAGACATAATGACTGTTGTTACATATAAACCAAGTACACTTGGGAATAGGCCAGTTAAAGCGACCCCTACCGAGGTTAGTACCAAAGATACAATGGCAAGGCGTTGCTCTTTAATAAAAATTAACGCATAAATTACCGTAAATGCTAGAAAACCTGGGACTTCGCGCAAGCTTTGTAAAATACCAATTTCCACACCGGTAAAAGCAGCTTTTTCAATAACAAAATTGTTAAGTAACACCATCCAAACAGAAAACACTAAAGGCATGATAAATGCCATAGCAAGTAATAGGTTTTCTGGTGTATTGAGCCGGTCTGGCAGTTTCATTAAACTATTCCAAATCTGTAATAAATAGAGCGCTAAAGTTGAGCACAGTGTACGTTAAGCTAAAGGTATTGCCAATTTGTAACTGCTTTGTTATTTCATAAAATTGGAATTAATCAATGTATAAATCTCAGTTATTAAAAGAATCATGAATAGTTAAAACCATTAAAATTTACACTATACAGTTATAAATTAAGGGGTTTTTATGTTAATACAATCAATTTAAACGCCTGTTTAAATAAATTTGCTATTCCTATTTATTCAAGGCACACTCTGTCAACTATTATTAGATAACTCGATTATTTAATACACAGTTACTACACTATTAATGAGTTTTTATAGTGAAACATTTTGAAAATCATCAATACATCAACACCACTTTTTAGGTGAAGGAGACAACGCATGATATATCAAGGCAAGAGCCTTTCAGCCCAATTACTTGAAGACGGTATCGTAGAATTAAAGTTCGATGCTCAGGGATCAGTAAACAAATTCGATAAAGCAACTTTTGAAGAATATACCGCAGTAGTTGCTGCTATAAATAACTGCAGTGATGCCAAAGGGGTTATGGTAACCTCTGGCAAGTCAACTTATATTGTTGGCGCAGACATTACTGAATTTTTAGATTCATTTAAAGAGCCTGAGGAAGCATTAGTTTCTTGGGTGAAAAAGTCTTCAGATGTTTTCGACTCTTTTGAAGATATTCAATTACCTACCATCGCAGCTATTAATGGTGTTGCTTTAGGTGGTGGTTGTGAAATGACCTTAGTGTGTGATTACCGTATTGCAGATACGTCGGTTAGTATTGGTTTACCAGAAGTTAAATTAGGCTTAATGCCAGGTTTTGGTGGCACCGTTCGTCTACCTAGAATTATTGGTGCAGATAACGCTATCGAGTGGATGTCTACAGGTAAAGCACATCGTGGCGATTCAGCATTAGCTGCTGGCTTACTTGATGCGGTAGTAGCTCCAGATAAATTAAGATCATCAGCCATTAATATGCTGAAACTAGCGATTGCTGGCAAGTTAGATTGGCGTGCAAAACGTCAACCTAAATTAGAAGCGCTTAAGTTAAGCCCTGTTGAAAGCGTTATGACGTTTAGCACATGTAAAGGCATGATTGCTGCTAAAGCAGGTAAGCATTACCCTGCACCAATGGTTATGGTAAAAACAATAGAAGCAGCGGCAACATTAGATCGCGCTGGCGCTATGGCAGCAGAAAATGCAGGTTTTGCGAAACTTGCAAAAACTGATGCAGCCACGGCACAAATTGGTTTGTTTATGGCAGACCAAGTCGTTAAAGGTAAAGCTAAAAAAGCAACCAAACAAGCGACGAAAGCTGTAAATAAAGCGGCGGTACTTGGAGCGGGTATTATGGGCGGTGGTATTGCTTACCAGTCTGCTTATAAAGGCACACCTATTATTATGAAAGACATCAACGATCAAGCGCTTGATTTAGGTCTAAATACTGCCGCTGGTATTTTAACTAAACAAGTTGAACGTGGTCGTATGAACGCTAAAAAAATGGCGGGCGTGTTAAATAACATAACGCCATCGTTAAGTTACGATAGCGTAAAAGGTGTTGATATTGTTGTTGAAGCTGTGGTTGAAAACCCAAAAGTTAAAGGCATGGTATTAGCGGAAGTCGAAGGCGTTATTAGTGAAGATGCTATTTTAACCTCTAATACTTCAACTATCTCAATTGACTTATTAGCGCAAAGCGTTAAACGCCCTGAAAACTTCTGTGGCATGCACTTTTTTAACCCCGTTAACAGAATGCCATTAGTTGAAGTTATTCGCGGTAAAGACACTTCAGATGAAACCGTTGCAGCTGTTGTTGCTTATGCGGCTAAAATGGGTAAATCGCCAATCGTAGTAAACGATTGTCCGGGTTTTTATGTTAACCGTGTTTTATTCCCATACTTTGCAGGCTTTAGCCAATTAGTGCTTGAAGGTGCAGACTTTGTTGCTATTGATAAAGTAATGGAAAAACAATTTGGTTGGCCAATGGGTCCTGCTTATTTACTTGACGTTGTTGGTGTAGATACTGCGGATCACTGTACGGGTGTTATGTCTGCTGGTTTCCCTACACGCATGAAAAAATTAGAAAATGATCCAGTTAGCACTTTATACACCAATGATCGCTTTGGTCAAAAGAATGGTAAAGGCTTCTACGATCACATTAAAGATAAACGTGGTCGTCCAACGAAAGTACCAAGCGAAGCGGCTTATCAGCTATTCAGTGAAAACTGCGGCGAGAAAAAAGACGTTACCAGTGAAGAAATCATTGCACGTTTAATGATTCCTATGGTGAATGAAGTGGTACGCTGTTTAGAAGAAGGTGTCGTTGATACGGCAACCGAAGCGGATATGGGCTTAATTTACGGTATTGGTTTCCCTCCATTTAGAGGTGGTGCAATTCGTTACTTAGAAACACTAGGTTTAGATAACTTTATTGCCATGGCTGATTCTTATGCGCATTTAGGTGAAATTTATCAGGTAACTGATGGATTACGCGAAATGGCAAAATCTGGCAAATCTTACTTTAATACTGATGTTAAAACAGCTTAACCTACTAGGAGAATTATTATGAAAGAAGTCGTTATTATTGATTGCATTCGAACTCCTATGGGACGTTCAAAAGCCGGTGTTTTTCGCAACGTACGAGCAGAAAAACTCTCAGCACATTTAATGGAGCAGATTTTAAAACGTAATCCTGCATTAGATCCTAATGATATTGAAGATGTTATTTGGGGTTGTGTTAAACAAACCAAAGAACAAGGTTTTAACATTGCACGTAATGCTTCGCTACTTGCCGGTTTGCCAAAATCAATTGGTGGCGTAACGGTGAACCGTTTATGTGGCTCATCAATGCAAGCATTACACGATGCCTCAACCAGCATTATGGCCGGTCAAGGTGATGTGTTTCTAATTGGTGGTGTAGAGCATATGGGACATGTTCCTATGATGTACGATGTTGATTTTGATCCCGCATTAAGTAAACACATTGCGAGAGCGTCTGGCAATATGGGCTTAACTGCTGAGTTATTAGGTAAACAACATGGTATTACACGTGAGATGCAAGATGCCTTTGGCGCGCGCTCTCATCAAAAAGCACACGAAGCTACTCTAGCTGGCCGTTGGGACAATGAAATTGTCGCTACTGAAGGTCACGATGCTGACGGTGGTTTAATCTTAGTTGAAACGGATGAAGTTATCCGCCCTGAAACTACTGCTGAAGGGTTATCGGCATTACGTCCAGTATTTGATCCGGTTAACGGTACAGTTACTGCTGGAACCTCTTCTGCGCTTTCTGATGGTGCTTCAGCCATGTTGGTTATGTCAGCAGATAAAGCAAAAGAGTTAGGTTTAACACCACGTGTTAAAATTCGTGGTATGGCCGTAGCAGGTTGCGATCCATCAACAATGGGCTTTGGTCCAGTACCTTCAACAAACAAAGCATTACAACGTGCAGGTTTGTCGATTGAAGATATTGAGTTGTTTGAATTTAACGAAGCATTTGCTGCTCAAGCACTTTCTTGTGTAAGAGCATTAAAAGTGGAGGATAAAATGGACCGTATCAACTTAAACGGTGGTGCTATTGCATTAGGTCATCCATTAGGTTGTTCTGGTTCTCGTATTTCAGGTACGTTAATCAACTTAATGGAAGGTCAAGATGTTAATCTTGGTTTAGCCACTATGTGTATTGGTTTAGGCCAAGGTATTGCAACTGTATTTGAACGCGTTTAATTTAACTTAACCGTTAAATACTAAAAACCCAGCAAGTTTAGCTGGGTTTTTTTATTTTTAAGCCAAAAAGGCTAATCAAGCAAGACTCAAGTATGAATCAGGCGCTAAGCGAAAACTTCTTGTAACTGAGGCACAATTTGCTTCTTACGGCTTAATACACCATCTAACCAAACTTTACCGTCGGTAGTGTTTTTACCATAAGCTTTAAGTGCTAGCTCTTCATCATCACTAACGACTAATAGCTCTGAGCCTTCTTTCATAATATCAGTCAGTAATAATAAAACGCTATGACGTTCGCCTTCTACTTTTAATGTGGCAATATCGGCAGCAAGTTCGGCTTTAATATCATCAAAAACACTTAAATCGATAACTTCAAGTTGGCCAATGCCCACTTTATTACCATTCATATTAAAGTCTTTAAAATCACGCTTAACAAGTTCGCGAATTGGGGTCCCTTCAACAGCAGATTTCACCTTGAACATGTCCATGCCAAGTTCTTTAAAATCTTCAATACCGGCAATTTCAGCCAAGGCTTCCACACATTTAATATCAGCTGTTGTACACGTTGGTGATTTAAAAATAACCGTGTCGCTTAAAATCGCGCACATCATCGCACCCGCAATATTTTTAGGAATTTCAACACCGTGAAAATCATACATCATTTTGATGATAGTGTTTGTACAGCCGACAGGGCGCACCCAAATTTCAAGTGGAGTGGCAGTTGTTAAGTCGCCTAATTTATGGTGATCAATAATACCTAAAATAGTTGCTTCATCGATATCATCAGGAGCAAGCTCTATATCGCTATGATCGACAATATAAACACCTTCACCGGCATAGCTTGTTTTTAACATGGGTTGCTCAAAACCAAATCTATCTAAGATAAACAAGGTTTCAGGCGTAAGCTCACCCAAACGAGCAGGTAAAGTCTCTTCACCTAAAGTCGTTTTTAAATAAGATAAAGCGATAGCTGAACAAATAGAATCTGAGTCAGGGATCTTGTGTCCGACAACATAATTTGGCATGAAATAATCTCTCATTGGCGCAGTAAGTTTTAATTGGCGCTATTTTAGCAAGAAAAGGTGGATAAAAAAAAGCCGCCTATTGATTATTGTACTCAATAAACAGCTTTTACTAGAAATTGCGGTGACTTGATTTTTTAAACTATAAACCTTATGGCTTATTTATAATAAGCTAAACACGACTCAACTTCGTTTTTAGAGCCTAAAATCACTTCAACGCGTTGATGAATACTTGTCGGTTCAATATCCATAATGCGACCTTCACTCGTCACACATAAACCACCTGCTTGTTCGACTAAAAAGGCCATTGGGTTAGCTTCGTACATTAAGCGAAGTTTGTAAGGTTGTTCAGGATTTTTTGAATCGGTTGGATAGGTAAATATACCGCCACGACATAAAACGCGATGTACATCACCTACCATGGCTGCAATCCAACGCATATTGAAATTTTTATTTCTTGGCCCTGTGTCACCTAGTAATAAATCATTGACATAATTTTGCATTGCTGGTTGCCAAAAACGTTGATTAGACATATTCACAGCAAACTCTTGAGTATCTGTTGGAATTTTTACATTACGTTCAACTAATAAATAGCCACCATGGGTTCTGTCTAAAACATAAAAATGTGTACCGCTACCTGTTGTCATTACTAACATGGTTGACGGACCATAAAGGACATAACCGGCACAAACCTGTTTATTACCCGCTTGTTTAAACATATCAGGATCGTCTGCAGACATGCCTTCTGGTGCTCTGTGAATAGAGAAAATTGTGCCAATTAATGAGTTAATATCAATATTTGAACTACCATCAAGAGGATCAAAGGATACGATATACTTACCGTACTCTTCACCAGCAACTGACGTATCTTCCTCTTCTGACGAAATAGCTTTAACAAACCCAGACTCTAATAAAATATCTTTAAATAATTCATTGGCAACAACGTCGAGTTTTTTTTGCACTTCACCTTGAATATTTTCATCTAAGGTTGAGCCCATTAAACCACCTAAATGCGCTTGGCTGACACGAAAAGAAATTTCTTTTGTGGCGGCTAATATCGTTTTTATTAATGAAATAAGATCAAGTGGTACATTATCTTCACGTAAAGCAGGTGCTAATCGTTGCATTTTATTACCTAAATAATTTAAAGTTATGTATATTTTATATTTGACCAAAGTGAAATTAATATTCATTTGGTTAGTGCGTTGAGCCAATTATACGGTTTCGATATAAGAATAACAAAGGATTAGCTATGAGAGTTTTGAGTAAATTTATAATTGTGATTATAAGTAGCATTATTTTATTACACACAAATAGTGCTGCAGCAGAAACCAAGGCAGAAACATTTGAGAGTTTTATTAAAGATAAAGAAGAGCATAAAGGCTATTTTTCTTTTTTTCATGATCAAGAAAAAGGAAAGATTTATCTTGAGATAACACGTTTTAACGAAGAGTTTCTTTTTCAAAGCGCTTTACCTAATGGTATAGGATCAAATGATATTGGTTTAGACAGAGGGCAACTCGGCGATACGCGAATAGTAAAATTTGAGCGTGTTGGCGATAAAGTTTTTTTAAGACAACTGAATACTTATTATCGAGCAGAAACTGATAATCAGTTAGAGAAACAGGCTGTTACCGAAGCCTTTGCAAGCTCTATAATTTGGGGCTTTAAAGTAGCTCATGTCAGTAAAAATAAAGATAAGGTCTTAATCGATTACACACCTTTTTTATTGTCGGACATTCACAATCTGTCTGCGAAGTTAAAACGCGCAAAGCAGGGTAGTTATCAAATAGATGCGAGTCGCAGTGCTCTTTATATTAATCGCACTAAAGCTTTTCCCAATAATACCGAACTAGAGGCAACAGTCACTTATAAAGGTTCAAATGCTGGCGATTATTTACGTAGCGTTACACCAGATTCAAGCGCAGTAACCGTCAATTTACATCACTCGTTAATTAAATTGCCGGATGACAATTATCAAGCACGTAAATTCCATCCACAAAGTGGTTACTGGTCTGAATCTTATGCGGATTATGGTAGTGAAATTGATCAACCGTTAATTGTGCGTAATATTCCACGTCATCGATTATCGAAAAAAGATCCAAAAGTAGCAGTTAGTGAAGCCATTGAACCTATTATTTATTACTTAGATCCTGGTGTGCCAGAGCCTGTTCGCAGTGCATTGATTGAAGGCGCAAGTTGGTGGGATCAAGGCTTTTCAGCTATTGGTTATAAAAATGCTTTTCAAGTTAAAATGCTACCAGCAGATGCTGATCCAATGGACGTGCGTTATAACGTCATACAATGGGTACACAGAGCAACACGTGGCTGGTCTTATGGCTCTTCTGTGATTGATCCTCGTACCGGTGAAATTATGAAAGGGCATGTAACGCTAGGATCACTTCGAGTGCGCCAAGATTACTTAATTGCCCTAGGTTTAACATCTCCATTTACCGCCCCCAATGCTGATACAACTGCGATGAAAGAAATGGCGTTAGCACGTATTCGTCAATTATCAGCACATGAAGTAGGTCATACCTTAGGCATTGCTCATAACTTTTCTGCCAGTGTTAACAACCGTGCTTCGGTAATGGATTATCCTCATCCCTTTATTACCTTAACAAATGGAGAGATGGACTTAACTAATGCTTATGCCGCAGGTTTAGGTGCATGGGACAAAGCTGTGATTGATTATGGTTATGCTGATGTAGCGCCAGAGCAAGAAGCTAGTTATTTAGCCAAAGTTATTCAATCGGCACAAAAGCAAGGTTTGCTGTATATGTCAGATCCTGATGCACGAGCGGCGTCTTCTGCAAATAACAATGGCCATTTATGGGATAATGGCGCTAATGCGACACAAGAATTAGCGCGAGTATTATCAATTAGGAAAAAAGCACTGTCAGATTTTGGTATAAATTCTATTGACTATGGCGTGCCTTTATCGGAATTAGAACAAGTATTAGTCCCTATTTATAATTTTCATCGTTTTCAAGTAGAAGCTACCGCAAAACTGATTGGCGGTTTAGATTATAGCTACGAAGTCAAAGGAACTTCAGCGGTTAAAGGAGTGAGAACGGTCTCTTCTGAACAACAAAACAAAGCAATAACGGGCCTACTTAATACGCTTGAAAGCGAAGTGTTAGTTTTACCCCAGAGTATTCTTTCTTTAATTCCACCTAAAGCTTACGGCTACTCAAGAAATCGAGAAAGTTTTAGTAGCCATATTGGGCTGGCATTTGATCCAGTGACCGCTGCTGAAGCGAGTGCAAAACACACGTTAAGTTTATTGCTAAATGGTGAAAGGTTAGCTCGAGTTCAGCAACAGTCAGTGATTAATAGCAGAATAAATAATGCTAACTATATTATAAAAAGAGTGCTTAAAAACTCTGTTTATAAAGCACCTCAAGAGGGATTAGCTTTATTAGTGCAACAACGCGTTAATCAACAAGTGGTAGATCAGTTAATTGCGCTTTGGCAAGATAAAAATACGGTAACAGAGGTGCGAGCTCTCATTTATAACAACTTAGAGCAACTTACTGATTGGCTTGATGATAATAATGACAGTCGTAAGTACAATGAGCTTAGTGCACAGTTTAAAATGCTAGAGCAACAAATAGAATATAGTTTAGAAAATGGGAAACAAGTGATTGTGCCTGCAAAGGTTAGCCTACCACCTGGCTCGCCTATTGGCGGTTAATCAAAACCGACCATATCAGCAGTCATTTCAACAATAGACATAAAAAAACGGCATAGGGGAAGGAATCTCTATGCCGTTTGTGCAGCGAGCACGAAACCTGTTTTGTTGAAATTACGATAAAGCTAATTTTTTCTCTTCTGTCGTTTCAGTAATCGGCACTGCTACTTCAGCAACTTTAGGTTTAGATAAAACCACTAAGTTACCAACTAACATCGCTGTTAATCCCAAAATGGTATAAGTATCCCAAACAAAACCTTCAACAAAAGTTGAAATAATTACTGCAACAGCAGGAAACATAATGCTTGAATAAGAAGCTTTATGAGCGCCAATACGACTTAATAAACTTAAATAACAGCCAAACGCAATTACTGAACCAAAAAGAGATAAATAAAGTAATGAGCTTATGTAGGCAAAAGTGAATGAAAAGTTAAAACTTTTACCTTGAAACAACACCATCATTACCATAATCAAAGTGCCATATGCCATTCCCCATGCATTTGCTTGTAACACGGGAATTTTTTGTTGTTGGTTTTTCATCGACAACATATTACCCGTAGAGGCAAATAAAACGCCGATTAAGCAAAGAGTTAACCCTAGTAGGGTTTCTGGACCAAATACGACATCTGTAATTTGAGGCCAAAATAGCGTAACTATGCCGATTAAACCTAAAGCACCACCAAAGTACACTTGCTGCGTGATATGGGTTTTATACCAAAGCCGTGCATTGATAATATTGGCCAACATTAAGGTTGAAAACGCAATACTTGTTAAGGCTGAATTTATATATACTTGTCCTGAATAGAGAAAATAGTAATTAACGCCAAACAAACAAGTACCAAAAGCTGCAAACTGAGCATGTTGCTTAAACGTAAAACTTAGCGGCAGTTTTTTAAAGCAACAGTAAGCAAACAAAACTAAAGAAGCTAATCCAAATCGATAAACGAGGGAAGCTTCAGCAGCAACATCACCTAATTGGTAATTAATTGCAATCCAAGTTGTCCCCCAAATTAATACCGTTACACAGTATAAAAAGGTGTTATTCATAAGTGGGTCCTGAGTAATCAGTATTTAATAACCATGGTTTAATTAACATTATAATTTGGCTAGCTAGGCTTTATGAATAGACAGTGTAGATGAATTTTGTTTTAATAACATGTACAAAATAATGAAAATGCAACCTATACAGTTTCATTGTTATTACTTAAACATGTGAAAATAATGCGATTATTAGACAAAACTTCTTCTGAATTTTTATACCAACAAGTTATTGAATTTATTGAGCGCCAAGAAAAATCGGGTGCCTTGCTCCCCGGTGACAAACTGCCTAGTTTACGTAATCTCAGTGGGCAATTTGAAATCAGTGTTCCAACAGTAAAACAAGCTTACATTGAGTTAGAGCGTCAAGGTAAGGTATATGCAAAACCCCAATCTGGCTATTATTTAAAAGCCCAGAACGCCCGAACTTTATTGCCTCGCCCTGCCGATTGGTCGGGTTGTATACCTGTAGAAGTTAAATGCAGAAGTTTAATTGAGCAAGTCCATGAAGCGGTACATTTACCCAATACCGTGGCCTTAGGTATTTCAAATCCTATTCATTGTCATCCACCAGATAAAGCGTTGGCAAGATTGATGCGCTCTGTGATCAGTAAAGTGGCTGAAAAAGCGGTAAGTTATGGACCCGTTAATGGTGATGCCAAACTGAGAATGCAGTTAGCATATCGTTATCAAGGGCAGGGCGTAGATGTTAACTATGAAGATATGGTTATCACTAATGGTACTCAAGAAGCGATGTCTATTGCTTTGCAATGTGTTGCTCAACGCGGTGATGTGATTGCTATAGAGTCTCCTTGCTTTTTTGGCTTGATTGAACTGATTGAAAGTTTAGGCATGAAGGCATTAGAAGTTTATACCTGTACAGAAAATGGTGTCGCTTTGTCTGAGCTAAAACAAGCAGTTAATCAACACAGTATCAAGGCATGCTTATTCTCTAGTGCTATTAGTAATCCATTAGGCTCCTTAATGACCGATGAACAACGCCAATCAATGGTTGAATACCTTGAGTCTGAAAATATTCCGCTAATTGAAGACGACGTATATAGCGAACTCTATTTTTCTGATCAAAAACCTAAACCTGCACAGCTTTATTCAACTAAAGGCTTGGTGATGACCTGTTCGTCATTTTCTAAAACAGCAGCGCCAGGTTATCGAGTGGGTTGGTTAATACCTGGTAAGTTTGAAGAACAGGCAAAACGTATTAAGCGAGCGCAATCTTGTTCCTCACCTATGTTACAGCAGTGGACCTTGAATGAGTATTTAGCCAGTGGTGAATATGATCGACATTTAAGCGTGTTACGTAAAAAGTTAATTTACAACTGTGAACGAATGCGAGCACTCGTTGCTGAACACTTTCCTGATGAAGTGTGTATTTCAAAACCGCAAGGCGGCAGTGTGTTATGGCTACGTTGCCGATCTCATATCAATACGAGTCATTTATTTGAGCAAGCAATCAGACGAGGTGTGAGTTTTGCTCCCGGAGAAATTTTTTCTCCCTCGGGTAATTATAAAAACTATATGCGTATAAGTTTTGGCGTTCAGTGGTGCGAAGGTATAGAAGAAGCGCTAAAAACCTTAGGGCGACTTATTCATCAACATCCTGTTGCTAACGAAATACAGAGAAAACAAGCTTAAAATGAATGCTTTAACACAAACAACTCAACCTGCTATTTCATTAAAGTTATTATTGCCATTATTAGCATCGATTCTTGCGATATCTCCATTAGCTATTGATATGTATTTACCGGCAATGCCATTAATCGCAAGCGATTTAGATACACAAATGCCACTTGTGCAAAATTCTTTAAGTATTTACTTATTCGGCTATGCGCTTGGTTTATTGTTTTTTGGTCCAATGGCAGATAAACACAGTAGAAGGTTATTAGTATTTATTGGTATTGGCGGTTTTATTATGGCGAGCTTAGCCTTACCCTTTAGTCAAAATATTGAACAATTTCTTTCACTTCGTTTTGTGCAAGCTTTTATTAGTAGTGCCGCTACCGTGATTGTTCCTGGAACTATAAGAGAGTTTTATGGGAAAAATATGGCAAAGGGCTTTTCTTATGTCAGTATGATTATGATGGTTGCGCCCATGGTCGCTCCTAGTATTGGTGCATTTATCCTCTTACTGCATAGCTGGACGTTAATTTTTTACGTGTTAGCAGCCTATAGTTTAGTCGTGTTAGTACTTGCGATTAAATATCTACCTGAAGCAAAAAACATTGAGCAACGTCAACATTTTGGTTTTATTGCCCGCTATAAAATTGTATTAACGCATCAAAAAGCGCGATTAGATTTGATTACATCGATGATGATATCTCTCGCATTTTTTACCTATATTACAGGCATTCCTTTTGTCTATTTAACGGTATTTAAAACCTCAGAGTTCATGTTTAGCATTTTGTTTGCCATTAACGTATTAGCCTTGATGATTGCACACTTTACCAATACAAAATTTGTTATTGAAAAAGGCTCGCGTACTATGCTGCGTTATGGCTTAGTGTTAAGCGTGATAGCCTCGACGGGCTTAGTCATTGCTAATTACTTTTCACTACCTTTAATTTTTACTCTGATAACAGTAATCCCTTTAATGGGCAGTATTTCGATGATTGCAGTTAATGCGGATTCACTGGTATTGATCGAGTTTGCCGAGCAATCGGGCACAGCAACGGCGGTTATTGGCACATTACGTTTTGGTATCGGCGCGTTAGCTGGGCCTATTTTAGCAATATTTTACGATGGTACAGCATTACCATTTGCTTTATTAATGGGGTTTGCTGTTTTAGTGGTATTATTATGCCAATTGAAAATAAAAATGAATCAAGTAACTAGTTAATTACTGGTAATGAGGAAATGATGAAAAAAATTGCAGTACTGTTAAGTGGCTCAGGTGTTTACGACGGTAGTGAAATTCAAGAATCGGTACTAACACTATTGGCAATCGAGCAATGTGGTGCAAGTTATCGCTGTTTTGCGCCTAATATTGAACAACATCATGTTATTAACCATTTAACGGGGGCGATTAGTGAAAATGAAACCCGTAATGTATTAGTTGAGTCAGCGCGTATTGCGCGTGGTGATGTTGAAGATATCAACGAGCTTTATATTGATGAATGGGACGCACTTATTGTACCTGGCGGATTTGGTGCCGCAAAAAATTTATCAAACTTTGCCTTGCAAGGCTGTGAATGTCAGGTTAATGATGAAGTACTGAAAATGTGCCAAGCGTTTGCTAATGCTGGCAAGCCTGCTGGATATATGTGTATAGCACCAGCGATGTTGCCACTTATTTACCCTAAAGGGGTTAAAGGCACTATTGGTCATGACGCGGCAACCGCTGAATCTATAGCCACTATGGGGCTAGAGCATATTAAAGCAGATGTTGAAAGTGTGGTAATCGATAAAGATAATCAAGTGGTTTCAACACCGGCTTATATGTTAGCAACATCAATCAGTGATGCTGCTAAAGGGATTAGTCGGTTGGTTAAATCTGTTATTGCGATGAGTTAAGTCGTGCTTAGCTACTTAACTTGAGCTCAGGTTACTTACTTGTGGAGATTACTATTCTTGATGGTGGTTTTGCTCTTGCTCTTTAAGTTTTGCTTGGGCAATTCGCCACTTTTGTAATTCAGCATAATAATGATCCCACACACAGGGGTTACACGAACCACCGCCACAACAATCATCATCGGCAGGAGGATTTGGCTTTTCTAAAACGTTTGTCATATGTTTACTCAATAAAAAGAACCCTAACAATTATACTGCGCTAAACACGCAGCCACCAATAAAATTTTATCCGCTTATTTGTATAAGGTTAAATCACAAGATTAGTCTCATAAATTACTTAGCCTTATGTTAACCTCCGTCTAGTCATTAATTTTAAGAATCAAATAAAATGAAAGTCGTCTTCTTTGTGTTTGCAATCATTACTTTAGTTAGTAGCACTACTATACAGGCGACAAATTTAGCCGATAAATATCCCCCCATTTTAGACTTTTACCCTAACTGTTCTTATGAAGTCATTAAGCATTATGCTGCTAAAGAGCAAATTGACGACCCTTTAGATAAAGATGAAATAACCAGTGATTTATTGATGAAGATACGTAAGCAAGCAGCTTCCGTAGGTGCTGATGCAGTTATCCTAGTAGCAAAAGACATCAAGAAAGCTATTACAGCTACCAAAATAAAAAGGGCAATTTTTACGCTAGCGTATGAGGCTGAGTTCATACATTTATGTAGCGAAAATAATCAAGAATCGAAAAGACGTACGGCTTATAACCACCAAGGCGATAAGGTTATTCAAACGACAAGCAATAAAATAAAATTAAACACATACGCGTATACAGTGAGTTTTAGCAATGTGATACATCGGCCTCACATTACTAATCAAGAGGTGTCGCTAGAAAATGGTGTTTATGGCGTAAAACTAGGCGAAAATTATCAGAATGTCATTACGACATTAGGTACACCTAATGTAATACTCAATGTTTACACAAGTGAATTAATCATTGGTTATGGGCGGCGACACTGGTTGCATTTTCAAAATGATAAATTAGTAAAAATACAGACGGTTCCCACTTTACTTAATCAAAGCATGTTGAATAAAATCCCTTTTCTTGATTACTTTGATGATTTTCAGTGGAAAATAAACAATAGGTATTCGAATAATTCGTTATGGTCTGATGTAAAAGCGGCTTTGAAAACAGATGATAACTTGAATAAAGAACATCAATTCATTATTGAGAATAATAAAGCAAGGTTAACGTTATCTTTTAGTCAATACTCTAATCAAAGTGCACAAGATGAAAACTATGTACTCAATGGTTTTACATTAGAAAATAAAACCTACAAAGCGCTTAATAACAGGTTATTAGTTAATAGAATTGAACAATTTAACTTGTTAGCACTAATATCCGCCTCACTCCATAAAAAGCAAAGTATAGATTTTGATGTAATTAAACCTCAATTTGGCACTCCATTAGCTGTTATCACCTCATCAAAGAGTGAACGTTTATTAGTTTATAATGACAATTTATTTCTAGAAGTTAAAAATGATGATCTTAAAAGCGTAAATTTAGTCGAGGAAATATTTACTTCAGGTGTCTCTGAAGCAGCTTTAGCAAGTCCTTGGTTTTTTGGCGACTATAAACAAGGGAAATCAATCGAGTCACTCAGAAAAGGTTTTCCAGCAGATAGTTTTGAGCTAGACAATGTGGTTGAAATTGACTCTGATGAATATCAGCTTACTTTGATGTTTGATGAAGTCCAAGATGAAAACATACTATATGAAGTTAAGATGACACTGTATTAACAAAGGATAATAAAAAGCCTCGCATTTTACGAGGCTTTCAAGACATTTTTACTTATGCACTAACATCAGTAAGTTACGACATTTCATCAAGTTTCTTTTCAAGATAGTGAATGTTAGCACCACCGTTAACAAAGCCTTGATCGTTTAAAATATCAATGTGCAAAGCGATATTTGTTTTGATACCGTCAATCACTAACTCACTTAATGCATTGCGCATACGAGCAATAGCTACGTCACGATTATCACCCCAAGTGATCAGTTTACCGATCATAGAATCGTAATTAGGTGGAACCGAATAATCAGCGTAAATATGAGAATCCCAACGAACACCTAAACCTCCTGGAGGATGAAAACGGGTAATTTTTCCAGGTGAAGGAATAAATGTGCGAGGGTCTTCAGCATTAATACGGCACTCAATAGAATGTCCAGATACTTTAATATCTTCTTGCGTATAAGATAAAGGCTGACCTGCTGCGACACGTAATTGCTCTTTAATTAAATCAACGCCAGTCACCATTTCAGTAACAGGGTGCTCTACTTGGATACGGGTATTCATTTCAATAAAATAAAATTCGCCATTCTCGTATAAAAACTCAAATGTCCCCGCACCGCGGTAATTAATTTCGATACAAGCGTTACAGCAACGCTCACCAATTTTGGCACGCATTTCAGGAGTAATGCCCGGTGCAGGAGCTTCTTCAACCACCTTTTGGTGACGACGTTGCATCGAACAATCACGCTCACCTAAGTGAATAGCACCGCCTTGTCCGTCAGCCATTATTTGAATTTCTACGTGACGTGGATTTTCAAGAAATTTTTCCATGTAAACCATATCGTTCTTGAAAATAGTACCTGCTTCACGTTTCGTTAAGGCAATTGCGTCAATTAACTCTTCTTCAGTACGAACTACACGCATACCACGGCCACCACCGCCGCCAGCAGCCTTAACAATAACAGGGTAACCAATACGCTTAGCGTGTGCTTTATTAGTTGCCTCATCATCGTTTAACGGGCCATCTGAACCAGGTACACAAGGAACGCCGGCAACTTTCATGGCCTTAATTGCGGCAACTTTATCACCCATTATACGAATGCTCTCTGCTTTCGGGCCAATAAAGGCAAAACCAGATTTTTCAACCTGTTCGGCAAAATCAGCATTTTCAGCTAAAAAGCCATAACCAGGATGAATTGCAACAGCGTTAGTAACTTCTGCAGCTGTAATTATTGCTGGAATGTTTAGGTAGCTTTCAGGTGCCGATGCCTTACCAATACAAATAGTTTCATCTGCGAGTAAAACGTGTTTTAAGTTTCTATCGGCAGTTGAATGGATAGCAACCGTTTTAATACCTAGCTCTTTACAAGCGCGTAGTATTCTTAGTGCAATTTCGCCTCGATTGGCGATAACGACTTTATCTAACATGGAATAAACCTTATGTGTTGATATATATGGGCTTATTCAATGATGAATAGCGGTTGATCAAATTCAATAGCGTCTTCGTTTTGTACTAAAATGGTTTTGATAACACCAGATTTGTCTGCTTCAATTTGATTCATCATTTTCATTGCCTCAACAATACATAAAGTATCACCAGCGTTTACATGCTGACCAACTTCTACGAATGCAGGTGCATCAGGCGAAGCTGAAGCATAGAAAGTGCCTACCATTGGTGAGCGAACTTCATGGCCTGAAACAGCAGCAGGAGCAGCATCAGCTGTAGGTGCGGCAGCAGGAGCTGGGGCGGCTGAGATCGGAGCTGCTTGAACAGGAGCTGCAACCATTGGTGCACTGCTAACAGCGCCGCTGCTAATTCTTACAGACTCTTCGCCTTCAGATATTTCTAATTCATTGATACCTGATTCTTGTACAAGTTCGATAAGTTTTTTTATTTTACGAATATCCATGGAACACCTTCATATATTGTGATGATGATTTTATCTATATAAAAACTAATAATAGATAAAACTTTTATAAATAGTAGTTAACCTAAAAAAGTTAACTGTTGCTTTTAGTTTTAATGTGTTAAATGTTGTTATTTACATTTAACACAATGTTTATTTTAAATTTTTGCTAAGAAACTGATGTGCGGCATCTAAAGCGTAGCTATATCCTTGATTACCTAAGCCACATATAACCCCTTTAGCAACATCAGATAAATATGAATGTTGTCTAAAAGGCTCTCTTGCATGCACATTAGATAAATGTACTTCTATAAACGGAATATTCACTGATAAAAGGGCATCGCGTAATGCCACACTGGTATGAGTGAAAGCCGCAGGGTTTATAATAATATAATCAACTTTTTCATGTGCCTGATGAATTTCATCGATCAGCTGATGCTCAGCATTAGATTGCAAATGAAGCAATTCAATACCGAGAGATTGCGCTTTATTGGTTAGTTGCTCAATAATCTCAGATAAAGTTTGAGCGCCATAAATATCAGGCTCACGCTTTCCTAACATATTTAAGTTAGGACCATTAAGTACTAAAACTCTAAACTTTGCAGTCATCTTCTGTAAACGCACCTTATTTGTAATGTTATTTACAATCTTTACATAAAATCATTATGCTTGGAATGAAATATAGCAAAAAAGTTCATGTTTTTAATAATAAGCGATTATTATAGTGTTTTCGCAGAATATAGCAGCAAAATACTGGTCTTATCAGTTGAGGTGTGAAGATTTGTTGCGACTGATTATATTTGAACTATACTGGTATTAAATAAAAGTAAGCTTAATATTTGATTATTTTGCATTTTTGCTAATTAGCTTGATAAAATAACTCATTTACAATACTTACTAGTACTCCGGATTTACTTACTAGTATTTTTTCGTTTACAGGGATGTGTCTATCAAAAGCATACTCACCAGTCTAATTGTTGTTATTGCACTTTTTTCGAGTCCTATAGCATACAGCGCTAAAGTTATCGCCAATAAAGCGGTAGCACCAATAACGCAATCACAATTACGGCGAATTTTTTCAATGCGACAATTGCAGTGGGCTAATGGCCAAAAAATTGTTGTTTTTGTTTTGCCGAGCTCCCACCCTCTACATCAAAATTTCAGCAAAAATGAATTAGGCATATTCTCATATAAATTAGATCGTATATGGAATAAGTTAATTTTCTCAGGACTAGGTACAGCACCTATTGTTGTTGATACACCACAAGCTTTACTTGAAGCGGTAATTAACACGGCAGGAGCAATTGGCTATGTTGACGATTCCACCATTGTTAAGGATGCATATGTTATTAAAATTAAGGAATAGGATGTTGACGAAAGCAATAAAATTAGTCACCTTGATCGCGTTAAATATAGTAATGATGGGTGCATCAGCTAACCAAGAAACTTTTCATGATTTGCAAGTTCATGGTTTTGTTGCTCAAGGTATTATTGATGTAGATGGTAGTGACTTTGTTAATGATAGTGGTGATTTATCTGCTGAACTGACAGAGATTGGTTTGAATGCATCTTATCAACTAAGTTCCCAGTTTCGTCTAACAGGGCAAATGGTTTATTTAGATGGCGGTAATAGGTACGACGATGGGGTACGTGTTGATTATGCGCTAATCGACTGGTCGGCATTTCAAAATGAAAACTGGCAAGTAAACCTTTATGCTGGTCGCTATAAAAACACTCATTGGCTTTACTCAAGTACACGTGATGTGCCTTTTACTCGCCCGAGTATTATCTTACCTCAGTCTGTGTACTTCGATGGTTTTAGAGACATTGCCGTAGGCGCTGATGGCGTGAATCTTAAAGTAAGTCATAGCTCTGATGAATTGGGTGATTTTGACTTTAATATCAGTACTGGTACCTCTCATATATCAAAAGAGCAAACTCAAATTATCCTCAGCGAACTTGCCACTGGCGACATGAAGCAGACTTTTGATGTGCAGTCGAGCTTATATTGGCAACCTTTCTTGTCATCTTGGCGTTTTGGTTTAGCTTTATTAGACAGTGACTTTGAATACAATATGGCTGAACAGGGCGATAATTTTCTAGATGCCAAAATTACTTTGCAGCGCTTTATCGTTAATGCAATATATGAAGGTGAAAAGTGGGAGTTTAGTAGCGAAATTTTTCAAGAGCGTTTTATCTTTGATGGCTTTTATGCTGTCGATTCTCACGAAGATAAAATGGGGCAAGGCTTTTATGTGCAATCAAGATATAAAGTCAATAATGCACTAACCTTACTAGCTAGATACGAAAAATTTTATGCGGATAAAGATGACAAAAGTGGTAAGCAGTTAACAGAGAGTACAGGGGGGCTGGTGCCTAATTATTTTGCTTATCAACATGATCTTACGTTTGGTCTTTCTTATGACCTCGCGCAAGATTTTCGCCTGCAACTTGAGTATCATCGTTTTGACGGTACAGCTCGGTTAACACCTGTAGTGTTTCCTAACCTCGCCATCAATAACAATGAGCATTGGAATTTATGGACAATGCAACTGATGTACTGGTTTTAGAGGCTGTTATGAAAAAAGTGTTTGTCAGTGTTCCGACTAAGTTACTCGCGTTAATTATAATTACGCTATTGTTTATTGGCGTTGGGTTTTCGGCGATGTCATTGTGGCGCCTTCAAGAAGAGTTTAAACAATTTCAACAAGACACTCTTAGGCAAGGGCAGCTGCAATTTAGTTTGCATAATGACATTTTACGTTCAAAACTAAGGGTGTGGGTAGAAACGTTTTCCGATGTAATAAGCCTTAATCAAGAGGATGATTTTTCTAGCTTTGCTGATGGTATAAAAGCGCAATTTGATGCTTTAGAGTTGCATTTTAATGTCGAAAATATATGGCTAGTCAATCACCGACTTCAACCGATTTACACTACTAGCTCACTCCCTGACTATGTTAAGAAGAATGTCATTAAAACCTTAAGTGAGCAAACCCCTCAAGAAGAATTGCATTGTGCAGAAAGCTGTCAACAATTAATCAGTATTCCTTTATTAAATCAAAAAGGTGAGTTAGCTATCGTAGTGATGAGCGCATCGTTAGTCGATATGTTATATGCGATTAACCGCTCTTTGAAAAGTGATCTGGCGATTGTCAGTTTTGAAAATTACAAGGATACGCGACTAAACGAGGTTAACTTTATGTCTGCGTCTAATCCACAACTGTTTAATGCTTTGTTTAGCTATGACTCTGGTGATACTTTTGTCCGCGATGTAAACAATAATGGCTTACAAATAGACTTAACTTCTTCGAATTATTTGCTCAACTTAATGCCTATTGCTGAAAATCAGCGACAATATTATTTAGCACTCGTTGATGATGTTACGCCTTTCAAAAAAGAGAGTGATCATTATCGGCAGCAGGTTTTAGTGTCGGCCATTATTATATTTATTGCTTTGGCAACGCTAGTTTATTTAATTGCGAGTCCTTTTACTAAACGATTGCTAACGCTTTCTAACGTTTTACCCTTGTTGGCAAGAAAAGAGTTTGATTTATTTCGCCAGACAAAACTTAAATCACCTCGCTTTTTTTCTGATGAACTTGATGTGCTGACCGATGCGACAATAGAGCTCAGTTATGAGCTTGAACAGCTTAATCTTGAAGTGGATCAAAAAACTAAAGAGCTTGAAAATATAGCGATGTACGATTTATTAACAGGTTTGCCTAATCGTAATATGCTCAATTATCAACTTCGAAAATCTATTGCTAATATCGCTATCGACAAAAAAGGCGTTGCCGTATTGTTTTTAGATTTAGATGACTTTAAAAAAGTAAATGATAGTCATGGCCATAGTGAGGGGGATCGCTTACTCATTGTTGCAGCTGATCGCGTGCGTTTAAGTGTGAAAAACATTGATCTAGCTTGCCGCTTTGGTGGTGATGAATTTGTTATTGTTTTAAGTCAATTAAATTCGTGTGCAGAAGCTGAGGCAATTGCTGAAAAAATACTCTTGCAATTTAGAGAGCCGATAAAACTTTCATCGAGTTTATTTTATGTGTCGACCAGTATTGGCATTGTTTATAGCGACGATAAAAACGCCAAAGCTGATGCGTTAATCAGTCATGCTGATATTGCTATGTATGAAGCTAAAGAAAGTGGTGGCTCTCAATTTCATGTCTATCACGAAGATATGTATGAAAAAGTCGCTCACCGAGTCATGTTAGAAGGAGAAGTGAGACAAGCACTGGCTAAAAAGCAATTCAGCATTAGTTTACAGCCACAATTAGAAGCAAAAACTAAAAAACTTTATGGCTTTGAAGCTTTACTACGTTGGCATCACCCTGAGCGAGGTATGATTTCACCAGATGATTTTATTCCTATTTTAGAAAATTCAGAGCACATGATTATTTTAGGCTACTGGGTTATTCGCCGCTGCTTTGAATTGGTAGTGAAAATTCGTCACTCAGGATTAAACAACGTTAAAGTTGCGATTAACTTGTCTGCTATTCAGTTTACTGATCCTAAATTAACCACCTACTTTGAAGAGTTATTAGCAGAGTTTGATTTATCTGCTGAGCATTTCGAATTAGAAATTACAGAACAGACGCTCGTTAAAGATGTAGAGCAAGCTATTGAAGTTATGGATACTTTAAAGAGCATGGGCTTTACCTTTGCTATTGATGATTTTGGTACAGGGTATTCGTCATTAACGTATTTGAAAAAAATGCCAATAGATGTCATTAAAATCGATAAAAGCTTTGTATTTGGCATGTTAGAAAACCATGCGGATTATCAAATTATAATGTCGACTATTGCTATGGTGAAAAACTTAGGATTAACAGCTATTGCTGAGGGGGTAGAATCGAGTGCCCAATTGCGTAGCTTAACGGAAAATAATTGCGATTTAATTCAAGGCTATTATTTTTCTAAACCTATTCCTGAAATAGATATTATGTCGTTTATTGAATCTCATATTAGCGACGGCTATTGGAAAACCAAAGTGGAAAGCCCAATTAAACCGGTTTCATTTGATATTTAACGAAGAAGTTAACACAGAGTTTAACGAAAATAGTTGCTAGAAATCTAATTGGTCAATCGAGCTCAGCTAGTTGAGCTCGATTGACTTTTTCTCTTAAGTTTGTGAAAAAATGCGTTGGGTAAATTGTATAGTGCCGCTCTTGCTAATATGTTAAGAAAGCAAAAGCGGCTATGAATGATAAATTAGTTAAACAGCGCATTAACATGGTTAGTAAATTCATCCGCTTCCATAAAGCCTGTCACTCTATTGTTGCTAAGCTCCTTGCCGGTTAAGTCAAAAAATAAGATAGACGGTAACCCAAATACCTCGAAGTGTTCCATAATCTCTATACTTTCGTCAGAGCCGGTATCTGTTAAATCAATTTGCAAGAGCACTGAATTATTTAATGCTTGTTGAACTTGTGGTGTATTAAACGTGTACTCCTCAAACTCTTTACAGGCGATACACCAATCAGCATACAAGTCTAGCATTACTGTTTTATTATCTTTATTTGCAGCAGATACTGCTTCATTTAATGCGGCTAAGTTTTTAATTTTAATAAATTCAGCGTGTTGATTTTGTTCAATAACCGAAGTATTTTGCACTGGGTTAATGAGTTGATAAGCCTTTGTTGCGCCAAAGTAGAGCATTAAAAAGATAATGAGCGAGCGACAACCATAACCAAAGCCTTTATGCTTAGTTGAGTTTTGATTAGTTACGTAAAAATAACTGGCGCTAGCAAGAATTAATAAGGTCCATAATATATCGACAAGTAGTGCAGGAATAATGCGCTCAAGTAAAAATATAGGTACGGCAAGTAGCAATAAGCCAAATATATTCTTAATAACATTCATCCAGGCACCTGCTTTGGGAAGTATTTTTCCTCCTGAACTGCCTAATATAAGTAGCGGTAGTCCCATACCTAAGCTTAATGCATACAGAGCAGAAGCACCGAGAACAACATCACCTGTTTGTGATATATAAAGCAATGCGCCAGTGAGTGGAGCCGTGGTACAAGGTGAAGCGACTAAGCCAGAAATAACCCCCATAATCACAACACCAATAATTGATCCTCCTTTTTGCTGGTTGCTTAAGTTATTAAGTTTATTTTGCCAGCTGCTAGGTAGCGCCAAATTAAATAAACCAAACATAGAAAGCGCTAAAAAGATAAATAAAATACTTAGGGCGATTAATACTACGGGCGATTGAAACATCGCTTGAAATTGGGCACCGGCTAACGCTACTACTATACCTAAAATGGTATAAGTAATTGCCATCCCTTGAACATAGAAAAATGAAAGCGTAAAAGCTTGTTTGGTGGTTAATACCTTATCTTTAGCTTGGCCAACAATAATACCTGTTAAAATGGGGTACATAGGAAAAACACAAGGAGTAAAAGATAGTAGTAAGCCACCAGCAAAAAATGCGAGTAGTGTGAGCAACAAACTTTCTTGCTTTAACATGTCGGCCAATTGGTTTTGTTCGCTGCTAGCTGTTATTTCAGGTTTACTCGTTGTTGATGCGCCGTTTATTGTCTCTTTATCTGTGGTAATAGCGGCTAGCACTGCTTGTTGGTCACTCGAATCTACTTTGCTTAAGTCAACCACTTTACTGTGAGGGGGGTAACATAAACCTTTTTCGGCACACCCTTGATAACGAATCTCAATAGTCGAATTTTCAGTTACTTGCGAAATATCTACGGTAAACGATAATTGGCCGGTGTAAATTTCTTGCACACCAAAAAATTCATCTTCATGACTTTGCCCTTGCGGTAAATTAACCGCATCGACACTTGCTCCTTCAGAAGTGATTTTAAATTGCTTACGATACAAATAATAACCGTCAGCAATATCAAAGGTTACTTCAAGCAGATCACTTTTTTGAAAAAAGTTGAAACCAAATGCTTCATCAATGTGTAGAAACTCTTCTTCATTACTAAATAAAGACGAGGAAGAAGTGTCAAAGATTGATTGTTGGGCATTGGCGGAACGTTCTACAAGCGTTAAATTGGCAAGTAAAAGAGTAAATAATAATATAAATACAGAGGTTAACTTTTTCATAACTTCTTTAGTAACTCAACTATCCAGTTTAATTGGGACATGTCGCTATGCTGGATGTTCAAAGCGACAGTTTTTAAGCACTAAAAGTGCTTGACGAATGAATGGCGATAATAAACCAAATTTTTTAAATAAACTTTAACAAAATCTTATGTGATGTTCTTGGTTTATTTGCACAGGCTTATCTACTGAATGCCATTTGCTTGAAATAGACCTGAATACCCCCATATTAGTTTCATCAACTCGCTAAAAAGTTCGGGAAGTTATGTTTCGTATTTTATTTTTGTTTTTTGTTATTGTACCGATTATCGAAATTACTGTTTTAATGCATGTTGGCGAATGGTTAGGTGCGTGGCCAACTATCGCTATTGTAATTTTTACTGCTTGGCTTGGCGCAAAGTATGTTCGTCAACAAGGAATTGCCACCTTGCAATCTGTTCAAACTAAAATGGCGCAAGGTGAAATGCCCTCTGGTGAAATAATTACCGGAGTCATGTTATTAATTGCCGGTGTGTTATTAGTTACTCCAGGCTTTGTGACTGATATTTTTGGACTCTCTTTGCTAGTACCCGCTGTCAGGCAAGTATTAATTAAATCAGTACAACAGCACCTTGTGGTGAGTCAAATGTCACAAGGAGGAGCTAGTTTTTCAGCCTCTTCAGTGGAAGAGACTATCAATGACAGCGCTGAATTTAAATCGACCAGTCACACAACATCCCAGCACCAAGGAGAAACACTTGAGGGTGAGTTTGAACGCAAAGATTAAACGAATAATTAACACCACTAAACTAGTTCAATAAAAAAACTTGTTTAGTGGTAATTTATCCCCATATTTAATTTCAAGTAAATTTAACTTTTTAATATTTAACTCTCTGGAGAACATAAATGAGTATTCGTCCTCTGCACGATCGTGTAATTATCAAACGTAAAGAAGTAGAGTCAAAATCTGCTGGCGGTATTGTATTAACTGGAAGTGCTGCTGAGAAGTCAACGCGTGGTGAAGTTATCGCTGTCGGTAACGGCCGTCTTTTAGAAAACGGAGAAGTACGTGCTTTAGACGTAAAAATTGGCGATAACGTTATCTTTAGCGAAGGATATGGCGTTAAAACTGAAAAACTTGACGGTGAAGAAGTATTAATTCTTTCTGAATCAGACATTTTAGCAATCGTAGAATAAATAAGCGCTTAACTAATCGCTAAAAGAACATAGCAAAAATACAAGTTTACTCAAGTTAGCTTTGTATTTCTTGGTGCTTAAGCCTTTTAGCTTATTATCAAGCCCTAATATAAATAGTCCAAAACAGTGTTTAGATTAAATAAATTCAAACATTGTTCTTAACAAAATTATAGGAATCAATAACATGGCTGCAAAAGACGTATTATTTGGAAATGACGCACGCGTAAAAATGCTTAAAGGCGTAAATGTATTAGCTGACGCGGTAAAAGTAACCTTAGGCCCTAAAGGTCGCAACGTAGTATTAGATAAATCATTTGGTGGTCCAACAATCACTAAAGATGGTGTATCTGTTGCCAAAGAAATTGAACTTGAAGACAAGTTTGAAAACATGGGCGCTCAAATGGTTAAAGAAGTCGCTTCTAAAGCCAATGATGAAGCTGGTGACGGTACCACTACTGCAACTGTTTTAGCTCAAGCTATTGTTAATGAAGGTTTAAAGTCAATTGCTGCTGGTATGAATCCTATGGATCTTAAGCGCGGTATTGATAAAGCGGTAATTGCAGCGGTTGCGGCATTAAAAGAAGCGTCAACACCTGTAACAGACAATAAAGCTATCGAGCAAGTAGGTACTATTTCTGCCAACTCAGATGAGACTGTTGGTCAAATCATTGCCACAGCAATGGACAAAGTAGGTACTGAAGGCGTAATTACCGTTGAAGAAGGTCAAGCGTTAACAGATGAGTTAGATGTGGTTGAAGGTATGCAATTCGACCGTGGTTATTTATCACCATATTTCATCAACAACCAAGAAAATGGCACTGTTGAAATGGAAAACCCATTTATTTTATTAGTTGATAAAAAAGTATCTAACATTCGTGAATTATTAACGACATTAGAAGGCGTTGCTAAAGCAGGTAAGCCATTACTAATTATTGCTGAAGACGTTGAAGGTGAAGCATTAGCTACTTTAGTTGTAAACAATATGCGTGGAATTGTTAAAGTTGCTGCGGTTAAAGCACCAGGTTTTGGTGATCGTCGCAAAGCGATGTTACAAGATGTTGCTACTTTAACAGCTGGTACTGTTATTTCTGAAGAAATTGGTATGGAACTTGAGAAAGCAACGTTAGAAGATTTAGGTCAAGCTAAGCGCGTGATTATTTCTAAAGATAACACCACTATTATCGATGGTATTGGTGAAGAAGCAGACATTCAAGCACGTGTTGCTCAAATTCGTGGTCAAATTGAAGACTCTACTTCAGACTACGATAAAGAAAAGCTTCAAGAGCGTTTAGCTAAACTTGCTGGCGGTGTTGCAGTCATTAAAGTTGGCGCAGCGACTGAAGTTGAAATGAAAGAGAAAAAAGCGCGTGTTGAAGATGCATTACATGCAACTCGTGCTGCTGTTGAAGAGGGGGTGGTTGCTGGTGGTGGTACTGCTTTAGTTCGTGCCGCTGAAGCGATTAAAGATTTAGAAGGCGCTAACGAAGATCAAACTCATGGTGTTAACGTTGCTATTCGAGCAATGGAAGCACCACTTCGTCAAATCGTATCTAACTGTGGTGACGAATCATCAGTTGTTTTAAACGAAGTACGTAACGGTAAAGGTAACTACGGCTACAATGCTGGTAACAGCACTTACGGTGACATGCTAGAAATGGGTATTTTAGACCCAACTAAAGTTACACGTAGTGCCTTACAGTTTGCTGCCTCTGTTGCTGGTTTAATGCTAACAACTGAAGCGATGATTACTGACATACCTCAAGATTCTGCTCCAGCTATGCCTGATATGGGCGGCATGGGCGGTGGTATGGGTGGAATGGGCGGCATGATGTAGTTATGCTTGTCTAAATGATTGATTACTGCGTTGCTTTGTTACTCGTTTAAGAAACACTAAACGTTGTAATAAAGCGCCTTGTATTCAATTATTTATTCTGCGCATAAGTAGCATTAGCTACTTAACGCTCTAAATAAAAAACCTGCTTTTGCAGGTTTTTTATTTCTGATGAATGAC